>JBIILZ010000042.1:0-29423 GCA_044338255.1 Planctomycetota bacterium | reverse complement strand
CAGCTCCGGCGTTGTCGGAATGTCCAAATAGCGCCGCTATTTGGCGCACTCCTCCGCCTTGGATCTGCCCAGCGATACACTTCGCCATCCTCGTCGGCCTATCTCCGACAGACTCCTAGCGCTCAGCTGGGGAGCTGGCTCTCGGCGGGGAGCAGACTCTCGGCGGGGGGCAGGCTCTCAGCCGGGGGCAGGCTCTCAGCAGGGAGCAGGGCCACCGGATCTCCTGCCGCTACCGTGCCCACCCGCAGTACCCGTGCGCCTACTCGCGAGCGACAGGGGTTTTTTTGGTGGGCGAAGACACGGATGTTCCGTCCGCTGAAATTCCCGGCGATCTTCGAACAAGGTTCCAGCCAGGTGGTCAGTTCGAGATCGACCGCGGTCGCCGGATCGCGGCCGATGCGCAGGCGTGCCCCGGGGACCAGTTCGTCGGCGCGGAAACCATCGATGGTGAGGTTTTCACCGGTGCTTCCTGGCACCAGGGTATGGCCCTGCTGCTGTAATTCGTGGATCACCGACAGGGCCAGGATCGATACCGCACGGTCCGGGCCGCCATGCCATTGACGGCCCTTCTGACGGTCGCCGGTGACGCCGGCGGCGGTGATGGCAGCGAAGGCCACGGGCAGTTTTGGTACGCCACCGTTCGAGACATTGATGGAAACCAAGGTGCCAGCCATGCCCAAAATGTTCTCCAGCGCCCCGCGGGCGGAAGGGGCAAGTTCCCGAAAATGTTCGGCGATGAGCCTGCCGGGAATAGATTCGCTCGGCTGACTCGGCCGGCTGTCTTCGACCGTCTGCTATTTCAGTAATTGCACGGGGAAGCGTGAGCTGTGCAGCATGGACAGGCGGACCACATCCATGAAGGTACGTATCATGATGGTGATGCGTGCCGACCTTCATCGGTGATGTCCATGGCTGGTGTGAGCGGCTCGATTCGGTCATCGCTCAGACCGACGACGAGCTCGTCCTGCTCGGGGATCTGATCGATCGCGGTCCGCAGGTCCCCGAGGTCCTCGATCGGGTCCATGATCTGTGCGATTCCGGGCAGGCACGCTGTCTGCTTGGCAATCATGAATGGATGCTTGCCCGGGTGCTCGGGCGCGGCGACGCCGACCCCAATTACGAAGCGTTTGCGGCGTGGGTCGGTGGCTGGGGTGGAGCCGCGGTCATGGCCGCCTACGGAGCGCGCACTCCAGGTGAGCTGAAGCGTCGACTGGGTCGTCATTGGCCATGGTTGGGGGAATTGCCGTGGGTGCTCGAAGGTGCCGTCGGCGCACGTCGATGGACGGCAGTACACGCGGGTCTCGATCCGGTGCGACCCTTTGCTGAGCAACTCGACGAGCTGCGTGCCGGTTGGGAGGGGCCGTGGCGGGATGAGCACGATCCCCGGCCGGCAGCGCTTTTCAGCAAAGCCTGGCTCAGCACGTACCCTTACGACCTGCCTGGTGACATGTGCCTCATCAGCGGCCATATGCCGATCAGGGAGCCTTTGATCACTCCTCAACGCATCGGCTGCGATACTACCGGCGGCATGCCCCGGCGTCGTCTGAGTGCTGTCGTTTGGCCCGCAGAGATCGTCGTGCGTTCGGCTCCTGAGCTGTTCAGCCAAATCACACCGGCAAGGTGATGACCCGAGCTCGTCCACCATGGGCGATGGTGTATTGACCGGGGCTCAATCGCAGGGGTTCGCCATCAATCTGGATCAGCAGATGATTGTTGAGCGTAAAGCGCACCACGCTGTCGCGCATGAAGCAGTGCGCCGGGCGCAAGCCGCTCACCGCCAGGCCGAGGGCGCTGCCACCGCCGAGGGCAAAGCCATCGATCCAGCCGTCGTCAGCACGGATGTCGGCCCCCAGCCGACTACCGCCGGCGTAGCTGGGGATATTGGCGAAGATCACCGCCCGTGTCCAGGAGGGGAGGCTGAGCTCGCCAACCGCCGCGCTGATGTTCAGGGCCGGTTCGCTGAGCGAAATCAGCCCATAGATGGCCTTGTTCATCAGTGGTGAACGGAACATCCACGGTTGATTCCCGCGCAGGGAGTGGAAGCGGGCGGCGACCCGCGCATCCGCACCGAGGCTGAGGTAGTTGTAGAAAGAGTGGCTGATGCCGGCCCCCGTAATCACCCAGCGATCGAGCGCCGCCAGGGGGCCGACCTGCAGAGCATGGATTTGATGGTCGAGACGGTCGGGGGCGAGGGCCCGCCGATGCGGTCGCCACCCCAGCGAGCGGGCGAGATCGTTGCCGGTACCGAGGGGGATGGTACCGACGGGTACCGGTTGCAGGGGTGAGACCTGCCAGCAGGCCTCGATCACGGCAGCTGCCGTACCATCGCCACCGCAGGCGATGACCCCCACCGTATCGCCACGATCGACGAGGGCCCGTGCGAGATCGTTCAAAGCGATTTCATCGATGTTCAGCACCCGTTCGGAGGGCAAGCGCTCATGCAGTCGGGCCAGCAGCCAGGCACCGGCGCGCCCGCCACTGCGGGGGTTGACGACAAAAACCAGGGAGCGCACGCTGGAATCGTGGGGCCCGTGGGTGGTACGTCAAAGCACATCGCGGCAGAGCTGCCTTGACGGAACAATCCCGCACTACTAAGTAATTACCGGTGACATCGCTTCTGACGGTGTCACAATGTATGTTCACCGAGGAGTACGTGCAGGTGGAGACCGAGATCGAGCGCCTGCGCAAGAAAGTCGAGAACTTTCCGTCTGCGTCGCTCTACAATCGTCTGGCAGAACTCGTGCGCCAAGCTGGCGACGAGGTCGGTGCCGAGGCGGTCTGTAGACGCTGCATCAAGGAATTTCCGCGCAGCGGTCAGGCCTATGTCATTCTCGCTGAGCTGAAATCCGGCCAGAACAAGAAAGCCGAGGCCATCCACCTTCTGCAGCAGGGACTTGAAAAGGACCCGCGCAGCTACGCGGCCCACCGTTTGATGGCCGATCTGGCGGATAATCGCGAGGTTACCCTCCATCATCTCCGGCAGATCCTCACCTTTAAACCCAATGATCCGGCCACGGTTCAGCGCATCACCGAGCTAGGGGGTACGGTTCCGGCCGTCACCACTATCGCGATGCATCGGGTCTCCAATCACTCGCCTGGCGATACTGCTAGCCATGCCGGCAGCAGCGCCACCTCGACCTCGGGGCGCAGCCAAAGCCCCAAGCCTTCGGTGGTGCCGCGTCCCGCGCCGGTACGCGATGGCAACGCTCCGCTGGCGTTCCCCATGGTCTCGACGAGCTCGACTGCCGCCCCGGTGGGCACGGTGACCACCTTGCTGCGCTCGATCGGCGGGGCGAAAACTGCTATTCTCGATCCCATCTGCTCGGAGATCGGCGTCCGTGGCGCCTGTATCGTCGACGTCCAGGGACGAGTGATGATGTCGAAGAACCTGCCCGCCGGGCAGGATGAGCTGCTGGCGGCGCTCAGCGCCGATATCTTGAAGTCGACGACCGCGACCTTGAAGACGCATGGCGCCAGCGCCCCGGCGACCTGGGTGGTCGTCTCCGCTGGCGGACAGGTGCTGACCTTCAGTCGCGATCAGACCGTAAGCGTGGTGGTCTTGGCCGACCCCGGTGTACGTCCGGCGATGCTGGAATTGCGTGCGCGCCAGGCCTTGATCGATTTGGGAGCTTCGTGATGGAGGAAATTCTCGCTCAGGTGAACCGGGTGCGCGGCATTGGCGGTTGTCTGCTGGTCTCGGCGGATGGCTTGCCGATGGCGTCGGCGTTGCGTTCGGGAACTGATGAAAACGACCTGTCAGCGACTGTCGGCGAGCTGCTGGGGGCCGCCGGGCGCATGAATCAGCACCTCGGACTGGGGGCGATGGCCTCGTTCAATGCGATTTCGGATCAGGGCGGATTGCTTCTCGTAACCACGGGCCCTGCCTTTATCGTCCTCTTGATCGATGCCGGAGCCAATCTCGCTTTGCTGCAGATTGAAGTCAAACCGCTGATCGAACGTCTCGCCTCTCGCCTCTCTCTGTAAGCTTCTCTGTAAGCTTTTCTGTAAGCGCCTTCATGAAATCTCTCGCCCTTAACGTACTCAAAGTCGGAGCCTATCGGTAATGGTCCAGATCAATTTCGGTCAACGCGAAGTCAGCTGCAAGGTCGTTTTCTACGGCCCGGGCATGTCGGGAAAGACCACCAATCTCGAAATCATCCATAAAAAGGCGCCCAAGGATGCGGTTGGCGAAATGGTCTCCATCGCCACCGAAACCGATCGTACGCTGTACTTCGATTTCCTGCCACTGGATCTCGGCCAGGTCGCGGGCATGCGCACCAAGTTCCAGCTCTACACCGTTCCCGGCCAGATTTATTACAACGCCACGCGCAAGCTGGTGCTGCAGGGGGTCGACGGGGTGATCTTCGTCGCCGACTCCAATCCCGACAAGATGGCCGAGAATCTCGAATCGTTCCAGAATCTCAAAGACAACTTCGCCGAGATGGGCCTGACCATCGATGACATCCCGGTGGTCTTGCAGTACAATAAGCGCGATCTGCCGAACGCCTTGAGCGTCGCGGATCTTGACGCGCAGATGAACCCCAACCGCTATCCGACCTATGAAGCTTGCGCGCGTGATGGCAAAGGGGTCTTTGCGACGCTGAAGGAAATCAGCCGCCTGGTGATCGAGAAGCTTAACAAGGAACATGCCCCGGCCGCCAATCGTCGGCGTACGGCCAACAACCTGACCCCGGTGCAGCCGGCAACGACGGTGTCGGCGGCTCCTTCGGCACCCTCGCCCTCGCCCACGCCAGCGATGCCAGCGATGCCCGCGATGCCCGCGATGCCCGCGGCCCCTGTGCCAGCTCCGGCGCCTCCACGTCCGGCAGCTCCGGCGCCGCCGCGTCCGCCGGCCGTCGCTGGCAGCATCGCCCCCACCCCCGGGCCACGTCCGGCGATGGCGGTCGCACCTGCTGGTCCGCCGCGTCCGGTACCGCCCAATCCGGCCGCCAACCGCAAGGCCACCCTGCCCTCGGGCTACACCCCCACCGGCGGTAATCCGGTGCTCGAGGATCCCAAGAGCAAGCACCTGCAGAAGGCCAAGCCACCGGCCCTCGACCATCGTGCGGGCAATACCGCACCGAATGTCGGCGATACCGATCCCAGCCTGCGTAAATATCAGGACCGTCGCGCCGCTGGCGGCGGGGCGATGAAGATTCTGCTGGCAGTGGTGCTGTTGCTGTTGGCCTTGGTGATCGCCATCCTCTTCGTGCGGCCAGTGCGCGATGCGGTGCGTCCATTCTTCCCCGGCGGCATCCAGAAGCTGCTGATGGATGAGCCGGAAGCCATTGCCACTCCGGCCCCAGAGCCTGCGCCGATAGTCGCCCCGGCTCCGCTCGCGACGCCTGCTCCCGTGCCCGCGCCCGCTCCGGTTGCTCCCAACGCTGCGCCGAAAGCTCCTTAAATGGTCAGCGAAAACGAGGCCCATCGACTGCGACGCCTGGTATTCTACGCCACCGACGTCGATCGTATCAATCAGGCGCTCTTGGCTTTCGTCAAGAAAGCCGGTGCCGAATCGGCGATGCTCATCGACCAGGAAGGGCATCTGGTCTCGCGCCAAGGCTTCAAGACCGAGAATGACGGCTCGGCCTTGGCGGCCTTGGTCGCCGGTAGTTTCGCCTCCACGCGCCAAGTGGCAAAATTGCTTGGTGAACATGAATTCCGCATCATGTCCCACCAGGGTCCGAGCACGAGTATTCATCTCACCCTGCTCGGTGAACGTACCCTGCAGGTGGCAGTGTTCCCAAGCGCGGTCAAGGTCGGCATGATCCAGGTCCTGTGCAAGGAATTGGCGGTGCAGATGGAAGGCATCCTTGCCGACGCCGCCAAGCGCGAGCCGGAACAGAGCGCCCAGCTCAGCGGGAATTTCTCCGAGGCGATGAAAGACCAGCTCGACAATCTGTTCGGTAATCTGTAATCGAACGGTTTTCACTGAGCCTTACGCACGGTCCCCGGTTGGCCTGCGTAAGGCTCATGCACGTCTGCTCGGGCGTGGTCCCGGTATCGGGGGGCTGTGGCTCGGTCGCGAAAAGATGAAATGGGAAGCCGTCCAGGCATGCGGGATGTCCTGATCCAACGAGCGTATTGACCACTATGTCATCTAAGGGTAACGCCTACCGTTTTCGTTGAAAAGTGCTGTATCGGGCAGCTGATGACACGTTTATCGCGAATCATGATGCGCAATGAATCATCCCTACTGGATTGTCGGATGAACATCATGTATTCACAATTCGCTAACATCCCCCGGCTCTTCGCTGTTGCGTCAGAGCACTCACCGATCAGGAGAATTCCGTGCAGCGTCTCGTACCATCCCTTCTTCTTCTCACCCTCGCCGGCTATGCCGCTGCCGAGTCCATGGTCGTGTCCGATGATGCGGCCAAGCTCACCGTCGGCATGCTGACCCAGGCGCGCATGGATATCGGGCGCGGGTCCAACAATGCAGGCGACGTTTATTCGCCGAGTGAAAACGGAGTAGGTAAGCCTGATACTGCCGATTTCTATCTGCGTCGCCTACGCCCATACTTCAAGGGCACGTTCGGCGATGGCTTCCTCTTCCAGACCACCTTGGCCGCTGATAACGTCGGTAAGAATGCGAACAGCAACACCAACGTCACCTTGTTCGATGCCTATGTCGGTCGCAAATTCGTCACCGGTGACCTGAGCCACACCGTAGTTGCCGGCAAGAAGAATGCCTGGTTCTACACCGGCAACTTCAACCAGAGCATGAGCCTGTTCCCCTCGTTTCGTCCGACCACGCCGATCGGCGTGCCGAACAATGTTGGCGTGAGCTATCGCCTCGATGCACCGATGATCCGCTTCGGCGTCGATGTCTTGAACAATGTCGGCACTGGCTTCACCACCTCGACCGCGACGGGTGCGGCTGGTGACGACATGGCCAACGCAACCACTAGCCAAGGCGAGGGCCTGTGGTATTCGGGGCGCCTCGAAATCACCGGCAAGGCTGACTGGGCCAGCCCATGGCAGGAAAGCTTCGCCGGCAAACCCGGGCATGGTTTTGTCATCGGCATCGAGGCCGCCGGCGATTCCAAGGATCGCATCGCCGATGTCGATGGCGCCACCGGCGGCCTTCAGCCCGGCAGCGCCTCGGCGGCGATCTTCGGTTTCGAGGGCATGCTGCACCTCGACAGCCTGACGGCAGTGATCGATTACCGCATGCAAAAAACCTCGTTCGTGGCTGACGCTGCCGCCAGTCCCGACGCCGTCCATTCGCACACCTTCACCGTTCAGGCCGGCTATGCCCTCGCCACCGGCATCGCTCTGGTGCCGATGGTCGAACCGGCACTGCGATTTTCGACGATCGACAATAACAGAAACAATACCACCGAAGGCGTCAACTACGGGGCCGCCGACTACGGTGCTTCCGGCCGTCAGGTTGAAATCGGCATGAATGCCTTCTTCAACGGCCACAAGAACAAGCTCGCCATCGAGTACATCAATTGGACCGGTGAAGAAGGCGCAACGCCCGCCACCGGCAATGCTCCGACGGCGCACATCCTGCGCGTTCAGCAGCAGCTGTTGTTCTGATACCTGATTGTTCTGATACCTGATCTAGGAGCCTGTCGGAGATAGGCCAGCAAGGCTGACTCGGTCTCGCCGGGCATCTCCGGCGTTGTCGGAATGTCCAAATAGCGCTGCTATTTGGCGCACTCCTCCGCCTTGGATCTGCCCAGCGATACACTTCGCCAGCCTCGTCGGCCTATCTCCGACAGGCTCCTAGTCAGGGTTGGAGATCCCCCGCAGTCTTGGGCTGCGGGGGATTATTTTTTCATCGGTAGAGCATGCTCTCGAATGATTCGACGAGGCGCGTCGCTGGTTTATCTTGCGGACCAGCCAAGAGCCTGGAGTGAACCCGGAAAACGCAGTTGCGCGCCCAAGCCATCGAACGCGACCACCTCATCGCCGAACAAGCCCTCGAACTGCAAAAACTCCGCAAGCAGCTCGGAAAGCCCTGATCAAATCGCGTAGGGGGTGCGTCCTCTCCTGCTCAGTCGCTCTCCGCCCTTGTAGCCCATCGGCATCTCCCTAGCGTACTGCTTCCCCGGCTGGATGTGCTGGAGTGCCACCTGGCATTCGCGCGTCGCCGATCACCGCCTGCGGTGCATTCCGTCTTGATGACGTCTCCCAGGCTTGCTTAGGAGCCTCACATGGGTTCGCACATCTTGATGAATGTCCTCGACGAGCAGGAGCTGCGCGTCGGCGTGATCCGCGATGGTCGCCTTGAATCGCTGCTGCACGAGCGCATCGGCGACGGCCAGCACCTCGGCAACATCTACAAGGCCAAGGTCGCCAATGTCGAGCCTAGCCTCGATGCCGCCTTCCTCGATCTCGGTGCCGGCAAGAACGGCTTCATCCACGTCGATGAGCTGATCCACGACAAGCCGCGCGGCACGCGCATCGAGCAGATCCTTCGTCCGGGCGACGACATCGTGGTGCAGATCACCAAGGAGTCGATCAAGGACAAGGGTCCGAACATGACCATGTACCTGTCGATTCCCGGCAGATACCTCGTCTTGATGCACAGCGAGCAGGCCAAGGGCGTGTCCAAGCGCATCGAGGATCCGCTGGTCCGCCGGCGCTTGAAGAAGATCCTCGACAGCTGCCCGCCACCTGAGGGTTTCGGCTTCATCGTGCGCACCGCCGCCGCCGAGCGCGACGAGGCCGAGATCAAGCTCGATTACGAGTTCCTCAAGCGCCTGTGGGCCGAGGTCGAGGCGTTGTCGAAGTCGGTGCGCGCCCCGTTCTGCCTGTATCAGGAAGCCGACGTGGTCGTGCGTACGCTGCGCGATGTCGCCGGCCCCGACGTGCAGAAGATCATCATCGATCAAGAGAAGCTCTACGACGAGGCTCGGGCCTTCGCCCAGGTGTTCATGCCTGAGCTGGTCAACCGTATCGAGCTGCATCGCGATGAGCTGCCGATCTTCACCTTCTACGGGGTCGAAGAGCGCCTGGCGCACATCTCGGACCGCAAAGTCCAGCTGCCCTCGGGCGGCACGATCGTCATCGAGCAGACTGAGGCGCTGGTCTCGATCGACGTCAATTCTGCGAAAAACCGCGAATCCTCCGACGTCGAGCAGACGGCGCTGATGACTAATCTCGAAGCCGTCAACACCATCGCCGAGCAGCTCGTGCTGCGCGACCTCGGCGGCCTGATCATCATCGACTTCATCGACATGGAGGACCGCGGTCATCAGCGGCTGGTGCAGCTGGCGCTGCGCCGGGCGCTGTCGACCGACAAGGCCAAGATCCAGGTGACCTCGCTGTCCCGCTTCGGCCTGGTCGAGATGACCCGCCAGCGTACCCGTCCGAGTCACGCCATGGTCTCGTCGGTGCAGTGTCCGCATTGCGTCGGCACCGGTTCGGTGAAGACCGCAGAAAGCATCGAGATCGACTGCATGCGCCAGCTGCGGCAGATGCTGCACACGCGCAGTGTAGCGCGGCTCGAGATCGTGCTGCCACAGGATGTGGCGATCCACATCCTCAATGCCCGCCATCAAGAGATCAGCGAGCTCGAACAGCGCAAAGACTGCAAGATCGTTTTCTCGGGCGACCCCTCGATGAAGGCCCGCGAGTTCCGTCTGGTGCCGTCGTTCCATCGCGGCCAGCGCAACGAGCGCAGCGGCGGCGGTAACGAGAAGCGTCAATCGGTGCGCCCGAGCTTGCTCGCCCCGCTGATGGTCGAACAGGCCAAGGCTATCCAGTTGGCCAAGGAGCTGGCGGCGATGAAGCCCGCCGATCTCGAACGCGAGCTCGCCGAGGATCCGATCAGCGGCGTGATCCGCGCCCCGGCCCCGGCGGCGAGCGAGGCTCCCGTCGAGGTCCGCCAGGTGGTGGTCGTGGCCCCGGCGGTGGCGCGCGCGAGCACCGTCTTCGAAGACGCGGTGGTCTTACGCCGACTGCTCTTTAGTCCTAACGAGCCGGTGACGGTGGGCGCGGTGGTGGCTGCTACCGCCCTCGCTCACGCCGGTTCCAGTTCCAGCGCCAGCGCTAGTGCCAGCATCAGCGAAGGCCCTGCCAGCCGCCGCTCGGGTTCGGCTGGTCTTGCGTCGGGCGGACGTGGCGATAGAAACCTCTCCCGCCAAACGCGGGGTCGCCGTCGTCATTGACGGTTTTTGATCAACCAGCCGCCATGCGCCGCCCCTAAAAGCAGTGCGTGACCCCACGAGTAGACCGTCGAAAAAAGAAGCGAGTTCCGCATGTACGCCGTCATCCAAGATCGTAACCGTCAGTACCGCGCCGCGAAGGGTGACAAGCTCACCCTCGATCGCGCCGAGACCCTCGAAGTCGGCAGCACCGTCGAGTTGCCCGTGCTCCTGCTCGCCGATGGCGCTTCGGTGAAGGTCGGTTCGCCGTTCGTCGCCGGTGCCAAGGCCGTGGTCAAGGTCCTCCAGCACTCGCTCGGTGACAAGATCACCGTCGGCAAGTACAAGCGCCGCAAGCACGTCACCAACCGCCGCAAGGGCTTTCGCCACCAGCACACGGTGGTCGAAGTCATCTCGATCGACGCCTGAGTTGGCGGCCGGCTGATGCCGGCCAAGCTCCTTTGATCGACTGGCCCACACAGTGGATAGGTCAGCCGGCTATCCGGTTTGCAAGCCGTCGCACGCCTTCAGGCTGCGACGGCTTCGTTGTTTCGTCCGGCATCGGTGGACGAGCCGCCGTACCCTTCCTCATCCGCGAGCCCTCACTATGCGTTATCTGCTGCTGCTCCTGCTCTCTCTGCCGATGTGGGCCATGCAGGTCCAGGAGATGAGCGTCTTCTCGCCGATCACCGGGCAGAAGTTCGATATCATGGGGGTGCCGGTGGATCAGCAGGCGACCACCGATCTCGCCGATATGGGTGCCGATGACGATGGCTGCCGCCACACCTCGGGTCCCAGCGAATACGATTATTACGTCGCGGTCTGCCCGTTCTCCTTCTTCGCCGCTTTGAGCTCGGAATGGGATCCGCGCACTGGGCGCTTCCGTGAAGAGCTGCCGCCGGAGCTAAAGGATTGGGTGCTGAAGGCCTTCAACACCGACTGGCAGCTGGAATTCAACCGTTCGTATTCGGTCTTCCAGCAGACTGCGCGCATGCAGGGCCAGCAGATCCCGGCGCGCAAGGATTTCATCCTCAATCAGCAGACCATTCCCCTCGAAAAGCGCTTCCGTCTGGCGCTGCAATGCTACGAGAAGCGCGGCGCACGCTCGGTGGTGCTGGGCAAGATCGCCCTCACCGGGGCTTGGGCGCTGCGTGCGCGCATGAATGTGCCAGTGGGTAATCAGGCTCTCGATGGCGGGTACGAGGAAGTCGGTGAGCAGGTTGCGCGCGACATCAAGCCCGGCGAGTCCTTTGTCCTGGCCAAGGCCCTTGCCGTCTACAAGCGGGTCTTCGAGAGTTCGAGCCTCACCGATGAAGCCTACTTCATCGCCGGCGCGACCTATTTCGGCCTTCAGCTTCGCGATGGCGATAGCGCCAGTGCCGCCAAGACCCTCGATCTGATGAAGGAACGCTTTGCCAAGAATGAGAAACCGACCGGCGAGCTGCTACGCGGCCTGGTCCGCGAACGCAAGCGTTCGCTCGATGAATATTCGAATTTCCTGGGCATCGCCGTGTCGAATCTGCTGACGGCGGTGATCGCCGAGGAGTTCCCGCGCTCGCGTCTGCCGGCGAACATGTTCGCCATCGCCGAATGCCTACGCCGCAGCGGCCGCCCGGGGACGGCGGCGCAGTCCATGGATTGGTACCTCGCCCTGGCCAAGATTCCCGAATCGCAGCCGCGCCTGCGCGCCGATATCCGCGCCCAGGGCAAGGCCCCCGGTCCGGATGCGCCGTTGGCGGTATCGCTGGGATGGTTGGCCGATCGTCAGATCCAGCGCGCCGCCGATGCCGGCGAGGTCCAGTCGACGGAGATCGCAGGCACGGATAAGCGTCTGCTGTCGGCGATCATCTACGAGGATTTCGGCTCGTCCAATTACGTCAATCCGGCCTGGAAGCCACGGTTCGGTGGCGATCAGCAGGATTGCGCCCTGGTCTTGAACCTCATCGGCCAGGCGGCCATGGACTTTGCCTTCCGCAAAGGCGCCTGGCCGCAGGCGCTCAACGACTTGTGGGAACAGGACGTGATCAAGGACCGCAATCGCGTGAACCGTTTCCACTGCCCGGTGACCGGTGAAAAGCTGCTCTATAAGCCGCTGGTCGGCGATGTCTCGGCGGCCCTGCCGCGCACCGTGGTGATCTGCACCGCGCGGCCGATCCCGACTAATCAGGGTCTGCGCTACGGCGCCTACCTGGCCAACAACCAGCTGCTGTGGACCGTCGAGCCCTTGCAGCCCGGCGTCGTCGCGCCGTAAGCGCGACTTGCGCCATGCAGCTCGCAGAGGTCATCGGTCAAAGTGCGGTCAGCCGGCTCATAGCCCGCCTGATCGCCGCTGATCGTCTACCGCATGCGGTGCTCCTCGAAGGTCTGCCCGGCTGCGGGCGGCGGACGCTGGCCACGGCCATCGCCCAGGCAATCTTGTGCCACGCACCGCAGGCCGGTGACAGTTGCGGCGTGTGCGCCTCTTGCCGGCTGGTGCTCAGCGGCAGCCACCCCGATCTGGTGAGCACACCGCATGACAGCGTCGCCGGCAATGTCGGCGTCGAGCTCGTGCGCGACGAGATCGTCGATGCCGCCTATGTCAGCCCCTTGGTCGGCAAACACCGGGTCTTCGTGCTGCCGGGCATCGAGCGCTGGCGCGTCGAGGCCAGCAACACCTTGTTGAAGGTGCTCGAGGAGCCGCCGGCCACGGTGCGCTTCATCCTCACCACCACGCAGGCGGCGGCGGTGATGCGCACCATCCGCTCGCGCAGTCAGCTCTATCGGCTGCAGACGCTGACCCCGGCAGCGGTCGAACAGATCCTGGTGCGCGGCGGCATCGCGGTCGGCGAGGCTCGCAAGCGTGCCCTGCTTAGTGATGGCGGTCATCGCGGCCTGTGGGAGGACACCGTCGCGATTCCGCTCCAGCCGTTGCTGGCGCTTGCCCGCGACGGCTACCGCACCTCAGTGGTGGCAGAGATCCTCGGACATCTGCCGACGGCGGTAAGCGCCCAGGCCGAGTCCCAGGGGCTGACCTTGGCAGCTGAGCAGCGCCGTCTGGTGCGCATCTGGCTGGCGGCCTTGACCCAGGCGCTGCGCGCTGATTTGCGTCTGGATGCCGCCAGCGCCCAGCAGGCGGCAGAGCGCATTGTGCGCATCGGCGCCCTGGCTGGCGATCTGGCGCGTAATCTCCAGCCGCGTCTGGTGGTCGAATCGATCGGCCTGGGCGAAACCGAACGGCGCTTACGGCGTTCGGGATTATGAGCTTTGCGCGGCTCCCAAAACGTTGCGATCTCGCCAGGAATCGCGCCGGACGTTGCAAGTCCGTCAGATGAAGCGGTGTACAACTCATCTATTACTGTTAAAGTTTGTCGGAACTCTCGTTGCTTACAAGATTTGTGAATAGTAGTATGGGTCATTCGGAGTGTAGTCATGCCGCGTGACGCCTTGTTAGATATGTATTTAAAAGATGTGTCCATCTTTCCAGTGCTGACACGGGAATCGGAGTGTGCCTTGGCGCGCAAGCTGCAGGCCGGTGATCGCACCGCGCGCCAGGATCTCATCCAGTGTAACCTGCGATTGGTGGTCAGCGTCGCCCGTCAATACGAAAGCCAGGGCATGCCGATCCTCGATGTCATCGAGGAGGGGAACATCGGTCTGATGCGTGCGGTCGAGCGCTTCGACCCGGATATGGAATGCCGATTTTCGACCTACGCCGTGCATTGGATCAAGCAGGCCATCCGCCGCGCCCTGCTCGAAAAGGTCAAGAACATCCGCGTCCCCGCCTACATGGCCGAACTCGTGGCGCGGTGGAAGAAATTTAATCGCGAGAATCCCGGCGTCACCGATATCGCGCTGGTGGTCAAGGCCCTCAAGCTGCCGAAAGAAAACGCCAAGCTCCTCAAACGCATCATCGAGACCAGCCTGATCAACGGCGCGAACCTCGATGCCGAAGAGGTCTCCGATCTCAGCGGTTATTTCGAGGACACGCACGAAGGCTCGGATCCGGAAGCCGTGGTCGGTGGCCGCGAAGACGTGCTCTTCGTGCAGTCACGGCTGTCGATGATCCCCAAGCGTGACGCCGATGTCCTGCGCTACCGTTACGGACTGGATGAGTTCCCGGTGATGACCTTGGAAGAAATTGGAAAAGTTTTCAGTCTTACCCGCGAGCGCGTACGTCAAATCGAAACCAAGGCCATCAATCGTTTACGTGAACTGATTCCGTCAGAAAATGTACTTTGATCGATTGCCCCCTTGGCAAGCGAGAACCCTGCCGTAGAGATGGACTTATGACCACACGCTTTCGTCATTTTACCTTCGGCTTGCTGGTTCTGGCGTGTGCCGCCTTCATCAGCTCGTGTTCAACCGAGGACACCGGGCAGACGCTGATTGTCGATGCATGGCCTGGCGTCGAGGTTTTCGAACGCGCTCTGCCATCAACCACGACCGCGTATTCGCTCAATACAACCGCAAAGGTGGTTTATCGCGGGTCAAAGAAGCTCGTCTATGTTTGGTCCTGGTTGAATAAGCCTTTGGATGGGGGGATTGTCGTTACCCCAACTGAAACGTCTGTTAAAATCGATTTTTCTGGATTCGTCGCGACCACTGGCCCAAATACTGGGGTGAGTACCATTTATGGCGACTATGTTATGCAATTACTGGTTTATGAATCGAACGGCTCATTATCTGAAAAGGATAGTTTTATCGTTCGGCTGACGCGTTCATCCAACGGCTAACGTTTCCAATTACATATTAACCACCGGGCCTGTGATTCATCGCAGGCCCGCTTCGTTTTACGGCTGGGCCGCGAGTAATCGCAGGCCCAGCTGGCTTTGCAGCGAGGTCATCGCCCCGCTACTAGCGGTCGCCGTCCAGGCGCCGGCAGCAGCAGGCACCAGATAGGTGCGCATCGGTTCGATGTCGAGCCCACCGGCGGCGGTGGCGAGCGTGCCATGGCCATCGAGGCAGGTGATGATGGTGCAGCGGCCATTGCCGCCGCCGCTGGTGTGCATGGCGCGCCGCTCTTCGACGCTGAAGTAGTCGCATGCCGCCAAACGACGGACGCTGCCGCCGGCGGGATGGGGGACCTCGCTGGCGTGGACCGGCTGTGGCGAACGGGCGTTGAAATCGATGGTCGCCAGGGATTGCTCGATGTGCAGGGGCCGGGGCTTGCCGTCGAGGCCGAGGCGGCCCCAATCGTCGACGCGGAAGGTCACGTCACAGGTCTGCTGCACTTCGTAGAGCAGGCAGCCTTTGCCGAGGGCGTGGACGGTGCGGGCGGCGAGAAAGAAGAAGTCGCCATCCTTGGCGATGAAGCGTTCGAGGGTCTCGGCGACGCGGCCGGTGGCACGGGCCTGCTCGAACGCCGCGCGATCGATCCCCGGCTGGGTGCCGACGAATAATTCCCCGCCATCGTTGACCAGCAGCCAGCATTCGGTCTTGCCGCGCTGACCGACGCCGAGGCTGCGCGCTAAGGCATCGTCTGGGTGGACCTGGATCGACAGCCGATCATTGGCATCGATGAGCTTGACCAGCAAGGGGAAGTCACCGCCATCCCAGGTTTCGCCGATCAGGTCGCGACCATGGTCGGCGGTCAACTGGCGTAGGCTTCGGCCGGCGAGCGGCCCGCTGGCGACCACGCTCATGCCCCGGGAATGGTCGGCGAGATCCCAGCTCTCGCCGATCGGACCGGGCGGCAGATCGCTGCGCCAGGCGGCCATCGCTCGTCCGCCCCAGACGATGCTGTGATAGACCGGGGTGAACGCGAGGGGGGCGGCGAGGGAATGGCTCATGAGGGGTGTACTGTAGGCCCAGATGGCTCAGCGCTACTCTCAGGCGCAGGAGGAGTTGCATCGCCAGGGGCGGTCGTCTCGTCGGTCGTCTTGGCGGTCGTCTTGGCGGTCAGAGTGCGTTCGTTGGCGAGGCGTTTGCGAGTGTCGCGGAAGCGTCGTACCTGGGCCCCGACGAGGCCTTCGAGGCGCTGATCACGGCGCACCAGGACGAACATCAGGATGCCCACCCCGATGCACAGGATCGAGACGACGATGTCGAGCGCGCTGATCGTATACTTCGGTGGCGGCGGCTCGTAGGTATAGCTGCTGCCGACGAAGACGAAGGTGTAGACGTTGTCGCTTTGCCGTTGCACCCCATTGCGTTTGTCGCGCAGGCTGTTGGGCGTCACGGGAATGGCGCGGAACTTGAAGAATCGGCTGGGCACGATGATCTTCGCGCCGCGTTCGGGCAGCGGCTGATCGGTGACCAGGCAGACTTCGTATAAGCGCAGGATCTGATTCTTGATCGTCGGCTTGCCATCGACGCTTTCAGTCACCTGACCGAAATCGCGATTCCACAAAAGTATGCGCAGCACGCGATGGACGCCGAAGGGTTGATCACGGGCGACATTGCTGTCTTCCCAGCCGCGATAGACGTAGCCGGTGATGACGAGTGGTTGGCCACGGCTGCGGTCGGGTTGCTGGTGGATGTCGTCGGCGCGGAGATTGCCGCTGGCTGCGCCCGCGAACAGCGCGGCACCGCTATCGCGATCGAGGTTGGCCTGTCCGAGCAGAAAATAATAGGGCCGGGTTTCGAGAATGCTGCGTTCATCGCCGACGTTGTCGTAGAGATCAGCGGGGAATTCCTTCGGCAGCAGGCCGCGCATCTCGGCGAGGTCATCGTCGCCGGTGTCCGTGGTCTGTTCGCTAACGCGCACGCTGCGGGCCATGAGCAGCGGCATCTGCGTCTCACCGCTGATGCCGCTGGGCACGCCGGCGCTGCCCAGGAAGCGCCCCACTAGGCTGATGTTCCGGCCGATGATCAGGTCGCCGGCCGAATCCGGGGCAAGCACCTGGGCGATCTGCTGCTCATCGAGCTGGATTGCGAGACGCTGGTAGCCGGTGCTGCCGGCAGGCGAGCCCGGCACCGGCGCCGGCACACTGTCGAGCAGCCGGCCATGGATAGTGATCGCGGCTCCCGGCGCAACGCCGCCCAGCAGCAGATCACGGGCGAGGACGCGCTGCGGAATGGGCGAGGCTTGGCGATCGGCGGTCAGCAGTTCTTCACCCCAGGCCAGGGTCAGGGCATCGAGGACATCCTCGTGGCGCACCGTGGCGCGATCGGCGAGGAGCTCGCGCAGCGTCGGCACCTCGGCGGCGATCGCCTGGCGCTCTGGCAGGGGTGGAGCATCGCCGAGGCGCGGCCCGGACATCGCCGGCAACGTCGGTTCCTCGATCACCGGCTCCAGCGGCCCATGGGGCAACATCTTGGTGTAGCCGGTCAGAAAATCGATGGCCAAGCCGATCAGCAGCATCGCCAAGGGCAGCATCAGGAGCAGGCGCCATTCGCGCCGTTTCATCCCTCGCCGACGGGCCAGGTGCCGCTTATCGAGCGAGAATGAGGGTGGCGGCTCGGAGGGGTTGAGACGGAGCATGGATGCGACCAGACGGCGGAAGAGATGAGGCGAGGTGCAACGGGCGGTAAACGAAAACCGAACGGGGTGGTTCAGCGCTTATCCAGTGCGCTTCACCACCGCCACCAGGTGACCTTGGCGCCCGCGATCAAGCCCACCTGGCCATCGGGGGCGAGGGCCAGGGCCGTGGCTTTGCCCACGCCGGCGTCGGCGGTCTTCATTGCCAGCAACAGCACGCAGCTGTTGTTGCGGAAATCGAAGACCTGCAGGTCTTCGCGCGACGCATCGAGTGCATAGAGCAGCCCCAGACGATCGCAGCCCAGGCCGATGACTTTGCGCAGCTGGCCGGGGTCCGAGCCTTTGCCGCCGCCATTGGTGACGTGGACGGCGGTCTTGGCGGTCTGGTCGAGGGCGAAT
The DNA here is from genome assembly GCA_044338255.1 of Planctomycetota bacterium. Classification (GTDB taxonomy): domain Bacteria; phylum Planctomycetota; class UBA11346; order UBA11346; family UBA11346; genus CAIUVD01. The sequence continues at coordinate 11,525 of JBIILZ010000042.1, read as the reverse complement.
TTCTTTATCTGGTTCGACCACGCATCGTAGACGTAGCAGGCATCGCCGTTGGGGGCGGCGGCGATCAGCGTCGGATCATTGAAGTCAGCGAGGCCCTTGCCGCGTTGGCCGAAGGCGAACAGGAAGGTCCCGTCGGCGGCGAACACCTGCACACGGTATTGATCGGCATCGAGGACATAGACCCGGCCGGCCTCGTCGCTGCAGACGCCGACGGCCTCCTGGAACTGGCCGTTGTTCTCGCCCGGGCTGCCGACGAAACCGATGTTGGCGGTTTCCACTAGCTCGATGCGGTGCACGCCGTGCTTGCTGCTGTCGCCCACCCACAGTCGTCGGCCGGCGGGATCGGCGGCCAGGCTGAGGGTCGAGCCGAACATGCCGCCGCCCTTGGCCTCGGCATCGACGCGGCCCACGGCCCAACCTTCGCCATCATAGATGGTGACCAGGCCGGTATCCTGATCGAGGCCGTAGCTGCGGCCGGCGCCATCGGCGGCCCACAGGCTTTGCGTGCGCATGCGTTCGCTGCGCACGCCCGCACATTTCAGGTCAGGTGTAAAGCGTACGAAGGCCGCCCGCTCGGGATGGCAGGTGATGACCTCGCCCAGCTGGTCGATGACCAGGCTGCGGGCCGGGCCGGGATCGATGCCGACACCCGGCAGGGGAGCGGTGACATCGGTGGCGCCGCTGGCGGAAACCGCCAGTAAGCGTCCGCTGGTGAGCAGTACCAGCATGCCGCGTTGCGGATGGATGGCGATATCCACTGGCAGGTCCTTGGCATCGCCAGGGACGTTGAAGGTCGCCACCCGGCGCTGGAAGCGATCATACTGGATCACGCTGCGTTGTCCGGCATCGAGCGCAAACAAGGCCCCGGCGCGGTCGACGGTCACCGCCACCACCTGCTGGAATGCGTCACGGCCGGTACCGGCGTGGCCCAGGCGTCCGCGATACGAACCGTCGGGCTCGATCACTTCGACGCCACCCGCGCCCTGGTCGGCGATGAACGCCGTCCCATCTGGTCCGATGGCGAGATCAGTGGGGGTATCGAACAGGCCATAGCTGCGGCGTACCGTCGAATCGGTGCCGTAGACCACGACGGTGCGCTTGCCGGCATCGAGGACGTGGAGTTCGTCGCCGCGCACGGCCAGGGCCACTGCCCGCTTGGGCAGCTGTTCCTGGGGCAGGGCGAGCGGCTCGCTGCTCAGCCAGCCGGGGGTGATCTTCAGCGGCGCGCCGGAGTCGGCCGCCAATCCCCACCATGTTCCAGCGGTGTCGCGCGCGAGCTGGGTCACGGCGGCTTCCACGCCCTGGCCCCAACGTGCGAGCGGTTTCAACGGGCCGCGCTTGGCGAGCTCGCTGACGGCGGTGAGGCCTACCGGCACGCGGACCACGACTTCCTGGCCCAGCGGATCGCGGACGCTGCCGACGATGGTGATGCCCGTGGTGTTGGCCGCGGTCAGCGCCGGCGCGAGCCAAGTGACGGCGGTGCCGCCGCTGCTGTGGGCGAGCAGGCGGCCGCTGCTGCCGGCCGGCCCTTCGAGGCGCCAGGCGCTGATCAATGGATCCTTATCCCAATCGCTGACCGGGACCTGCACGGTGACGGCGGCCCCGTACGTGGCTGACAGTGTAGGCACGGCCGAAGTCAGCGCCGGGGGCGCATTGGGCGCGGCCTCGCGCGGAAGCGGCACCGCGTCCATGCCGCTAGCGACCTTGGCGTTCGTTGCCGTCCAGCGCACCACGCCGCTGATTGCGCCGACCACCTGGGTGAGCTGGGCCTTCGCCGCCAGGACCGGGCGGGAGATGATGACCTGGCCGGTGAGCGGGTGTTTTTCCACCGTGCCCGGAGCATAGAGCGCGACCATTTCACCGGGCACCAGGGTGGCTGCCGATTGCGCGTCGAAGCGCAGGGTCACGCGCGCACCGCCGTCGCCGTCCTGGACCTGCTCGACGATTCCGGACACCGCATCGGCAGCGCTGGCGCTGGCGACCACGAGGCCCAGGAGGGAAGAGACCGCAACGAGGTGGCGCATGGCAATCATTCCGTTCGCTGGCCCGCCGTGACGACCCAGCCGTCAGGGGTGCGTGCGAGGTCATAGGTGTAGGTGAGCGTGGTTTCGGGAAACGAGGTCATTGCCGTGCGCAGGTGGATGCGCGCCGTCGCATGTTCGCCGTGCGGCTTGAAGTCCACCAGTTGCGACGCGAAGACCAGGCCGTCCTGGCCGCCGAGAGCGGTGAAGGACGCCGCCAATTCTGGATCGGAGACGAGTTTCGCGATTACCGCCGCGTTGCTGCCGAGGACCGCAGCGTCGAGTTTCGCTAGGCAGGTCACGAAGCGCTCGCGTTGCCGCCGGAGTTCGATGAGGGCTTCGAGGGCGGGGCGCTCGCGGCGCTGGGCGCCGGCTTCGACGAGGAAATCGGCGAGCTCGTGTTCGAGCTGGGCCAGCGGCACTCGCAGATCGCGAGCGCGTTCGCCGAGCGTGGCGGCAGCGGCGACGAGCTGCGCCTCTTGGGCCTCGGCGGCGGCTTTGATCGCCGCCAGTTCCGAGCTTAGACCGCTCACCTGTTTCTGCGCGTCGGCAGTCAGCGCCAAGTTCGGGGCCTGCGCCAGCAACGGTGCCAGGGCCTGGGTGGCGGCGGTGAGATCCTTGGCTTTTACCGCCGTGCTCACGCGTTGCGCCAGGACCATGAGGGCCGCGCGTTTGCTGGTGCTGGTGCGCTGTCCGGCGGTGGCGGCGCCATCGGTGGGATCGAGGCGCAGGGCCTCGGCGAAAGCGATATCGGCGCGGTCGAGGTCGCCGGATGCCAGGGCTTGTTCGCCGCTCGCGCGCACCGCGTCGCGGCTGGCGAGGGTTTGCGCCAGACGATCGGCCTCGCGCTGGACGAGGGCTTCGACGTTGGCGAGGTTGGCGGATTGCGGCGCTTCGCTGCGCGCCTTGGTGACCGCGACCTGGGCTTCGGCGATCCGCCCAGCAAGGGCATGGGCTTTGGCTTCTTCGAGCAGGGCCCCGGCCCGCTGCGAGCGGCGTTCGATTTCCTGGGCCAATTCCAGGGCTTCGGTCGAGTTTGCGCCGAGCAGGGCGCGGGCGGCCTCGATCTGCGTCGCCGCCGCCGCGAAGTCGCCGCTTTGCAGGGCGGTGCGCGCATAGCTCAACGACGCGGCGCCCTCGCTCTGATCGACGACGCGGCTGAGCGGGGCCAAGAGTGTGTCTTCGGGATGGGCCGAGATCAGCGCCCGGGCGGCGCTGAAGTGACGCGCGGCGATGAGCTCTTGGACCTTCGGCGCCCAACTCGACGCGTTCACGAGGACCGGTACCGGTGGCGGGGCTTGGTGGGTGATCGGCGCAGCGGGTTGTGTAATGGTCTGTGTAATGGTCTGTGTAACGGGCTGCGCTGCGGGTTGCGGAATGATCAGCGGTGGCGCGACGGGGGTCGCGACCAAGGCTGCCGTGATCGGTGCGACCGGTTTGATCGGCGTGGGAGCTAGCGGTACATCCAGAGTTGAGGCCGGTTTGACCGCCCACACCGCGGCTGCACCGACGCTGGCGACGACCACGGCGGCGATGATCCACGGTGCCGAACGGCGTGCCGAGCCAGAATGTGTCTTGGGCACATATAAGGTCGTGCCGTGCTGCAGGCGCATCAGTTCGGCGGCATCAATACGGGGATGATCGCCGCGGCCCAGGCGCTCGAGATCGGCGACCAGTTCGCCGGCATTGCGATAGCGATCTTCGGCATTCTTCTGCAGGCATTTGAGGCAGACCGCCTGGAAATCCTCGGGAATCCCGGGGTCGATTTCGCGTGGCGGGGTCGGCGCGACATGGATGTGCTGGTAGATGATGCTGGTGGGGTCCTCGCCGGTGAAGGGCAGACGGCCGGTGAGGAATTCGTAGAAGACCACGCCCAGGGCGTACAGATCGGTCCGCGAATCGCAGCGATCGCCACGACCCTGTTCGGGGCTGAAATAGCTGACCGTGCCCATCACCGTGCCGGTCATGGTCAGGCCGTGCGCCTCTTTGGTCGAGCGCACCAGGCCGAAGTCCATGAGTTTGACCACCCCGCGTCGGGTCAGCATCATGTTCGCGGGTTTGATGTCGCGGTGGACGATGCCCAGCTCGCCGGCGGCCTGCAGGCCGCGGGCAGCTTGCAGCACCCAGTCGAGGGCAACGAGCTGCGTTGGTCGGCCCTTCTTGCGCACGGTCACCGCCAGATCGTCGCCTTCGACGTACTCCATGGCGAAATAGTTGTGGCCGCTGGCCTGGCCGGCGCCGTAGACCTTGATGATGTGCGGCGAGTCGAGGCTGGCGACGGCCTTGGCTTCGAGTTGGAAGCGGCTGCGGAAGCCTTCGTTGTCGGAGAGGTGCGGTGGCAGCACCTTGATCGCGACATCGCGATCGAGGCTCTGCTGTCGACCGCGGTAGACCGCGCCCATGCCGCCGCGGCCGAGCAGTGTTCCGACCAGGAAATCACCCCACGCCTGGCCCGTGAGGACATCGGCCTGCGGGTTTCCCCAGGTCGCCCCCGCGGCCGGAATCGTCGCCGCTGTCGCGGCCTCCTCGTTGATGCCGCGATTGTTAGAGCCGGTGCCCGGACCATCGCCGGCGATCGTCGGCTCGAGCGACGAGGTCGTCGACGGGCGCGGCAGCGTGGGCTGGGTGGGTTGATCGGAGCTCGTCATACGGCCAGAAACCAAGGTGGATGGGCGTGAGCAGGGTACTCGTGGTCACCGGGCTGGGCAATGGCTGGAGACGCGAATTCCAGGTGCTCACCCGGTCGGTGCCGGAACCGCCGTTCAGCAGGTCCCGTTGACCACCCCCGCCACGGCGGTAGCTTCCGGGCCCTTTTCGCGGATTTGGCCTCAATGGCAAACCCGCCGGAACCTCGCTGGAGTTGAATTTCAATGGCTAAAGCTGCAAATCCCGGTGCTGAAAAATCGTCGGTCACAGAAGACCTTCTGCGGGCCTGTGAAGCACTCGAGGAGCGTTACGGCCGGCGAAAGACCCAGCCCATCCCTGATTTCATCGAAGCTCTGATGACCCAGATCCTCGAACTAGGCGCCAGCGAAAAGGCTTCGAAGGACGTCCTTGCCCGCCTCAAGACCGAGTACGTCGACTGGAACGACATGCGTGTCGCCAGCGTCCGTGAAATCGAGGACATCCTCGGCGCGAAGTACTACCGCTGCCGTGAGAAGGCCGAGGACATCAAGCACCTCCTTGCCGATCTCTACACCGCCTTCCGGCGCATGGAGATCAACGATCTGCTCACCGAATCGGGTATCGAGACCCTGCGTGCGCTGCCGGATACCACGAATATCCGTCGCGACATGGTCGATCGCGCCCTGTTGCTGGCGCTCAATCTCAAGGTTTTCCCCTGCGATGAAGAACAGTTCCGCCTGCTGAAATTCCTCGGCGGCGTGCCCAAACATGCCAATCTCCAGAATTTCCAGAAGAAGATCGAGGAAAGCCTGGAAGTCGAAGACATCCTCCGCCTTTCGCGGGTGCTGCGCGAACACGTGCACGTCTACCAGAGCGCTGGCGCCGATGAGCCGCAGACAGTTGATTTCGGCTTGAAGAAAGAATCCTCCAAGGACAAAACCACCAAGCGTATCAAGAAATAATTGCGACGATCGAAGGCGAATACGCATGGCCAAGCACAGTCACTGGGCGAACATCAAGCATAAGAAAGGCATCAACGATAAGAAAAAAGGCGCCGTTATCGCCAAAATGGGCAAGCTGATCACCATCGCGGTGAACCTCGGCGGACCCAAGCTTGAAGAGAACCCGCGACTGCGGCTGGCCGTCGACAAAGCGCGTTCGGCGAAGATGAACATGGACGCGATCCTGCGCGCGATCAAGAAGGCCGCCGGCGACGGCAACAGCGGCAAGCAGATGGTCGAGCTGTCCTACGAAGGCTACGGCCCGGGCGGGGTGGCGATCGTCGTCGACATTCTCACTGACAATCGCAATCGTACCGCCCCCGAGATCAAAAAGCTCTTCGAGCGCGCCGGTTCCGCGATCGGCGCCCCGGGATGCGTGGCGTGGCAATTCACGCCCAAGTCGACCTTCCTGGTCGAGGGGGTCAGCGAAGACCAGGTCATCGACGTGCTCATGTCGGCCGACGCCGATGCCGGCGAGATCACCACCATCGACAGTGGACAGGTGGCGATCACCGCCGAAGCCAATCAGTTCGATAGCGTGCAGAAAGCCCTGCAGGCGGCGAAGATCACCATCGCCAGCGCCGAACTGACCAAGCTCCCGGACAATCCTATCGAAATCACCGATCCCGAAATCCAGCAATCACTGGAAGCCCTGATCGAGACCCTGGATGATCACGATGATGTCCAGGAAGTGTTCCATAACGGTGCCTTTTAGAGACTTAGAAGCAGCTTCCTGGTTGGCCTTGACATAGCGACGAGGGTTGCACACTTCGTGCCCCAAGAAGAGTCTCTGGATCGGAGTTTTTATGTCCCGTGGCATGCATCGTCATCGCAGCATCCGTCGCGCCAACCTGGCGGCGCACAAGATTTCGACCCGTAAGCGCAAGGCTCCGGCCAAGGCTTCGGCTCGCGTCCGTCGCGAAGCCCGCATCATCGCCAAGATCAAGGCAACCCCGGCTGGTACCCCGTACGCCGCTGAAGTTCAGAGCTGGCTGTCGGCGCGCCTCGAGAAGTCCGTGTGCAAGATCACCGCTGCCGACATCAAGTCGGTTGTGGCCTGATCGAATACGATCACGTCCCTGGCGAAAACCGGGACACAAGCTGGACGCAAACCGGACGCAAACCGTCTGCTGATCTCGACCGCGTGCCGCAATGGCACGCGGTCGAGGTCGTTTTGGGCATTCTGAAATGCAGTATCTGCTGGCCGACTGAACCTTTGCCACGGGTGTGCGTTGGTCACTCACAGGAAAATTCCTATGAGTACCCACGACGAACGATCCGATGACTTGGCTGACGAACTTGCTGACGAACTTGCTGATGAGCAGCATGAATCAGCACCAGCCGATCAGGAGCGCCCCGCGAAACGTGCCGTCTATGGCTGGTTGATCAGTGGTGGAATCCACTTGTCGGCGCTGGTTCTCGCCTGGGTCGCGGTCTTCGGCTCGCCGAAGCTGCTCGAGCAGGATCCGCCAGTGATGCGCACGGTTCCCATCGAAGCGCCCCCGCCGAAGGTCGAAAAGCCCAAACTCGAGCGCACCATCGAGCCCCAGGTCGAACTCGATGCGCCGACTGAATCAGATGTCGTTTCGCCGACCTCCACGCTCGACGTGCCGGTTGAGAATAACGAACGTGAAGCGGAAACCGATGCCCAGCAGCCCAAAGGCCGCGATGATGCCCAGGCTGATTTGGAAAAAGGCGGCCCGGGTGCATTTGATGCGATCGGCGTCGGTGGCGGTAGGGCCGGCATGTTCGAAAATCGCAGCGGTGGCGGACGCAAGCGTGCGGTCGGCAAGGGTGGCGGTAGCAAGGGTTCTGAAGGTGCGGTGGAAGCCAGTCTGCGCTGGTTCAAGCGTCATCAGAGCCCTAATGGCTCATGGGAAACCGATAAATATTATCAGAACTGCACCGAGGGCTTGAAATGCGAGCCGGGTGGTGATCCGATGTTGCATGGCTCGGATTGCAACGTCGCCATGACTGGCTACGCGGTGCTGTGCTTCCTCGGCGCTGGGTACGACCACAAGACGCCCAACAAATATAAGACTACGGTCAAGAAGGGCATCGACTGGCTGCTCTCGGTGCAGAAGGCCGACGGTTATCTTGGCAATCGCAACTATGAACATCCCATTGCGGTGATGTCCTTGGCTGAGGCCTATGCCATGACCAACGACCCGGAATTGCGCGGACCGGCTCAGAAGGGCATCAATCAGATTCTTGCTCGTCAAAACATGGAAACGACCCCGGGCCCTGACGGCTATGTCGGTGGCATGGGTTGGGATTATGGCAGGCCCAACGACCGCAACGATTCATCCACCACCGGCTGGAACATCATGGCTTTGAAATCTGGTCTGGCCGGCGGTTTGACCATCGGCAAGGGCATGGAAGGTGCCAAGCACTGGCTGGAGGGACATTGGAAGGCCTCAAATGCTACTGCCGCTGCCCCCTCGAAGGCATGGAAGGATATCACGGCCTATGACATGTCGCGCTTTGCTTACTGCTGGTTTCATGAGGCCGGTACCCTCTCCAAAGAAGCCGAAGCCGGTCGTGAATCCATCGGCCTGGTCTGCGCGATCTTCCTCGGTCATCTCAATGGCGATGTGATGGCGGAATCGCTGGCGAATACGGTGATGACCAAGCAGCTGCCGCGACGGATGCCGACCAACACCTATTACATGTACTACAACACCATGGCGATCTTTCAGATGGGTGGCGAGCGCTGGACCAAGTGGAATGCCACGGTGCGCGATCTCCTGGTCAATTCCCAAAAGAAGACCACCGATTGCTTGGATGGTTCTTGGGATTGGACTCCGAATGATTTCGGCGGGGCTTCAACCGGACGTGTGCTGACCACGGCCTACAATACTCTATCGCTGGAGGTCTATTACCGCTACGCGCAGGTAAAGGATCTGCACAAGAAGTAGCGGCAGCGACCGCCCGCTGATTGGTTCGTGGCGGGCGGTCGAGTTGTTGGGAGCCTGTCTCTGGCACAGGCTTCTAGCCCAGGACGGGCTGGCCGCTCAGCGGTTCGTGGCGGTCTTCGATACGTAGGATTTTGCGCGTGAAGAACTCGCGCAGCAGCGCGGTGATGGCGGCCGCGACCAGTCCGCTGAGGACCCCCGCGGTGATGAAGATCGGGCGCTTGATGTTGACTGGTTTGAAGCCGGCGCGGGCGGGTTCGATGACCAGCAGCGATGCCGAATCCATACGGCTGGTGACGTCCTCTTCCATGTAGCGCGCTAGCAGCTGATGGTACATCGTTTCTCGGCTGTGGTATTCGTCGTTGAGGACCTTGAGTTCGATCAGGTGGTCGCAATACGCCCCCAGCAAAGCCTTTTCCTGGGCGATGCGCTGATCCATGAGGCTGATCGAGGTTAGCGCCTGGCTGACCTCGATGCGGGCCCCGGCCTTGGCCTGCATGACCGCCTGTACGAGTTGCTGTTGAGCGGCGGTGATAGCTTCGATTTGTTCGATCGCCCGCGGGTGGCCGGCCTTGTATTTTTCACTGATGACGCGGTTCTGGGACTCTAGGTCAGCGAGCTTGGTCATTTGCTCGATCACCACCTTGTTGGTGGCGATCTGCGGCACTGCGAGCATGGCGATGGCCGCCGCCACCGGGTCATCGCCAGCGCGGGTTTCGACGGGTTTGATCTCGTTGAGGATGGCTTGCGCCGCGGCAAGGCGGTTATCGAGCTCGGCGCGATCGGAGACCATCCTACGCAGGCCCAAGGCTAGAAAATTATTTTCCGGATCGGTCGAAAGGATGCCGTTTTCAGCGCGAAATCGCGTTTCGTGGTTGCGTGCGTCCTCGAGTTTGGTGCGTGCGTCAGCGACCTGCTTCGAGAGGAAATCGAGGGCGCCTGCGGAGCGCGTCTGCTGATGTCCTCGTTGGCGTTCGAGGAAGACCTGCAGCAGCGTGTTGAGCGCCTGTTCGGCGACCGCTGGTGATTCGTGGAGCAGATTGACGTGGATAGTCCAGCTGTCGCGACTGGTTATGACTTTGATCCGCGAGGCCAGGGTCTCGGTGGGATCGGTGCTGGAAGCATAGGGGTTGAGCTTGGTGAGCATGCAGGTCTCAATGGTGCGTTTCAGGACCGGCCACGACAGCAGCTCATCACGATAGGTATTGAGTAGGCTGTATTCGACCTGTTCATTGATGCCGTTATCGCTGGTGAAAGACACGGTTTTACGGTTGCGATCGACCGACAGGGCGGCCTCCGCTTGATAGAGTGGGACGGTGCTGAAGGCGCTGGCCAGAACCATGCCTGCAACTCCGAGGCCGACGGTCGCCGCCCATAGGCGATGCTTACACAAGCTCCGCCCAAGATCGGTGAGGGTGAATGGTGAGGGAGGTTGGGTAATGGACATAAGTACAACTATTAGAGCGCGAGATGAATTCAATCAACCCAAACGTACGATAGGCTAAATTAACTTTACGTGAGGGCGCTGCAGGCAGCGGTCCTCCAGGAAGTGCTGCCGCTCGGGCAGGCGGGCAGATGCCAGCTTGACCTCCTGACGATCGCTCTACAGTCCGCACCCTCGCAAACGAAACTGTTGGAGTTCGCATGGCTGGTAAAGTCTACATCTGGGGCCTTGGTCGTCGTAAGACGAGCGTTGCGCGCGTTCGTCTCGCGCCAGGCACCGGCAAGATCGTGATCAATGATCGTCCGTTGGAGCAGTTCATCTGTGTCGAACGTCTGCGCAATATGGTGCAGAAGCCCCTCGAAATCTCCGAGACCCTTGGCCGTTTTGACGTTTTCGTCAACGCCAACGGTGGCGGGATCACGGGCCAGGTTGGCGCCTGCGTCCTTGGCATCAGCCGGGCGCTGATCAAGGCCGAGCCCGCTTCGGAAGCCAGCCTGCGCAAGCACGGCCTGCTGACCCGCGACTCGCGCATGGTCGAGCGTAAGAAGTATGGTCGTCACGGCGCTCGCCGCGGCTGCCAGTTCAGCAAGCGCTAATTCGCCCACGCGGTCGAATTGTGGCAAACCCTGGCCGTCTCGGCTGGGGTTTGTTCGTTGGTAGTCGCTATCCCTGCGGTTATAAACCGTTCTGTAAAGCTGCTGGAAGGCCCGCATCCGGGTTCATGTTGCGTGTCAGAACGGCAAGGGCGACATCAGCTTGGTATTTGAAACTTCGGTGAACGTGAGGTACACTCTTACGTCCTAAGGCCCAGCGAAAAAATATGCCAGACATCCTCATTGTCGAAGACAACCCGGTGAACCAGAAACTGATCGCGTTTCTGCTCGCCCGCTCGCAATACACCTATGATATTGCCGAGAATGGGGCGGTGGCCCTCGATCGGTTGGAGCGCTCGCTCTATCGTCTGGTGTTGATGGACATGATGATGCCGGTGATGAACGGCTATGACGCAACCAAGGCCATTCGCGGCAATCCCAAGCACCAGCATTTGCCGGTGATCGCCTTGACTGCTAATGCGATGAAGGGCGAGGACGAAAAGTGTCGGCAGGTCGGCTGCGATGATTACATCGCCAAGCCGTACTCCAAGGATCAGATTCTCTCGGCCATCCACCGGCTCATCGGTAAGCCGGAGCAGGTTTCAGCGAATCCGCCTGTTTAGGAGTCTGTCGGAGATAGGCTTGGTCGGCTGACTCGGTCTCGTACGACATCTCCGGCGTTGGCAAAACGGTCAGATAGCTCTCGCTATCCGCCCGCTTCGCCGCCTTGGATCTGCCGCACGATCCCTTCGCCATCCTCGGGCGCCTATCTCCGACAGGCTCTTGGGATCCTGTCGGAGACAAATGCATTGCGTTGCTTCGAGCCGCGGCGCGATCGATGCCGATCCCGCTCCAGGCGCGATTGCGCCGCGGGTTGAAGAAACGGGTGTTGGACATGGCCCTGGGTGATTTGCTTCCGCATACCA
>JBIILZ010000138.1:0-9099 GCA_044338255.1 Planctomycetota bacterium | reverse complement strand
CTGGTATGCGGAAGCAAATCACCCAGGGCCATGTCCAACACCCGTTTCTTCAACCCGCGGCGCAATCGCGCCTGGAGCGGGATCGGCATCGATCGCGCCGCGGCTCGAAGCAACGCAATGCATTTATGATCAGGACTGTGCCGATGCTGGCCGCCCCGGCACCGCTGATGCGGCTGAAGATATCGTAGATGCAGGTGGGATTGGCGTTGTGACGCTGGCTGTTCTTGGAAGAGCTGTTCTTGGAAGAGCTGTTCTTGGAAGAGCTGCTCTTGGGTGCGCCGACCTGGATGAGGTACGGTGATTCCTTGGGCGCGGCATCGATGAGCAGGCCGGCGAGCTTGACGCCGGCGACATCACAGCCGATGAAATCAGTCTTCTGTTGCGGCACGAAGACGCCCAGGCTGCCGTCATCGCCCACCCGCAGGTAGAGCTTCTCGGCCACCACCGGAGTCTTCTCGATCACGGTATGCGGCACCTTCTTGTCCCAGACGCCGCTGGCCGAAGGCGGATTGACGACGCCGAGGTGGACCATGTTCTACACCCCGCCCTGCCACGAGCCGCTCAGCTATCCCTCAGCTATCCCTCAGCTATCGCTCAACTGAAGCTGAAACTCAGCACCAGCCAAGATCGCCCAGCCAGCGGGCGCAGCGGGCGGTCCAATCGCAGACCGTCGCGTCGGCGCTGGCGAGACCCAGGCCATGCCGGCCATGCGGGTATACATGCAACGCGAAGTCGACGTCCTTCGACGACAGGGCGTCGAAGGGCCGCCGCATACAACAAGCTGTTCTCCACCAGCACCGCCTGATCATCGGCGGTCGACCACAAGAAAGTTGGCGGATTGCGCGCCGTCACCGAATGCTCCAACGAGAGAGCCTGCCGGGCCGAGGGATCGTCGCCGACGAGGTTGTCGAACGATCCGCGATGCGCGAACTCGCCGCTGCTGATCACCGGATAGCAGGCGATCACCGGATAGCAGGCGATCACCGGATAGCAGGCGATCACCGGATAGCAGGCGATCACCGCATCCGGCCGACCACGCTGACGAGCCACCGGATCGGCGGCGGTGGCATCGCCCTCATCCCCGAAATTCGCTGCCGAGCACACCAGATGCCCACCGGCACTGAACCCCAGGATGCCGACGCGGCGGGGATCCACATGCCATGACGCCGCCTGATGGCGGACCAGACGCAGTGCGCGTTGGGCATCATCCAACGGCGCCGGGTGACGTGCTGGAGCGACGCGGTAATCGCAGACGAAGGCATGCACGCCGAGCGAATTCAACCACTGAGCGATGGGCGCCCCCTCATGCGGCGCGCGCACGGCATAGCCGCCGCCCGGGCAAACCACCACCGCCGCCCGGAGCTGCTGGTCACCGGCCACCAGGAATGGGGTTAAGGTCGGATTTTCAGGGCTTAACGGCTGAGGCCACAGCCGAATGGGATCCATGCGGCCCGGTCTGCCGCCCCTGCGCCCGCGGTCGATAGGTCGCCAGCGTCGACGAGGCGGCACTGACGCGGGCCATGCCGGCGGCGTCGACGAGGCCCAATCCCCGGGCCTGTACGAGCAGATTGCCGAGCGCCGTGCCTTCGTCGGGACCGGCGACTACCACCAGCCCGGTGACATCAGCAGTGAGCTGGCACAACAATTGATTATGGCAACCGCCGCCCATCAGGCTGATACCCATGATGGGCTTGCCGGTGGCGCGTTCCAAGGCCACCCGGCTGCGCTGATAGGCCGCTGCCAAGGCCTCGACGATGCGCCGGAAAACTTCGCCGGGCGTGGCCGCTGCGAGTCCGAGTTCGCCGGCTTGTCGGCGTATGCGCGCGATCATGCGATCATGCGGCTGGCTTTGTCCGAGCAGTTCCAGGCGATCGATATCCAGCGTCACCTCCGCCGGAGCCGCTTCCGCCGCCAAGCGGGCGAGTTCGGCGTGCGAGAATTCCTCGCCGGCTGCGATCAGGTCCCGCCGGCATTCCTGCCACACCCACAGCCCCATGACGTTCTTGAGCAGCCGGATGCGACCATCGACGGCGATCTCGTTGGAGAGTTCGCCGGCAAAGGCCTCGGCACTGGTCACCGGCGTCGGATTGAGGACCCCGACCAGGGACCAGGTGCCGCAGGAGATGAAGGCATAACCCTCGTCGAGCACCGGCATGGCCGCCACCGCGCTGGCAGTGTCATGGCCGCCGACCGCCATCACCACCGGCAGCGGGGCGCTGAAACCGAGTTCCGCCTTGGCCGTGCCGAGCACCGTACCCGAGGCCACGATGTTGCCGAAGAGATGCGTCGGCAGGCCGAGGCGCTGCATGAGCTCAAGATCCCAGGCCGGCTTGCCGGCAAGGGTCAAGCCAGTGGTGCCGGCGTTCGACCATTCGTTGGCCATCACCCCGCTCAGGCGATAGGCGAGGAGATCGGGGATGGTCAACAGTCGACGGGCGCGCTGGAGCAGCTGCGGGCGCTGCCCCTGCTCGGCGACGAGTTGGAAGATGGTATTGAAGACCAGGCCACGCAGGCCGCTGCGGGCGAATAGCTCGGCTTTGGGAACCACCGCATGCACCTGTTCGGGCATCGCCAGATTGCGTTCGTCGCGGTAGTGCACCGGCTGATCGATGAGCGTGCCGGCGGCATCGAGTAGACCGTAATCGACGCCCCAGGTATCGACCGCGAGCGAGATGATCGGCGCCTTGGCCAAGGTCTGCGCCGCCTGCAGCCCGGTGATGATCCCGGCCCACAGGGCCTCGATGTCCCAGCGCAGCAGACCGTCGACGCGCACCGGCGTATTGGGAAAGCGATGGACCACTTCCATCGCGAAGCGCTCGCCATCGAACGTGCCTAGCACCACGCGGCCGGAGTCGGCTCCCAGATCGATGGCGAGATGACGGGTGATCATAGACAGGTCCTTGTTATCGATACACAAACGCAGCGCGAACCGCGGATCCTCTGGGGGCGCGGGCGACTCGCCCGCGCCCCCAGAGGATCCGCAAGGACCCGCGCTCCTTACTTGCAACTCAGACGCGCAGACCCAGCGCCTGCTGACGATATTTCTCGTCCGGTCGGCCGAGGAGGTGCAAGACCGTGGCGCGATCGAGCAGCGCCAGGCCGCCGCCAGAAGCCAACACGATGGCGCGCATACGCGCCGCCTTGATGGCCATGGCGGTGACGTTGAGGGCTTCCTGCGCCGTCGCTCCCAGGGCGATCACGCCGTGGTTCTGCATGTAGATGACCTTGGGCACGGCCTGCCACTGCGCGCGATAGGCGGCGATACCATCGGCGATGGCCTTAGCCAGGATCACGCCCGGATCGACGTAGGGCACGAACACCGAATCCGGACCCATGACCACGGCCTCGTCGGGGCACATGCGTCCAGCGAGAGTCCCCGGCCAGCCCTTGCCGCAGGTCAGACCGTTGACCGCCGTGGCATGGCTGTGGGCGACGTAATTGACGCCCGGCAACTGCAGACACAGGGCATGGAACAAGGCCTCGACCGAGGGCCGTTTCTTCTGCGTCGGGTCGACCTTCGCCGCCTCATAGGCGGCACTCAGCTCGGCCTCGCTGACGCTGGCGCGGTTCAGCAAGGGCAGCAGGTCGGCAAAGCGCAGATGCACGAAATCACCGGCGGTCATGGTCTGCAGCTGGCAGCCCGAGCCTTTGACCAGAAAGGTCTGCTCATCGACGCGCGTCGAGGTGTTGCCCTCGCCGAGGATCACCGCGTCAAAGCTCGGCTCGCCGAGGCGATTGGACATCGCCACCAGTTCGTCGATAGCGCTCATTGGAAGCCTCCGCCGCCAGCGGCCTTGGCGCCATAGCGCGCGGTGCGCTCGGCGGTGACCTTTTCGGCATAGCCGCTGCGACGGAAGGCCGCGATCGGATTGGGGTCGATGCCCTGGCTTTCGCGCAGCTCCTTCAGCAACGGCCGGACGTCGGTGTTGTAGGCCTCCTTGAGGACCTCTTCGGCACCGCTGACGTCGCAGTTGTAGCGGAACTGCTTCAGCGCCGCGCGATCGACGAGCAGGGCCTTGGCGTAGGATTCCTGGACGGCGATCGCCGACTGGATGGTGGCCTCGATGGTATTCTTGTAAGCATGGCACTGATCGAACATGTAGGCGATCTGGCTGGCGCAGCGCCCGGCGACGGTGGCCTGGCCTTCTTCTTCGGCATCGACCAGTTCGTTGTAGATCAGGAAAAGCTCATGGGGATTGATCGAGCCGACGGTGAGATCGTCGTCGCCGTACTTGCGGCTGTTGAAGTGGAAGCCGCCGAGGATGCCTTCATCGAGCAGCGAAGCGACGATCCATTCGATGTTGGTGCCGAGGGCGTGGTGGCCGGTATCGACCAGCACCGTCGCCTGTGGTCCGAGCTTCTTGCACATCAGCGAGGCGGCGCCCCAGTCGGCGAGATCGGTGTGGTACCAGGCCGGTTCGTAGAATTTGTATTCCATCAACAGGCGCATGTCCGGGGCGAGGGCCTGGTAGAGCTTCTGGAACGAGGCGAACATGCGCTGGCGGCGCTCACGGAAGGAGTCCTGGCCGGGGTAGTTGGTGCCGTCAGCGTACCACAAGCTGATGCCCTTGGAGCCGGTGGCCTTGGCGATCTCGACGCATTCGAGGTGATGCTCGAGAGCCTTGGCGCGCACCCGTTCGTGGGGATGGCAGAACGAGCCGAACTGGTAATCGGCATCCTGGAAGACGTTGGGATTGATCGCGCCGATGGCCACGCCGTGCTGGGCGGCGAAGGCCGCGACGCCCTTCCAGTCCTTCATGCCGGAGGTCGGCTTGTCCCAGGGGATGTGCAGGGCGACCTTGGGCAGGATGCCGGTGTGCTTGTGGGCGATGCCGGCGTCGGCGAGCTTCTCTTCGAGCGACACTGCCGCCCACGGCTGGGGAAATTTGCCGAAGCGCGTGCCGCTGCCGGCGAAGCCCCACGACGGGGTCTCGACCTGCTGGGTCTTCAGACGGGAAAAGAGAGTGGCTTTGTCCATGGGACGTTCTTTCGCGAAGGTGGAATCCAACGACGGTTACGAGACTGTTCCCAGGCTACACGCCGAGAAGCCCGGTGCATCCGTCGACTGCACGTCTCACCCTCGCACAAAATTGACTTTTTCTTCCCGATGGATGGGCTGGAGGCTATGCTCACGACTCCCGAGCTTCTGAGTTTAAAGAGTCTTTTTCCGCGCGTCGGCGCGCCGATCCACGTCAATCGTCCGCAGCACGAAGGTGACACACCCCTGCATCAGCACGATTTTCTCGAAATCGCCCTAGTAGTCAGCGGCAAGGGCCTGCATCGGACCATCCACGGCACCGTCACGGTGCAGCCCGGGGACGTCTTCATCGTCCGCCCGGGAGCCTGGCATGCCTACGAGAAATGCCGTCACCTGTGCCTCGCCAACTGCACCCTGGGGACGACGCTGATCAGCGGTCCGCTGGGCTGGCTGCACGATGACCCGATCCTCGGACCGCTGCTCGGCCTGACCCTTGGCGACACCGCCACCGTGCACCTGCCGAGCGCCAGCGTGCAGCGCTGCCTAGAACTGCTCGACGTCATCCTCGGACTGCAGCGCGAGGCCCCGGAGCTGCGCCGCATCGACCTCATCGGCCAACTGCTGCTGTTCCTCGGCGAGCTCGGACGCGGTTCGGTGACCGGCCTCGGCAAGTTGCACACCCCCCATCCGGCGGTGACCCAGGTCATCGCCCTGCTCAGCGCCGACTTGGCGCGCAACTGGTCGCTCGAAGACCTGACCGAGCACACCGGCCTCGACCGCAGCTACCTGGTGCGCCTGCTGCGCAAACACACCGGCATGTCGCCGATGGCTTGGCTGGCGCGCAGCCGCGGCGAACGGGCGGCGATTCTGCTGCTGACCACCGATCGCACGGTGGCCTCGATCGGGGCCGAAGTCGGCTGGCCGGATGGCAATTACTTCGCCCGCCGCTTCCGCGGCCTGTTCGCCCAGACGCCGAGCGATTATCGCAAACAATTACCGATGAAACCCGCCGATATCCAAGCCGAAGCATGGATCCAATGGTAGCTGAACGAGGCCCTCAGACTGGCGACAGCCAGCTCGCATAAGCGGGGTTGCGGCCGTACACGGCGTCTTCGTAGGCCTGCTGGATGCGCGTCGTCAACGGCCCGCGCGCGCCGTCGCCGATCACGCGCTGATCGATGGCGCGCACGTAGCTCACCTGGCAGCCGGTGCCGACCAGGAACACCTCATCACTGAGGTAGAGCTCGGTGCGTGCGATCGGCCGTTCGATGACGCCGATGCCGAGGTCCTTGGCGAGGGCGAAGATCCCGCGGCGAGTGATGCCCTCAAGGATATCGGCGGTACGATCCGGCGTATGCAGCTGGCCATCGCGGACGATGAAGATGTTCTCCGCCGAGCCTTCGCAGACCTGCCCACGATCGTTGAGGAAGATCGCCTCATCGTAGCCGTTCATCACCGCCTCGGACTTGGCGAGGGCGCTGTTGAGGTAGCCGCCGGTGGCCTTGGTGCGGGTGGGGATGGTGTTGTCGGAGAGCCGGCACCACGACGACACGCACACGCTCAAGCCCTTGCTCGTATCCAGATAGTCGCCGAGAAACTGCATGTAGGTCATGAAGCCGTCGGCGACGTTGAGCAGCACCGGCCCCATGTTGGTGCCCTTCTTGTAGACCACCGGACGCAGGTAGATGTTGGCAGTCGGACGGTTGCGGGCGACGATCTCATGCGCAATCGCAGTCATCTCCTCGACCGACGGGGCCTGCATCAAGAGCATGCGTGCATTGCGCGAGAGGCGCTGGTAGTGCTCGCTAAGGAACAGCAGATTGATCCTCTTACCGTCCCAATAGCCGCGAATCCCCTCAAAACAACCGGTTCCGTACTGCAGAGCATGGGTGTTCACCGGCAGCACGCACTCGGTGAGTGGCTTCCACTCGCCATTGAGGTACGCGAGGGAGTTGTTGACGGGGGGTGCAGACTGGCTCACGATAGCTCCGCGTTACGGGGTAGAGGAGGCTAGGGACCACCCCTCGCAAATCCAGCCGGTTGTGGTTGACCAGTGTGGTCTACCCGATATAGGTGTTGCCCCGTTTTTGAGGATTCCGCATGTCATTGGTCAATACGCAGTACGCCGACGCCATCTTCAAGGTTGGAGGCTACTATAATTTCGTGACCATCATCAACCGCCGGATGAAGGAACTCAACAACGGCGAGCCACCCATGGTTCAACCAGTTATCACCGGCAGCTTTGGCCATTACGACAAGATCGACCTGATCGTGTCGGAAATCGAAGCCGGATTTCTTTTCATCAAGCACGCGGGCTAATCCCGCAATCGTCCCAGAAACTTGCCCCAGAAACTTGTCCTAGAGACTTGGAAGCGCACCGATCATGAATCAGACTACTTATCTCAAGCAGGAAGCCGTCAATCGCGACTGGCTCATCGCCTCGGCCAAAGGCAAGATCCTCGGCGACGTCGCCGTGCGCGTTGCGGTCGCCCTGATGGGCAAGACCAAGGCCAACTGGACTCCGAATGTCGACAGCGGCGCCTTCGTCGTCGTCACCGACATCGAGTCGGTGGTCGTCACCGGCAAGAAGACCAGCGACAAGATCTACAAGTTCCACTCCGGCTACATGGGCGGACTGAAAGAGATCCCCCTCGAGACGATGATGACCAAGAAGCCTGAACAGGTTCTTGAGCTCGCCGTCAAGCGCATGCTCCCCAAGACCATCCAGGGCAGCCACATGCTCAAGCGCCTGAAGGTCTACAAGGGCTCGGCCCACCCCCACGTTTCGCAGTCGCCCAAGCCTCTGTAAACCCGACGACGTCGCCTCCGGGCAACGCCACACGGAAACTACCGCACCCTCTGAGGAATTCCTCAGAGGGTGTGTTTTTTCAGGCTGATACACCGCGCCACCTGGCTCGCCGCCAGGGACTGCACCGGCGGCACACCGCCCTAGGGTGGCCGCCTATGCTGCGTGCCCCGTCCTCGCTTCCGTACTCCACGCACCGCCAGGCTCAGAGCCTCGCCCAACGCTTGGCGATCGCCTGCCTGCTGAGCGCTAGTCTCGGGGTCGCAGCCGAGGCCCTGCCCAGCGATGGAGAGCTCCTCGCCGCCGCGCGCGTCGCCAGCATCGCCTATCAGAACCACATCCAGACCCTCAATGCTGCGCTCTCAGCCTCCACTCTCTCAGCCTCCACTGTCTCAGCCTCCACTTTCTCAGCCTCCACTCAGGAGACCCGCAGCGAAGCCCTGCGCGCACTCGGCGAACTGCACGATCCCCAGGCGGTGCTCAGCATCCTCAATTTCCTTGAGCAGCCGCAGCACAGTCGTGAAGACCTGCTCGCCGCCGCCCTGGCCCTGGGCACCGCCGGTGAGCCGTCGGCAATCCCCGCCTTGCACAAGCTCACCGTCAACGGCAACGAAGACGTCCGTCTGGCGGCCTACAATGCCCTGGGGTCGTTGAATAAAGCCAGCGCCGCCGATCATGCCCAGCGCGCCAAGGACAGCGACGAAACTCCGCACCTCGCGGCCTTGACCAACCTCGGCACGCTCAAGCAGGCCGATGCCGCGCCCTTGCTCATCGCCGGCCTCGAACGCCATCCACGCGCCGTCGTCCGCCGCATGTGCGCTATCGGGCTCGGCAAGCTCGGCGACAAGGCGAATGGCCCGGTGCTGCAAAACGCCCTCTCCGATCCCGATCCGGACGTGCGCCGCTACGCCGCTGAGGCCATCGCCAGCCTCGGCTACCGTCCCGCGATCCCCTTCCTACTGTTCGCGCTCGAAGCCAATCTCGCCGGCAATGACCTGTCGAAAGTCATCACTCACATGACCGGCCAGGATTTCGGATTCGACAGCAGCGCCGATCCATTGCGCCGCACGGCCGCCATCGAACGCGGCTTCACTTGGTGGACGGCGCACAGCGCCGACGGTGGCTGAGAACGAATGAAGCGAGGTCGTCGGCAGACATCAGGCCCTCGACCAGGTTTCAGCCAGCAGGGCGGCGCCCACCCAATGGCATTGCGATAACAACGATGTGTGAAACAGCTTGAAAAATCAGGGATATTTCACTTGTATGTAGCCTGCAGTAAATTTTGGCGACTGCATGGACATCTCTCGTCGCGCAC
>JBIILZ010000137.1:0-9185 GCA_044338255.1 Planctomycetota bacterium | reverse complement strand
CCTACATCGTCTCTACCAATATGCGTTTCAATCCGCGCCCTCCACTTTCGAGGAGGGCGACTTCTCCGTCCCAATGCCCAGCCCTCTAGCGTTGTTTCAATCCGCGCCCTCCACTTTCGAGGAGGGCGACGCCCGTGGCGATGAGTGCTTTCGGAATGAATGCGTTTCAATCCGCGCCCTCCACTTTCGAGGAGGGCGACGTTGATCTGGTGATTGTCAGCATTCGGGTCAAGCGTTTCAATCCGCGCCCTCCACTTTCGAGGAGGGCGACTCGGGCCTTGATGTTGATTTTGCGCGGTCTGGGTTTCAATCCGCGCCCTCCACTTTCGAGGAGGGCGACCAGGGGCTCGCCCCTGCCGCGGCCCTTGCGAGGTTTCAATCCGCGCCCTCCACTTTCGAGGAGGGCGACGCAAAGGCGCTGGAATCCACGGAAAACGAAGCGGTTTCAATCCGCGCCCTCCACTTTCGAGGAGGGCGACACGACCCCGTTAACCTGCCACGGCTGGACAGCGTTTCAATCCGCGCCCTCCACTTTCGAGGAGGGCGACGTTCGCAGAGGTGGTCCCGCCTGCATATCTATGGTTTCAATCCGCGCCCTCCACTTTCGAGGAGGGCGACAGCCTCGCCGCCAACGGAAGATGCCTCTGATAGTTTCAATCCGCGCCCTCCACTTTCGAGGAGGGCGACATGGCCGGTGATAGCGCCGGGAGTGACCGTGGAGTTTCAATCCGCGCCCTCCACTTTCGAGGAGGGCGACTGCGACATTCTTAACCGTATGCTGTACCTGTTCTTGCCAAGAGCCGACCGCGAACGTCGGTGATCACCATGCACCGATGGTGAATCGGCCTAGTCGATTGGATGCCTAAGTTGTTGCTGTTCCAACCAGTGCGCCGCACCGCGTAGATATGGGCAAGGTCTGAGCACTGTGGGTTCGCGGTCATAGGATTAGGGGGCCTTCCATGTCTAGGCTCGGCTTGATTCCGTGGTGCTCGCAGCGGGAAAAACCATCTTCGCCAAGAAAGTAGAAACGCAGGCTGTCCTGCTCCAATTCGACAACACTGAGTAGCCTTCCCTTCAACTCAGTCCAGTGCGTGTCGTCCACTTGGCACTCGAAGACCGAGAACTGCACGCGATTGCCGTAGCCCTCGCAGGCCTTGGCGATGTGGCGCAAGCGCCGCCGGCCGGCGCGATCCAAGGTATGTACATCATAGGTGACAAGGACCAGCATGGGCAGTCAGTCCGGCAGACAGGGTGGGTAAGCGTCAAGGTCACCGCGTAGGTGCCGCGCTAGCAGACGGGACTGCAGGTGCATGCACAGGCCCCACGTGGTCGTCTCGCCAATGAACGGATGCACGATTTCTTCGCGCTTTCGCTCATGCCACGCAGTCAGCACGATCTTTCGCCCTCCATCGGTCAGCAGCCAGGCCCCGGTATCCTGGCGCTCGACATGCTGCGGTTGGAGCTGCCGCCGGTTGATCAATGCGAACAACAGCCGGTCGGCCAAAAGCGGCCGGAATTCCTCCATCAGATCTAGGGACAAGGCTGGGCGACCGCTACGCTCGACGTGCAGGTATCCTACCTGGGGATCTAGGCCGACGCCCTGGGCCGCAGCCGCGCATTCGGAGGCCAGGATGCTGTACAAGAACGACAGGATAGCATTCACCGGATCCATTGGCGGGCGTGTGCTGCGGCCCGGCCAGGTGAACAAGGGATCGCCGCGCAAAAGACTTGGGAAACAGTCGAAATACAGCTTGGCGCCATTCCCCTCGAAACCGCGCAATTGATCGTGGTCAATAGCCCTAGGGACCTCGGCCAGTAAACGCGTAAGCGCCTCGGCCGCGTCAGCCAGCGTGCCGACGGCGGCATCCTGGGCATGATCCCGCGCCCACCGTCGCAGCAGCGTCCGGCAATTATGCAGCTTGCCCGACACACACGCTCGGGCGATCTGCAGACTGTGCTGCAGATCGTCCGTCGCTCGGTATTGGGCTCGCCGCAATAACACATGGCCATCCTGCGGTCCGATCACCCGGGCCAGAAAGCGACCATGCTCGCTCAGAAACGAGATGCCGATGCCATCCTCAGCGCAGCGCTCCATCAACACTGGACTGATGGTTGTTGGCCCCAGGCAGATGATGGCATGCAGGTGGTGCCGAGGCACACGCACCGGCGATTGCCCATCCCGACGAACCTCAACGGATTGGTCGTGGCAGCACAGGTACGCCCCAGGCGTGGTGAGATAGAGGACGTTCTGATGTTGGCGCATTAGTCACTCAATGCCTTCGTGATCCAATCCTGTGCCGAGCGACCACCGGTGGCGCTGGGCAAGCAATGATCGTTCAGGCTGCAAGACGCGCACCATCGGCCCAGTTCGGCGACGGGTGCGCGCTCAGCCGCAAGCGTGGTATGTACCGCTGCGACCTGGGCCTCAGTCGTCTGCCGCAGCGTAGTGTCGATAGCAACCAATTCCCTTTTTCGAGTTTTGGCGTGCCAGATATGTCCAGTCGGCACGGGGAGGCCGAGCATCTCCTCTAGACACAGTGCCTGCAGAGCCAACTGTGCCTGCTCGTCAGAACGGTTGCGCGTCCCACCGCGCTTGTATTCCACCGGCACCGGCTGGTCGCCGTGGAACTCGACCACATCCGAAATGCCAAGTACCCGCTTGCGGGTGCTGGAACGTTGTTCGGTATTGGTGTGGAACTCGACCACATCCGAAATGCCACGTACCCGCAGCCGGTGCGACACCAGCCAGATCGATCGGCAAATGCGGATGCCCGGTCGAGTCTCGTCCTCGCCCTCGGTCACCCGCGCATGCAGCAGATTGCCCTCGACGGTAAAACGATTTTCGGCGTGCGCCCCTTCGCGATGAAACAGGTACGCCTGTCGCGGGCAGTGCCCATGACGAAAGACCGCTGACAACGGCAGGTAGTCGTCATCCATTGGGCTTATTCCAGGGATTTATAGAATGCCGCGCGGTGCACGTCATCCGCCAAGCGGTATCCCTGCACGCCAGACGGCAGCCCGGCCAGATCCACCTGCAGATCATAATCGGTAAAGCGGCGGGCCGCCGTCACCTCGGCCTTGCGCTGTACCCGCACCCGATCAAACAACGTCTGGGCGCGGGCATTGCCCAGGGCGCTGTCGTGGCGGAACACCACCAGCTCACGCGTGGCCATCATCCCGCGACTGGCGCTGCGGTCGGTCTCGAACATCGCCAGCAGGGCCTCGCACACGATCTTCAAATCTGCTGCGCCAAAGCCGGTGTCCTTGGCCAGCAGTGGCGAGAAGAACCAGTGGCTTTGAAATAGGCCGTAGGGGATGAGGTGCTTGCGGCCCATGGTGCCGACGATCTCACCGTGCTCCTTCATCTGCCCTTCCGCGTCCTCTGCCTTGGTGACTGCCTTACGGGTGATGCAGGCCTCAAGCCCCAGGATGGGATCCACTGAACGGGCAAAGGTGCACTGCATGGGTCCACGAACCTGGCCAGCGCTGAAATCACCGGTGGACAGCACCGCCCCAAAGGTGCGGATATCGAAACGGGTGGCACACAATTCGGTTCTGGCGGCCTGGGCGGCCACCTGCTTCTTGTCGCCGTCCTTTTTCAAGGCCTTCATTCGCTCTTGGATAGCAGGCGCTTCGACAGCCTTCTTATGCGCTGCCTCGATCTGGTCGTTTAGAATGCGACGATCGGGGATACCGCTGTGGCCAAAGAAGATGTCAAAGCCGGGCTTCAGGCTGCCATCAGCTTCGCGCTGGCTGAGATACACCCAGTCGCGGACTTTGCGCTTTTGACAGACATCACTGACCAGGCCGTGCTGGGTTTCAGGATCGACGCGCGGCATGTTGCCGGCATCAGGGTCGCCATTGGGATTGCCATCCTGGCAGTCGAAGAGGAGGACGAAGTCGCAGCGGGGAAGATTGCTCATGGGATTCCTGCGGGGTCAGAGATGAGGTCGGTGGTGGCGGACTGGTCCTTCTTTCGGAAGAACTCAGCTCGTTGATGATGATAGCCGATGATAAACATGCCCTGGTCCTCAAGCTGCAGGATGCGAGGCAAGGTCTGGAATCGGCCAAGGATCTGATCCTTGAGTTTGTCCAGGTTAACAGCGCGACCGGAGTTTTTGCCCGACAGCTTGCGCAGGTGATGATGCGACAACTTCATGAGGCGCGGAAAGACCATGGACGGAGTCGCCATGGCCGAACCGAGGAAACGGTCGGCAATAGAGGCATTCACATCGTCGAGTGCCTCGCCCTGGATGCGTTCCAGCAGACAAAACAGGCGACCCAGATGGTAGGACGTGCTGGGGTGGTCGGGATCGAGGGACATAGGCACCTTCCGGTCATAGCGGCGGATGAGGATGAGTTTGATCAGCGCCACGCGGGCGGTGCTGACGGTCAGGTCGTTTGTGTCGGCGTTGCCATCATGGCTGCGGATGCGCCCCAGCACGACCGACAGCAGACTGGCTGGCGGTTTGCGGTCAGCCTCGATGGCACACAGGTATAGCTGAGCGGCCAAATCAGGCGCGGGATCGGGTCTCTTCTTGGCCTTGGCCGACACCGTGCTTTGAATCAGGTCACGCAGGCCGATGCGCTCGTTAGGATAGCGTGGCACGATGGCGAGATCGTCCTGCCATCGACGGACAGATGCCGCAACAGAACCGATGGTACGGGTGCTAGCGCCGCGCAACACGACACGTTTGTTGTTGGGGCCAAGAACCAGCGTGTGAAAGGTCTGGTCGAGATCGCACAGGTCGCGCCCAGTGCCACGCCACGGCTGCGTGTAACAAGCCGCGGCCTGATTTGGATCCGCCCTGGTGGGATCAACCAGCGCGGCCATCCAGGGATCATCGAGCGGATCACCCTCGGCACCGACCTCGCACCAGTAGAGCACCACGGTATCACCGGGCAGACGTAGATGACGCTTGGGCAAAGGTTGGCTTGCGCCAGGAGGTACGAAATCGCCATCGCTGATCAGTCGGGCGGTAGCGATCGCCAACTGTCGCGCCGTGGTTAGATGGACAGGCGCGTTATCTAGGTTGTCTCGACCATAATGAGCGAACGCCTTGTGCTCATCACTACACGAGATCAAGGACACCCACGAGCCTGGAAACAACAATACTTGCGGATGTTTGTCAGATAGAGGTCCCACTTGGCCGCTCAGAATGCATTCACCGCGATCCAATTTGGCATCGCGTTCAGCGGCCCAGGCAGCGATGGCTTCGCGCACCGCCGGCCGCTGAACGATCAGGTCGCCATCGCCATCCAATCTGAAGGCAAAACGCTCACTCAATACTTGGGCCATGGAGAAACTGCAATCGGTCAGACAACACCGATAGGTCGCAGGTTTGCGTTGGCTGTGTTCGGTCATGCCTGGGGCCCCGGCTAGACACAGCGGATCAGCCGCGATGCGACCCAGAGCCGCCAACCAAGCGAGCATCCCGACGTCATCCGGGCATCGTGTCCCGATCGCGCGAATGAGTTCGAGTTGTGATGCCCTTCTGGAGACGGCATCCTTCACCGCCTTCTCGCTGTGCTTGGCTTCCTCGATCCAGCCGAAAAGTCGTTCAGCCTTGGCAATGATGCTATCGGCAGTCACGCCCGGGTTGTTCATGTCCACGGCCGGCGCCCAGACCCAGCGCGACAGTTCCTCGACCTTGGCCTTCTTCTTCCCCTCGGCGGGGATGGTGCGGACCTCGGGCCCGTCGACGCGCAACACCTGACCATCTGCTGTGACCACCACCACCCACGATACGTCCTCTCGCCAGAATCCTGGCGGAGGCAGCAACCGCTCCCGCTCGGCCAATCGAATCAGCGATTGCAAGATCATGGCCGCCCCGCCGCAACATCGGCCTGCGCCGGCACAGCCACCACACCTTGCACCAAATTTGCCAAGTACACCAGCGGCTTGGCCTGACCAGCCCGCCAGCGGTGACCGCCGTCGCGCTGCCGATCGGCATCGCTGACGGGAAATTCGAAATCGTACAACATCGGTCCGTGATCCATGTCCATCGGAATAGACTTTTCGCTGCCGTCGAGCGGGCGGACATCAGCGGCGAATTCGCGGCAGCCCAAGTAGGGTCGGTGAAAGCATTGGCCCTTGGCCAGTCGGCGTTCGAACATGGCCCGGTATTTGCCGTGGTTGTCGCTGGCACCGTGGCGATAGATCGGCTGACCATCATCGTCGGCCTCGTCCGGGCGCTCGCGCAGGTCGTCGCGCAGGTACAGATTCGCCGTCAGGGCGTAATCGACGTCGGCTAGGGCCAAGGTGTTGCGCT
The DNA here is from genome assembly GCA_044338255.1 of Planctomycetota bacterium. GTDB lineage: Bacteria > Planctomycetota > UBA11346 > UBA11346 > UBA11346 > CAIUVD01. The sequence continues at coordinate 2,913 of JBIILZ010000137.1, read as the reverse complement.
GCTGGCGCTCCTGGTCACAGAGCAGGTGTTCGTCGCTGCTGGCTTCTTTGAGGGCGATGCGGCACCCGATTTCGTTGCGGCGGATCGCCTGAAAGCGAATTGGGCGCAGCACGCGGATCTCACGTATTTCGTAGCGCATGCGGGGTTTCCACAGCACGGCCTCGAACAGGGCACGGGCGGCGCTGGGGGTGATCCAGGGATAGCTAACCCGTTCAATGCCGCATTCCGGTCGGGTGAAGCAGGCCAGCGGGCCACTGGCGCGCAGAGCAAGTCGGATGGGGGTCTGGGGCATTTGTGGTCATCCTGACGCCGGGGAAAGGCGTTGCGCGCAACATTCGTTGCGCGGAAGAGGTCAAAGGATCAGACTGGCGGTGGGGGGTTCGGGGTCGGCCTCGGGACAGAGACCAAATCGCTCATCGTAGAGCCAGGCCTGACCCTCAAGGTTCAGCACCGGCACCGGGTGGCGGGCATGGGCGGTCAGCAGGCCGCTGGCCAGCCACATGCCTACGGTACGCACCGGCAACGTGGCGCTGGCGCGTTGCACTCGGCGCAGGTCGTCGCCCGATGGAAAGCCGGTGCGCAGTCGCGCGATGGACGAGCGGATGGTAGGAACCAGACCGGGCCAATCCACCACCACCGCGCGGGAGTGGTCGTTGTCGATGACGCGATAGCGCGCTGCGATCTCGGGAAAGTCGCTGTGCACGCCCTGGCGAAAGCTGCAGATGCCGGCGGCGTCGGTGGCCTGCTGATACAATTCGGTAAAGTAGCGCTGAAAAACCGCGGGGTCCTGCAAATCAACGGGGCCCTGGCGCAGCAGGCCCAGGGTGATGTTGAGATTTACATCCATTCCAGGTGGCGGCGCGGTTGGGGCGCGGAACACGCGAAAGTGACCCGTCGCGAGGCGACCCTCGCGGTTGCAGCGGCCCGCGGCTTGGGCCAAGGCATCCAGGCCACCGAGACAACGGAAGACCACCGGGAAATCCAGATCCACGCCTGCCTCGACCAGTGTGGTCGCAACCACGCGGCAAGGTTCACCGTCCAACAGACGCCGCCGGATCTCGGCCAGCACTAGGCTACGATGAGCCGGGATCATTTGCGCCGACAGGTGGATAGTGGACTCATCGCCGGTGACAGCATCCACCGCCAGGGTCAATTCGCGGGCGTCCTGACGACGATGCACGATGACCAGTGCCCGGGATTCCGCTGCAAGATCCCGGGCCAATTCAGGCCATCCCACAGGCAGCGTGGGGTCAACTGGCCACGCGACCGTGACCCGTGACAACGCGGCGAATAATGGTGCCGGGTCAGCAATGATCGTTCTGATCCCAGCGCCCAGTCGCTCATGATGCTGGCCCAGCACCGATGACGGCCGCAATGCCGGCTGTGTTGCGGTGCAGGTGACCAGCGTGGTGCGGAAGATCCGGCTGAACACGCGGAGGGTGTCGCAGGTAGCATCCAACAGCGGCAAGGGCAAAGCCTGGCATTCATCAAGGATCACCACCGACTGCGCCAAGCGGTGCAGCTTGCGCACCCTGCTGGGTAGGTTGGTGTGCAGCGATTCGAGGAACTGGACATTGGTGGTGACGATGATGGGGGCATCCCAGGTTTCTGCGCGCAGTTTCCACAGGTGTCCTGTGCCTGCCTGATCTGCCTCTGGATCAAGATTACTGTGATGTTCCAACACCGCGTCGTCGCCAAAGATCTGGCGATAGACGGCAGCATTTTGTTCGATGATGCTGGTGAACGGCAGGACCACCACCACCCGCCGCAAGCCATGAACCACCGCATGCCGCAACGCAAACAGCATTGCGGCCAGAGTCTTACCACCCCCGGTCGGCACCGTCAGTTCGTGAATGCCGACTGGGCCCTCGGCGGCAGTGCGGCAGGCCGTCTGTACGGCGCGGCGCTGCTGATTTACTGGCCCGTCACCTGTCAGTGACTGCAGATGCCGATCAAGTCTATCCGCCAGTTGCTGCATGGCCGTGCGCTCGGCCGGGGCATCAACCGGGTTGGCCGGGACGCCGTCATGATACGCGGTGGTATCCGCCCAATCAGCGTCGATCAGGGTGCTGAACAGCATGCGAGTCAGCAACTCGCAGGCGAATTTTCGATCCTCGTCTGATAGCGACCGCATGGTGGCGTCCAACGCAGGATCAACCGGACCCGGATCGCCCGTCAGATGATCGCCTGCGCCGCCAACACGGGCCTCGGCCAGTTCCTGCTTCGCTTGTTCCCATCGCTGCGATAGGCCGCCCGTGGCGCTGGACCACGCCGGTAGGCCCCCGTGATGTCCGCCAATCGCCAGGGCGATCGGCATGCCCGCAGGATGCCGCGCGAGGTGCTCGAGCGCCCAGGCTGCACCAGCCAGCTTATGCGAGGTGTTGTCACCTTTTTTCACCTCACCGCGCAGATATGCTTGAAAACGCGGACGGAACTTGCCGAGATCGTGCCACCGGCCTGCGAGCTGGCTCCAGGTATTGATGCCGCATGTGCGGCCTGCCTCGCCAGCCAATCGTCCGACGCCCAATAAATGTTCAGCCAGTGCGTGCGGTTTCTGCCCCGGCTGGGACGGCGTATGGGCTAGCACAGGTTGTTCGGTTGAGATGCAGACATGCGTGTTCCAGAAATAGTTAATCTTAGTTGGCTTAGAGGAGGTGTTAATGTGTAAGGGGCGGTTGGCGTGATGCTACACCCGTACTCCGCAGATATCTATCACAGCGCGAATTCTCCGCTGCCGGAGGTTCCTCCCGGGCGAAATCGACCATCAGCCACAGGTCATACCTTCTCCCGCACACTCAAGAGTTCGAATTTTAATATAATTCCAATCGTGAAAGCACGGGCTTGATGCAATCCTCTGAAATACCAAGCGCCTGTAGGGCGATGCAGATCCATCCGTTTTTGTTGACCAGGTGT
>JBIILZ010000136.1:0-9206 GCA_044338255.1 Planctomycetota bacterium | reverse complement strand
TCGCTAAGCGCTCTTCAGTGAAACGACCCAGGTCGAAGTCCGGATCCTGCATCACCGTCGCCAGATCGTACGGCGCCAGACGCTCGCGGATCCGCCACAAGCTATGCGCACCTACGAACACCCCGGCCAGGATCACCGCAACACATTCGCCCGTCGACACTACGCTCAAATGGTGCTGGCCAATCGCCTGGTCGATGACCTCCAGTACCCGCGATCGACGCAGCACATCCATCAGCAACGGGAGATGGCACAGGCGCTGGGGGATTTCAATCTTCATCCAGACACACTACCAAATTCGACGGTAAAACCTCATGAAAACTTACAATTTCACCGCTCGTCATAAGTTGAGTCGAACTCGACTTGTGAAGAATGACCAAGCTGCAAGTCGATAGTATGCGTTTTGGACCCTGGTTTTTCTACCGAACCCCAGGAGTAGACGATGGGACACACCACCTTGATTCGGCAAAGCCAAATCAAGGTGGTGTGTCTAATTTAGACGCATGGCCATCTTCGTTGGGTTCGTGGGGGGCGCGGCGAGGTCAGGCATATCAAAGCTCATGTTCGTTGATCAGGGTCCGATTTCCATGTCCAGTTCGACGATCATCTGGCCCGATTCGCCGACGTCGTGCCTGCAGACTAGTACTCGGTTTGATAGGCGTGCGGGGGTCTGTAGGAGAGCGAGAGCGGGAGGCTACCCCCCTCCCCTGAGACATCTGTTTAAACGGATTCTTTCCCGCATCATGAAATTAAGGACCTATGGTGGTCGCGAGAAGCGAGCGAAGAGACGTTGCAATCATGAGGGTCACTGGAGGCACACCAGAATTCAGTTGTGGTCGGACGGTGAGAAGAGAACGTTTTCCTCATCCGTCAACTTTCATCCTAACCCATGCCACGGAGACTCACATGTCCGCCACTCTAAAAATCAGAACTGTACGCGTGCTCGGGTCGACGCTGTTGTCGGGCGCGCAGGTCACGGCTTCTGGTGTCCTCCTTCTAGGGGTCTTGGGCCTGCATGCCCTTGACGCTCAAGAGCCAGCGACAGGAGCCAATGAACCTGCGGTCCAGGTCCTCGATCAAGGGGCGGATGGGGTCTGCGATGCGGAGGCCACTGCGGCGGCGGCGGCGCGGACCGCTGTGAAACTCGCCGGTTCGGATGCCGCCCCCGAGGCGCGGGCACAGAGCCTGCTGGCCCGGATGACCCTGCAGGAGAAGTTGGAGTACATCGGTGGCCAGGGGAACCGCATCCGTGCCATCCCGCGCCTGGGGATCCCCGAGATCATGATGTCGGACGGTCGGCTGGGATTGCGCAAGGGAGGCATGAAGTCGGTGGCCTACCCCGCCCAGATATGCACCGCCTCGACCTGGAATGCAGACCTCGTCCGTCGCATGGGGACGACGTTCGGCAATGACTTCCGCCGCCGCGGCTTCCACATCGCTCTCGCCCCCTGGGTGGACATCATCCGGGATCCGCGGGGCGGCCGGGGATTCGAAGCCTATTCCGAGGACCCCTTCCTGACAGGCACCATCGCCAGCGCCCAGATCACGGGCATGCAGGCGCAGGGCGTACTGGCGACACTGACCTGTTTGGCTTGCAACAATCAGGAGACCAGCCGCAACTTCTATTCCGCCGAGGTGGATGAGCGGACCCTGCGCGAGATCTACCTCGAGGCGTTCCGCATCCCGGTGATGGATGCCAAGGCAGCCTGCATCATGGCCGCCTTCAACAAGGTGAATGGGGTCAGTTGCTCCGAAAACACATTCCTCCTGACCGACGTTCTGCGTACCGGTTGGGGATTCACCGGTATCGTCATGCCGGATTGGACCGCGGCGCGAAATGGCGTCGCCGCCGCCAATGCCGGCCTCGATCTTGAAATGCCCACCGGCAAGGCCATGTCGGTGGAGATCATGCAGGCGGCCATTGCTGCGGGTACCGTCACGGAGGCCACTATCGATGAGAAGGTCAGACGCATCCTGCGCACCATCATCCTGGCCGGGTTCCTCGACCAGGAGCGGGTCGACACCAAGCCCGATGGCGATGATCCAGCCAGCGTCCAGGCCGCCCTCGATGTCGCGCGCGAGGGGATCGTGCTGCTGAAGAACGAACGGGGCACCTTGCCCTTGGATCTGCAGCAGTGCCGGCGGATCGCCATCGTCGGGAAGCAGGCCCGTCGGGACTTCGTGAGTGGTGGCGGGAGCTCGATCATGAGCACGAACCATTCTACCAGCCTGTATGACGCGCTGCAGAAACGGGTTCAAGCCTGCGACTACCTGGATGTCGGGGTCACCATCGACGATGCGATGCGGAAATCGCTGCCCTTCGCCGGACCGGTGACGATGGAATTGTACACGAACCGGCACCTCAGCGGCAAGCCGGCCGTGGTGCGCGAGGTGCCGTCTATCGCCGCTGATTTCGGTGAGAATCCGCCTGCGGAGGGGTTCCCCAAGGAATTCTCCGTCCGCTGGAAAGCGCATATCACCGCCCCCACCGACGGCCTCTACACCTTCGTGAGCCAGGCCAACGATGGCGTGACGGTGACCGTCGGCGGCACTCCGGTGATCGCCGACTGGCGGTTGCGCCGGCGATCGTTCCTCAACCAGGGCATCGTCCGACTGCGGGCCGGCGAAGTCCGCGAAATCATAGTCGATTACTTCTACGGTGGGCGGGGCGGGGCGGGGTTGCGCCTCGGCTGGTTGCCGGCGGAATCGCTGGCGCGGGCGGTTGAATCGGCCCGTCAGGCGGATGCGGTGCTGATCTGCGTCGGCACCGACCACACCACCGAGGGGGAAGGCTCGGAGCGCCCCTTCGCTCTGAATACCATGCAGCAGGCGCTGGTGGAGGAACTTCCTAAGGCCAATCCCAGGTCGGTGGTCATCCTCTTCGGTGGTGGTGGCGTGGACTTCCGCGGCTGGATCGACCGCACGCCTGCGGTGGTGCAGGCCTGGTATCCCGGCCAGGACGGCGGCGTGGCCATCCAGGAGATCATCACCGGGGTCGTGAATCCGTCGGGAAAGCTGCCGGTGACGTTTCCCAAACAGATCGAGGATCATCCATCCTTTCCCTACTTTCTCAATCCCCAGGACATGAAGAAGGCCCGCGCGGTCTACGGTGAGGGCGTGTTTGTCGGCTACCGGGGCTACGACGCCAAGGACATCGAGCCGATGTTCCCATTTGGATATGGATTGTCCTATACCACCTTCGGCTATGCGGATCTGGCGGTCGTCCGCACCTCCGACGGTATGTGCACGGCCCGGTTCCGCATCCGCAACACCGGCGCTCGCGAAGGTTCCGAGGCGGCGCAGCTCTACATCGCTCCGCCATCCGGTCAGGTGCCGCGGCCCCCGCGTGAACTCAAGGGCTACACCAAGGTGCGCCTCAAGCCGGGGGAGGAGAAGACCGTGGAGATCCCCATCGCTGCCAACGCCTTTGCCTATTGGAGTCCGGCGGGCAATAAATGGACGGTGGATGCCGGTACCTACCGCATCCACATTGGCAGCAATTCCCGCGATCTGCGTCTGGTCGGCGAGGTTGAGATGCCAGCGCGGTAGCATCCACCCTGACCGGTGGTTTCAGCCAGACACGGCATGTCACAACGACAGCGACATGGCGTTTTGCGTGGTCGCCACGCTGCGGGAATGTGAATGGTCCAATGGCAGGTCGGCCGCCAGGGTGTGACAGCGATTCTGGCCATGCCCCAAGCGAATGGGGCATGGCTATGCATCAACGTAACCCGATAAAAAATCTTTCTCTATCATCCAACGTGTTCCTTCCGTACTTGCCACCATGTGCGTGCTGGTCACCCCGCTCTTGTTTGAACCCGCCAAGGCCTGGGGCGCCGAGGTTCCGCCGGTGCAGGTCAACGATGTAGGTGCGGACGGCGTGGCTGGAGCGGCCGCTGACTCGGGTGCGACCACCGTCGTCCCGATCAACAAGGCCGCAGCGAATGCAATTAAGGAGATAAAGATGAGAAAAATTTTGAAAAGTTTTTTCGCTGTGGCGGGCGTCATTCTGGCAATCATTGGCGCAGGTTTTGCCAGTGAAGGCACGGCCGGTTTGGATAAAACAGCCGCCGCCGATCCCCTGGCTGCATCGCTGGCCGATTTCAATGTTGTGTGGACGACTCCCAGCGCCGATTCACGGGGATCGATGCCACTGGGTAACGGGTCCACGGCGCTGAACGTCTGGATGGAACCTTCGGGTGACCTGGTGTTCTACATCGCCCGCGATGATGCGTTTTGCGGCGACATCTCTGGAGGGGACTATGGCGGCTATGGCTTAACCAAGGTTGGCCGTTTGCGCTGCCGCTTTAGCCCATCGCCCTTCGGCGCAAGTCCGGTCTTCCGGCAGACTCTGCGCTTGATCGACGGAACGCTGGAGGTGGCGGGGGAGAACGGCGCAACGCTTCGCCTATGGGTCGACGCCAACCAGAGCGTGATCCGTTTGGAGGCCTCCACGCCCAAACCGGCAAGCCTCGTTGTCACGATGGAATCCTGGCGACAACAGGAAACCAAATTCGCTCCAGCGGATCTCATTTTGTCGCCAAAGGATGGCCGGATTTCGTGGCTGTTGCGCAGCCGGGTCACGGAAAAGTCCTCGGGACCCGCAGGCTTTACCAGCAAAGGAAATGCTGGGCCGCTGGGAGTTACCACCGGGGCGGCAGTCTGGGGCGAAGGGCTAAATCCCGCGACACCGACTACGCTAAGCAGCAGCGAAGCACGCACGAACCATTCGCTGACAGTGGTCACCCATACTGCCACTACGCCGACGGCGGAGGTATTTGCCGAACAACTTGCCAATGCCGCGGCGAAGGCGGCTGGTTTGGATATGGCCCGTGCGCGCGACGCTCACCTTGCCTGGTGGCGTGCTTTCTGGGAGCGTAGCCATATTTTCCTGAGCGGTGGTGAGCGGGCTCATGAAGTTGGTCAAGGCTATCTTTTACAACGGTTCAAGAACGCCTGCACGAGCCGTGGCACCTATCCGATCAAGTTTAACGGCTCGCTTTTCACCGTCGATTGGCCGGACACAGAGAAGAACAAAAACCGTACGGCTGATTATCGGCGATGGGGACACTGCTACTGGTTTCAGAACACGCGCGCGATGTACTGGCCGATGATGGCGTGTGGCGACTTCGATCTGATGCGGCCCTTCTTCCGCATGTACCGGGCGATGCTGGATGTGAATGCGGCGAATGTCCGTGAACTTTATGGCCACGGCGGGGCGTATTTCTGCGAAGTCCAGTGTTATTGGGGCGGCCTGAGCAAGGTAAGCCCCGAGGACAAGCCTCACTTCATCAAGCACTACTACATGCCGATCATTGAACTCAGCGCCATGATGTTCGATTATTACGCCTACACCGGGGATCACGCTTTCCTGAAGGACACGCTGCTGCCGATCGCCGATGCCGGCCTGACCTTCTACTCCGAACACTTCAGCCGCGGGCCCGACGGCAAGGTTCTGATTGAGCCGGTCAATTCTGCCGAAACCTATTGGAAAGTGCGTGATCCCGCCCCGGACATTGCCGGCCTGACCCGGGTCCTCGGTGACCTGCTTGCGCTCCCTGCCGATAGTGTACCGGCCGATGCGCGGCAGCGCTGGTTGAAACTTCGCTCGGAAATTCCGGCATTGCCTCGGGGTGTGGTCAACAATGAGGAAACCCTGCTCTTCTATGCGCCCGGGCAGACTCATAAAAGCTTCAACAGCGAGAATCCTGAGCTCTACGCAGTTCATCCCTTCCGCCTTTTTGGTGTCGGAAAACCGGAACTGGAAGTCGCCCGCACCGCGTTCAAGTTGGCTAAATTTACACAGCCGCGGATCGACGGTTGCTGGACTCAGATGGCCATCCAAACCGCGCTCCTCGGTTGGCCGGATGATGCCCGCAAACGCACCACAACCCATCTGACCAACGGGCATAAGGAACAGCGATTTCCCGCGTTCTGGACCGACGGAAACGACTACACCCCGGATGAAGACAACGGCGGAAACGGGATGTATGCGCTGCAACTGATGCTCTTGCAGGAGAGCGGCGGCAAACTGCATCTGCTGCCGGCCTGGCCCAAAGAATGGGATGCCCGCTTCCGGCTCCATGCACCAGGCAACACTGTGGTCAGCGGTGAAGTTCGCGGCGGCAAATTGATTAACTGGTCCGTGTCGCCCGAATCGCGCCGGACCGATATCGTCCTGCCGGAGTGAGTTGATACAAACCGCTCAGCGGAAATTTCTAACAACACAAGTAAGGCAAAGTTCAATTATGAAACGCACTCTTCAACCCATTAAAACGGCATGGTTTTTGATACTGATGTGTCTGTTGGCAGCGATGAGCCTGGCCGGCACCGAGGCGGCGTCTCCTCCGGCCTCGCAAGTCATCCAGGAAATGGATCTAGCTTCCGACACGGCGTGGACTCTGCGCTGTGATGACGCCCCCGCCCGTCCGATCAAGGTTCCCGGTGGCGGCTGGAATTCCGACCAACAGTCACCTCGCATTCAGGAGATGAAGGACGTGAAAGACTATGTTCTTTACGAACGTAAAATCGCCATGCCTACGGAGTCAGCCGGGCAGGTGGTCAAGCTGCGCTTTGGAGCCGTGGGGCACGGATGCGAGGTGTTTCTAGACAACAAAAAGGTTGGCGAACACCACGGGCCGCAAGTGCCGTTTGAAATGGATCTGACGGAAGCTGTGGCACCCGGGAAAGAGCAAACATTACAGGTCAAAGCGTATCACCGCCGACATTATTTCAATCCTGGGGAGATAAAGACTGCGCAGATCTCCGTTGGCTGGGATTATCCCGAAGGGAGCGACGAGGCATCGCGCAAGGAGGCCGAAAAATGGAGTAACTGGCACGGAAATTCGAAGGTCGGCTACGGCATTGTGCGATCAATCACCCTAGCCGTTCTACCAGCCGTGCATGTGCAGGAGATTTTCGTTCGACCATCGGTGTCGAAGAAGCAGTTGTCCTGCGATGTCTGGCTGCGCAACGCAACGGACCAAGATCGCAAGTTGACCCTCGGTGGAGAACTCGCATCTTGGAATAAACGGGATTGGAGTTATCCCGCCATTCCCGAAGTCGAGGTGAATGTGCCTGCTCACGGCACGGTGAAAGCGGTGATCGGCCCGGTAGCATGGGAACTTGGATCCGAGAGCTGGTGGTGGCCGAACATACCGTTCCGCGAGGATTACACGGCCCAATTGCACTTCCTGAACCTTACCGTTATCGAAGGCAAGCGAACCTGGCAGAAGTATCCCCAGAGATTTGGGTTCGTCGAACACGCCGAAGGTCCGTTTTACTACACGGTCAACGGTGTGCGCGTGACTGGCTTCAGCGACGGGTCGGCCGAAGGCCAGGTCAGCCTCTACGATTCTTACAGTTCACCGGCCTGGCTGCCGCCGACAGGGCCTGGAACCGGAGCGCCGGAGTCATGGCGGCGCTACCTGCGCGTGGGGATCAACACCAATCGTCTGCATTGTTCGCCACCGACCAAGTATATGATGGAAGCAGCCGACGAGGTTGGATTCATGCTCATACCGGAGGCGCCGATTTGGGGCAACTTCCTGAGCCGCTATAATTCAAAGTATACACCGCAAACCTACCACGACATGGGTCGGGCCTGCCGGAATCACCCGTGTGTAGCTAGGTACTCTCTCGCCAACGAAGTTCGCGAGGATCGCAACAAAGCGTGGCCGTGGCGGGCAGCGATTGACGACATGCGCGAGGTGGATGACATCCATCCCCTCACCTTTGAACTGCACGCCCAAGGGCAAGGCAAAGTCACCGGCCCCAAAAGCGGCAGCCATGCTTGGATCATGAACCATTACACAGACATCAATGAAAAGGTCGGTGAGGGCAAAGGCATCCGTGGAATGGGAGAACATTTCTGGGCTACTGGCGCCATGGGACAGTTCGCGGTCGGTTCGCGCATCCTGCGTGTAAACGACTGGTCCTACATGGCGGGCTGGAGCTGGCTCAATTACTGGCCTAATTTCCTCTAAGGCATGAGCCACGATTTGCATGCATGGAAGGTCAATAACCACGCCGACCGCAAAGATGGCCTCGACGGCTGGGGCTCGCCAATCGTCAAGTTTGTCCAGCGCAGCCTGCATCCCTATCTGATCCAGGACGTTGGCATCTTGGCCAATAACGGCAGCGATGTGCGGGCTCTTAAAGAGGGAAAAATCGAGTGGCCATACTATCTGCCCATGGCTGGAAGCGGCAGCCGCATCGAGCGGACAGTTGCCGTCTTTAATGGAGGCCTCAGCGGCGATCAAATCTCCTTTGCATGGAACTGCCACTGGGACAAGCCGGATGGAACGCTCGCAGTAAAAGGCGAGGAAGTTGCGCTCAAAATCGAGCCGGGGTTCCATGCCACCCAAAAGATTGTATTCACCGTGCCTCCCGCCGGAGTCGATGAGCGGCGGCTCTATCTTGTGATGGAGTCCCGCAAGGATGGCCAGACTGTTTTCCGTGAAGAAAGCGTATATTTTGACATTGCTGTGCGCAAGATTGAACCGGCAGCAACCTTCCTCGGCACTGATGACAAGACCCAAGGCGCTTGGCAGGGCAAGTATGGCGTGGACGGCTACGAACTCGCGGGCAAGGAATCCAAGCTGCCCGGCTACGCCAAGCTCCAATGGAAAACCGGCGGGATCAAGGTCTATCAGGGAGCCACCGATGAACCGCGTGCCCTGGCGTATTTCGCAAATCCGCCGACCGGCAAAGACCGCATAGCCGCAGGCCGTTATGCAGAAAACCTCGTGTTCACTTTGGATGCCGGATCTGCCCCGCACCGGCTGAGCATCTACCACCTTGATTATGACAGGAAATCGCGCAAGCAAACCGTGGAAATCGCCGACGCGGTCACCGGGCAGATCCTTGACCAACGCGAGACCGGAGGCTTTGCCGAGGGTATCTATCAAAGCTGGCAAATTATGGGCACGGTTCGGGTCAGCATCCGGCCAACGGCGGGAGTTAATGCCACGATCTCGGGTGTCTTTCTTGACCCCGTCGAAAAAGTCAGCGGAGGTACACCCTAGGCTGGCGAGGGACATCGATGAAACCGCCCGTTTTGGCATGGGCGCGCGGGGAAACATGAACCGCAGGCCATGGCTGCGCAGAGCAGGCAAATGCATTGCGTTGCTTCGAGCCGCGGCGCGATCGATGCCGATCCCGCTCCAGGCGCGATTGCGCCGCGGGTTGAAGAAACGGGTGTTGGACAT
>JBIILZ010000002.1:0-87207 GCA_044338255.1 Planctomycetota bacterium | reverse complement strand
ATGCAGTCGCCAAAAATTACTGCAGGCTACATACAAGTGAAATATCCCTGATTTTTCAGGCTGTTTCACACATCGTTGTTATCGCAATGCCATTGGGTTCACGACTGGCTCACGACTGGTTCACGACTGGTTCACGACTGGTTCACAATAAGAGGCTATCGATCGCCGCCCAAAGTTCGTTGAAGATGGTGTCGGCATCGCGTTCGGCGTCGATGACGTGCAATTCGCCCGCCGCCGCCAAGACCGAATAGCCATCATGGACCCGCTGCTGATAGGCGAGCCCACGGGCTTCGATGCGGTCCTCGCCGCGTGCGGCGGCCCGCCGTTGGAGGGCGACTTCCGGAGCGATGCGCAGCCACAGCGCGAGGTCGGCATGCAGGCCATCCAAGGCGAGTTCGATGGCCGCCCGCACGAGCTGCGCATCCAATCCCAGGCCGTAGGCTTGATAGGCCATGGTCGAATACCAGAAACGATCGAGTAGGACCACTTCCTGGCGATTGAGTGCCGGCTTGATCACCGCATGGCACAACTGCGCGCGGGCCGTGAGATAACCGAACAGCTCGGCCGTGGGGCAGGCTTCGGTGGTCTTGTCGAGCAACAGGTTGCGGACCTGCTCGCCGAGCACGGTGCCGCCTGGTTCGCGCAGCCGGCGATGGCGAATGCCGCGTTCGCCGAGGCGGGCGGCAATGAGTTCGATCTGCGTCGATTTGCCGCAGCCGTCGATACCTTCAAGGACGATTAGTGGCATCTCAGAAGGCCCCAGTGCCGGTCCAGCCCAGGGCGCAGGCGGCAGCCAGCGCCAGGCCGACGATCAAACGATACCAACCGAAGATCACGAAGGAATGATGCGCGACATAGCGGATCAGCCAATGGATCACGCCCAGAGCGACGATGAAGGAGACCACGAAACCAACCCCGATGAGCCCATAACCATCGGAGGTGATTTCGTGCCGATGCTTCCACAGATCATAGACTGAGGCCGCAGTCAGCACCGGGATCGAAAGGTAAAAGCTGAACTCGGTCGCAGCCGGGCGCGAGATGTTCAGGCACAGGCCGCCCATGATCGTCGCCCCCGAGCGCGAGACCCCGGGGATCAACGCCAGGATCTGGCACAGCCCAACAAAAAAGGCGGTTTTGGTCGGTAGATCCTCACCCCGGGTATGCAGCTCGCGCTTGGGCAGACGCTCAATGACGAGAATCGCCAGGCCACCCAGGCAAAGCGCGCCGGCGACCACCGGCGGATTAAACAGCAACGCTTTGAGATGTTTGCCGAAGAGCAGACCAACCACCGCGAAGGGCACGAAAGCGATCACCAGGTTGAGCCAGAAACGCTGGCAGGCGGGATCGTGGCGCAAGCCTTGCAGCTTGAGCAGCAAGCGGGCCCGGAAGTACCAGACCACGGCCAGGATCGCACCCATCTGGATGACGATCTCAAAGACTTCTTTGATCGGATGTTTGAATCCGATGAGTTCGCTGGCGACGATCAGATGTCCCGTAGAAGAAACGGGGAGGAACTCGGTCAGGCCTTCGACCACTCCCAAGAAGGCGGCCTTGGCCGCAAGTAAAAGATCCATGGTGGGTTATGCTGGGCGATTTCGGCCATAGCAAAGAGCCGATTTGGACCGCAGATTGACCTGTAATTCGGCGACCGCGAAGTCACCCTTTGTGTGGCCCTCACGGCATGCGAGGTTAGTCCTGCCTCGTATGCATCTCATCCACATCATTGCGCGTCTGAACGATGGTGGCCCGGTCCGTGTGCTGGGAGCCCTGCTGCCCGAGTTGCAGCGGCATGGCCAGCGCATCACCGTGCTCACCGGCACCTGCGCCGCCGATGAGCCGGATTGCACCACCTGGCTGCAAGCCCATGGGATCAACGTCGAGGTCGTTCCCGGGCTTGGCCGCAGCCTGCATTGGCGCGAGGACTGGACGGCGTTCAAAGCCATCTTCCAGCGTTTGCGCGCTCTGCGTCCGGATGTCGTGCACACCCATACCGCCAAGGCTGGCTTCCTCGGCCGTAGCGCCTGCCGCCTGCTGCGCCTGCCCTGCGTTCACACCTATCATGGCCATGTCCTGGACGGTTATTTCAGCCATCCGCTGACCGTCGCCCTGACCCATCTCGAACAGTTTGTCGCCGCCAACCACCATCATCACGGCCTGACCCCGTCGCAGGTCCTCGATCTCTCGCGCTGCTTCCGCATCGGTCGGCGTTCGACTTGGCATACCGTGCCCGTGCCGGTGCTGCCGGTGAAGCCGCAAGCCCATGTCGAATGGGCCTCGGCGTTACGCCGGCGGACACCGGTAGTGGGCTTCCTCGGGCGCTTGGCGCCGATCAAGGACATCGATCTGTTCCTCGAGACGCTGGCGGTGCTCTCGCATACGCGGCCGGTCCAGGGATTGATCTGCGGCGATGGGCAATTGCGCGAGCAGGCCGAATTCCGTGCTGCGGAACTCGGCTTGCGGGTGCATTTCACCGGCTTCATTCCCGCCAGCGAGGCCCTCGGGCAGATGGATGTGTTGCTCATGACCAGCCGTAACGAAGGTCAGCCGCTGGCCGCCATCGAGGCCGCCTCGGCGGGGGTGCCGGTGGTTGCGCCGCCGGTCGGCGGTCTGGCCGATCTCATCCGTTGGCACGGCGTGGTGGGGGCGCCGCGCACCGCCGAAGACTTGGCGGCGGCGGTTGGCCGGCTGCTCACCGAGCCAGACTACCGCCAGGAGATCACCGCCGCCGGCCGGCGCTTGGCCGCTCATCTCGCGCCGGCGGCGCTGGTGCCCGCCTATCTCGACATGTACCGCTTGGTGGCCGAGACCGCCGTCGAGCGCGCCGCCGCCCGCGCCGCCACGCGCACGGCTAAACGGGCGGCGCGCAAAGCCGTAAGAAGTCCATGATGCGCTGGCTCATGTGGATCCTGATCGCGACCGGGCTCCCAGCCGTGGAGGTCACTCCCGAATTCACCGCTGCGACCACCGGCGATCTGCTGACCTGGACCCTCACTGCCACGCCCGCGGCGTGGTCGACCACCGATGTCAGCCGTACCCCGCAGTTGAAGATCACCGCTCCCAACGGCCAGGTCACCTATCGTCCGGCGTTCCAGACCCTCACCCGGCTGCAGGTCCGTCACGTGGCTCGCCAGCCCGGTAACTATCGTTGGAAGCTGCTCGAACCGGGTGGCGCCGCCAGTGCGCTTGAGGGCCAGTTCACCGTCACTATCGGCAGCAACCCGCGCGGGCCGTTGATGATCAATCCCCGCAATCGGCGCTTCCTGGCATGGGCCGATGGCACGCCGTTCGTGCCCGTGGGCCCCAATATCGCTTGGGTCGATGGCGATCCGCTGGCGGGCTTCCAGAAGTCGTTTGCGACCTTGCGCGCACATCACGGCAATCACACGCGCATCTGGATGGCGACCTGGAGCCTGGGGCTGGAAAGTGCCCAGCCGGATGCGTTTCGCCTCGAGCGTGCCGAGCAGCTGGATGGCGTTCTAGCCGCCGCCCGCGCCGCCGGCGTGCGCGTGACCCTGGTCCTCGATAATCATCACGACGTACTGCAAGGCGTGCCGTTCCCTTACGGCGATAATGTCGTGGCCCGCCAGGATTATTTCTTCAGCGTGCCACCGCCAGCCGCCTGGGAGCGCCGACTGCGCTACTGCCTGGCGCGCTGGGGCGCGGACGACACGATCCTAGCCTTTGAGCTGATTAACGAAGCCGACTTGGCGATGCCCGTGCGCGAGCGCGCTATTCCCTGGCTCGAAGCGGCGATGGCCAAGCTCAAGGAATACGATGTCGATCAACGCCTGCACACCGTTAGCTGGTGCGGCGGGGATTGGCCGAGAGCCATGGCCTCGCCGGCGATCGATATCGTCCAACTGCACAGCTATGTCCTCGAATGGATCGAAGAGACCGAAGCCGTGAAGGCCGCGACCCGTGATGGCGTGGGCATGCTCATCCCCGCCGCGCTGCAGGCCAGTCAGACCGGTGCCCATGGCGAGATCCGCCCGTGGCTGCTGGGCGAAGTCGGCTACCAGGGTTCGACCGCGCAAAACCCAGGCAATGACCTCGATCCTACGGGCATTCTGCTGCGTCAACAGCTCTGGGCGGGTTTCTTGCTGGGCGGCTGCGGTGGGGGGATGAACTGGTGGTGGGATGTGTACCTCGACGCGCACCACCTGTGGCCGGTCTATGGGGTCTTCGCCCAACTCATCGCCGAGCTCGATATCAACGATCCGGAGTTGGCACCCTTGTCACCCAACGAAGGCGGCGCGTTGCGCGTCCTCGGTTGGGCTTCGCCCCGCCAGGCCCTGCTCTGGCCGCAGGTGCGCAGCGACACCTGGCATCAGGCGCTGATCAAAGGCACGCCACGCCACGGGCTGGGGGTCGCCCAGCCGGTGCGCCTGGGCGGTTTTCTGCCCGGTCGCGTCTACGCGCTGACTCCCGCCAGCCAGATCACCGGCGAACGTGGGCCAGTGCAGAGCCTGACCGCCGATGGCGAAGGTCGCCTGAGCATGTCCCTGCCCGCCGGCACCGTCGATGAGGTGTGGCTGGTGCGCTTGACTTCTGATAAAAAATAGGTTTATTTGGACCTAATGAGTGCCGCCACCTACGAGATCCGTGATCCCATTCATCGCACCATCATCATCAGCGAAGACGAACGCCAGGTGGTCGATCATCCGTGGGTCCAGCGCTTGCGGCACATCCGCCAGCTGGGCTTCGTCAGCCTGGTCTATCCCGGGGCGGTGCATGATCGCTTCCAGCATTCACTGGGCGTCATGCACCTCGCCGGGGCGCGCTTTCAACGCCTGGTCGAGGCCCGGCAGCTCGCGGAATTCTCCGCCGCCGATCTGCAGTACGCTTACCGCTTGGCGCGTTTTGCCGGGTTGCTGCACGATGTCGGTCACGCCCCGTTCAGCCACACCGCTGAGGCATTTTTCCCCGCCGTCGAATGTGCGCGGCTGCCCGCCGACTGGTACCGCAAGGGGCAGCAACCGAGCGCGCGCCAAGCGACCCACGAAGACTTCTCGCTGGCGGTGATCCACGGACTGATCGCCGAAGGGGTCCTCGATGAAGACCTCGCCCGCGATCTGTGCGCGATCCTTTCGCCGAGCATCCGCCGCAGCCGGCGGTTTTCTGCGCTCGGCCCGGTGGTGGGCATCCTTCGGGCGCTGGTTAGCGGCGAGATCGATAGCGATCGCTGCGATTATCTGCTGCGCGATTCGCATTTCGCCGGCGTCACCTACGGCATCTACGATCTCCAGCGCCTGATCGCCTGCGAGCAGATCGTGCGCGGCAGCGACGGCCAGCCGGTGCTGGGCATGGATGTGCATGGCGTGCACGCCCTCGAAGGTTTGCTCCTGGCGCGTTACCACCTGTTCCTGCAGGTCTATTTTCACAAGACGCCGCCGGCGTTCGAGTACTACCTCGACCGCGCCATCGCTGCCGGCGAGGTCACGCTGCCCTTGGCGCGCGGCCTGGCGGATCTGGTCGAGCTGCGCGATGACCACCTGATCAGCGCCTTGCATGCTGCGCGCGTCAACGGCGGGCAATGGAGCCGCCGGATCCTCGATCGCGAGCCCGCCAAGCTGGTACTGCGCGAACGCCTGGGACTTGATACCCAGGAGAATCTGCTGTCCGACACCTTGTTCGAGGGCCTGCAGGCGGCGGGCTGCGCGGTCTTCCGCCGTCATTCCCGGCAGGTGTTCACCAAGCTGGCCTCGGCCGCCAATCCCGAGGGTACCCAGCTGCTCTGCGAGCGCCGCGTGCTCGGGCGGCCCCTGGTCGAAAACGTCACCCGCCATTCGGCACTGCTGACCGCCTTCAACACCGCCATCGATCTGCGTCATACCTACGTTTTGCGCCAGGATGCCGACCAGGCGAAAACGGTCATGGACCAGCTGCATTCCTGGTAACCAACTGCATTCCTGGTAATCAGCTCCATTTTTGCTAAGCGGCTGGCGAAATTGCCCGCTGCCGAGAGCATGGCGACATGCGAATCCTAATCTGCGGCTACGGTGTGATCGGTGACCTCGTCGCCCAGCGGTTGCTGGCGGCCGGTCATACGGTGGTGGGCATCCGGCGCACGCCGGGGCCGGTCAGTGCCGGAGTCCAGCTGCTCATCGGCGATGCCGCTCAGTCCAGTGTGCATGCCGACCTTCCGCCGATGGACGCGGTGCTGCTCGCCGCTAACCCCGGGATTCGTCGCGGCCGAGACAACGGCCTGCTGGCGATGGCGCAGCTGATCGCTACGCGCTACGCGACGGCACGGGTCGTCTACACCGGTACGACCTCGTTGTACGGCGACGCTGCCGGGGCCCTGGTCGATGAAGCCGGAGCGCTCGCCGAGACCCCGGAAGCTAGCGCCTTGCGCGCCATCGAGGTCGCCCTGGACGAGCATGCCCAGGCTGTGGTCCTGCGCGCCACGGCCCTGGTCGGGCCGACGCGAACCTTCACCCGTGAACGGCTGCGCGCAGCCAACGGAGGCGAGGTCCTGGTCAAGGGTGACGTCGAGCGCCCGTTCTCATTCCTTCACGAGGCCGACCTCGCCGATCTGTGCGAACATTTTCTACTCGGCAATGACGCCGCGCGAAAATCGCGCGGCAATGAAGCCGCGGAGAAAGCGCGTGGTGTCCTCAATGCCGCCGCCCCACAGCAGCTGACGGTGCGCGCCTATTACGAACATCAGGCGGCGTTGGCAGGGGTGCCGGCCAGGCTGCGCGGGGATGGCAGCGACGTGCCGCGCCGCGGCATCGACTCCGGTCGTTTGCGGCGACTGCTTCCCGATTTCAGCTGGCGGGGGTTAGAGCCTGCGTGACGAGATTCGCGATCGCCGGCGGCAGGGGGATGGTCAAGGCCAGCTCATGTCCCCGCTCGCTCATCTTGCGCCAGGTCTTGCGGATGATGTCGATGAATTTCTCGGCCGGATAATCGGCATGCGTGGCGGCGAAGCTGCTGATCTCCTGGGCGAGGAACACTAGGCAGGCGGCGTCTTCGAGGGCTTGCGAGCCGGGATTGCGGTTGAGGTCGGTCTTCGAGACCCAGGTGCGGACCTCGGCGGCTTCCTCGGCGCTGACGCCACCTTCGATGAGCAGGGCTTGCGCCCGTTCGGCTTGGCGCACGTAGAGCCCCCTGCGCCAGGTGAGGTATCCGGCCTTGCCTAGGGGATAGCTGTCACGCGGCACCAGCCAGCGCTCGAGGTGCTGGCATCGGGCGGCCAAGCGCAGCAATGGGCTGGTATCGGGATGCAGGCGTTCGAGCCAGTGCTCCATGGCGTCGGCATAAAGCAGTTCGGCCGGGGCGCTGTTGACCGCCTGCGGATCGCCGGCATGCGCGGCATCGATCAGGAGTCGTGCTTTTGCGAAGGCTACGGCTGAGGTGGTCATATCTTACATCCGTGCAGAAAAAATGTCGGTGAGCTCGCGGGCGGCAAGTTCCAGAACCGTGGCGCAGGCCTCGTAATCGTCGTCGTCGCCACCGAAGGGATCCGGGACGCCACCACCGGCGGCGTTGACCACGTGGACGGCGGCGTCGGGCACGCCGAGGTGCCGCAGTACCGTGGCATGGGCCGGCGTCATGCACCAGAACTGCTCGAATTGGCCGAGCTGGAGCGTGCGCAGGGGGCGGCTCTGATGTTGCGCCAGGCTCAGGCCGCGGCGCTGCATCGCGCGTTGCGCACCGCTGCTCGCCGGCTCGCCGATAGCGGCTCCGGTACCGGCGCTGCTGACCTCGACATCACTGCGCTGGACGTTGACGAGTGCGGCCCGCAGCAGGGTTTCGAGCATCGGGCTGCGACAGGTGTTGCCGCTGCAGACGCAGAGCACGCGGCGCGGACTGGATACCGCAGCGGAGCTCACGGGGTCGTGGCGCCTTGGGGTTTGCGGGCTTCGCGACGCTTGCCGATGTCGCGGCGGCACTGCTTGCCCTCGAAGTGGATCAGGTCGCAGGCGGCATAGGCCTTGGTCCGCGCTTCATCGATGTTCTTGCCATACGCGCACACTGACAGCACGCGTCCACCGGCGGTCACCAGACGCTTGTTCTTGTCTTCGGCGGTACCGGCGTGGAAGACGATGGCGCCGGTCTTTTCCGCCTCGGCGATGCCGGTGATGGGCAGGCCGGTGGCATAGGCCCCGGGATACCCGCCACTGGCGAGGGTGACGCAGACGCTGACGCGCGGATCCCAGGCGACTTCCTGCTGATCGAGGGTGCCGTCGACGCAGGCGAGCAGGACATTGACCAGATCGCTGCCCAGGCGCAGCATCAGCGCCTGGCATTCGGGGTCGCCGAAGCGGACGTTGTATTCCAGGACCTTGGGCCCGCCGTCAGCGAGCATCAGGCCGATGAACAGAACTCCGACATAAGGCCGGTCTTCCTTGACCAGGCCGCTCATGGTCGGGACCACGATGCGGCGCACGAGTTCGTCCTCGTCGCGGGGTTTCATCAAGCCGGGGACCGGTGAGAAGGTGCCCATGCCACCGGTCATCGGACCTTCGTCGCCATCGCGGATCTGCTTGTGATCCTGGACGTAGTCGAGGAGCACGGCGTTGTGGCCATCGCAGAGGGCGAAAACCGAGATTTCTTCGCCGCGGAGGACTTCTTCGATGATGATCTGCCGTCCGGCTTCCTTGCCGAATTCATGTTTGTCCATGATGCGGATGACCGCGTCCTTGGCTTCTTCAACGGTCTTGGCGACGGTCACGCCCTTGCCGGCGGCTAGGCCATCGGCTTTGACCACGATCGGGGCGCCGACTTCATCGAGATAGGCGAGGGCGTCGACGGATTTACCGAAGACCTTGAATTGAGCGGTGGGAATGTTGTGCCGGCGCAGGAATTCCTTCATCTCGACCTTCGAGCCTTCGAGCTTGGCGGCGGCCCGGCTCGGCCCGAAAACCTTGAGCCCCTTGGCCTTCAAGGCGTCGGTCAGACCCAGGCAGAGGGGTACTTCCGGTCCGACGACGGTGAGATCGATGGCGGTTTTGACGGCGAAGGCGACGATCTGGTCGATTTCGGTCGGCGCGATGGGGACCAGGGTGCCGAGGGCCGCCATGCCGGGATTGCCGGGGGCGATGAAGACCTGCTCGACACGCGGGCTGTTCTTCAATTTCCAGGCCAGGGCGTGTTCGCGACCGCCATTACCGATAACCAGGACCTTCATGCGTGCATCTCCGAGGCGCAGGATCGTGGTCAGCTGGCGCTGGGCGCAAACGATTCACAGCTGGCCACCTCGGAGCCCACTCCGAGTTAGGAGTCCTTACCGAACCAGGCGTGAGTGCATGAGGGAAGCACGACCACCTGATGCGTGAGTGGGGTTGACGATCTCCTTAGGCAGCAGGAGGATCTGGTGGGAGATCGACGACCTTTTGTTTTAAAAGCCGCCCGACCTTGAATTTGACGACCCGCCGACGGCGCACGGGAACCTTTTCCAAGGTTTTGGGGTTCAATGCCGTACGCGCTTTGCGTGTAACCGTTTCGAAAACTCCGAAATCGCGGAATTCAAGGCGGTTGCCGGCCGATAATTCAACCACGATCTCATCCAGAAACGCCTGGATCACCGATAAGGCCTGAATCTGCCCGAGATTAAGGCGATCGGCGATACGCTCGGCGATCTCGCGCTTGGTGATGGTGGTATTCGGTTCGTCGTGGGTCGTGGTCGGAGTGGGTTCAGTCATGGCGTTTCCTCAGCGGCGGTATCGAAGCATCATCATCAAGGGCGGATTAGGATCAGGGGCGAATCAGGAACAGGGGCGAATCAGTAACAGGGGCGAATCAGGAACTGGGGCGGATTAGGATCAGGGGCTAGTCAGGATCAGCGGCTGTGCGTTTTGTTGGAGATTTATACCCAATCTTTTGTTGGGTGGCAAGTTGAACCCGTGACAACTATACACAAGTATGAGTACGCTCGATCAAACACCAACAAAAAAACCGGAATAATTGAGCCGTTCGTGCTTAGTGGTGCAAAGGTTGCAGGACATTAATAAATAAAACAGGTTTGGTTTTCCAAACCTGTTTAAAAAAAACGGCCACGAGGACGAAGGAAAGATTGACTAAGAGATGCCAAGTATGCGTTGGAGCTGCTTCTGATCCGGGGCGCTGCCGGCGAAGTCATCAAAAGCCTTGGCGGCAGGAGAGATGAGGTGCTTGGCGATGAAGGGGGCCCCTTCCTGAGCGCCTTGCACAGGATCCTTCAGGCAGCATTCCCATTCGAGCACCGCCCAGCCTTCGTAACCGTACTGGGTCAGCTGTGAGAAGATGCGCGAGAAGTCGGTCTGGCCGTCACCCAGCGAGCGGAAACGACCGGCGCGATCCTTCCAGCTTTGATAACCACCGTAGGCGCCGACTCGCCCATTCGGGCGGAACTCCGCGTCCTTCACATGGAAGCACTTGATACGTTCATGATAGTGATCGATGTAGGCGCTGTAATCCATGCCCTGCAGAACGAGATGCGAAGGATCGTAGAGGATGTTCGCACGCGGGTGGCTCTTGAGGGCGGCGAGCATCATTTCCAGCGAGGCGCCATCATGGACGTCTTCGCCAGGGTGGACTTCCCAGGCGACATCGACGCCACAGGTTTCGGCGTGATCGAGGATCGGCGTCCAGCGCCGTGCGAGTTCGGCAAAACCTTCCTCGACCAGGCCGGCCGGGCGCTGTGGCCAGGGGTACATGGTGTGCCACAAGA
The DNA here is from genome assembly GCA_044338255.1 of Planctomycetota bacterium. Taxonomy (GTDB): domain Bacteria; phylum Planctomycetota; class UBA11346; order UBA11346; family UBA11346; genus CAIUVD01. The sequence goes on along the minus strand of JBIILZ010000002.1, from coordinate 76,550 downwards.
GCGCGCCGGTGAACGACGGCATTGCGGTCAGACCGAGGTTCTTGGACGCGGTCAGGCAGAGCTTGACCTGCTCCACCGCCAGGCGGTGCGCGCCTTGGGATTGCCGCGCACCGCGACCGGGGCTAAGCCATCGAACTGCTCGTCATAGGCCGGATGCACTGCCACCAGCTGGCCCTGCAAGTGCGTCGACAATTCGGTGATGGCGACGCCGTTGGCGGCGGCGACACCCTTCAATTCATCGCAATAGGTTTGCGAGGTGGCGGCTTTGGCGAGGTCCATGGCGCGGCCGTCCCAGGACGGCACCTGCACGCCTTTATAGCCCAGCGAGCCGGCCCACTTGGTGATCGAGACCCAGGAATTGAAGGGGACTGCGTCGCCCATGAATTGAGCGAGGAAGATGCCTGGGCCTTTCATGCCCTGGGCGGGAGTTGGGGGTTCTTGTGCAGTGGCCATGATGATCCTGAAAGATTAGAGAGCGGCGTTCTTGCGGTTCGCACGCGTGGTCGAGCGGGCGAGCACATGTCCGGTCGCCGGTTGCGAGCGATCGACGGTCACCCATTTGTGCTTCTTCACTGAGAGTATCGCGGCATCGAGCACTTCCTCGCTGGCGACGCCATCCGCGAAGTTGGGACGGAATTCCTGCTTGCGCTTGAGCGCGACCAGGAAATCGGCGAGGGTGTTGATGAAGGTATGCTCGTAACCGATGATGTGGCCATCCGGCCAGTAATTCCCGGCGTAGGCATGCGCGCCGCCATTCATGCACATGATCGTGCGGAAGCCTTGCACGCGGGGCTCATCGCTGCCGTCGAAAAATTCGAGTTCGTTCATGCGCTCGAAATTCCACACCAGCGAACCCTTGGTGCCGTTGATCTCGATGAGATTGTAGTTCTTGCGGCCGAGGGCGGCGCGGGTCGCTTCGTAGCTGGCAACGGCGCCGTTGGAGAGCTTGGCGAGGAACAGGAAAGCATCGTCGACATCGACTGTGCCTATGCCCATGCCCTTGCCCTTGCCGTCGGCATGTTTGCGGGTCTTGATGAAGGTCTCGGACATGCCGCAGACTTCAGTGAATTCGAGACCGGTCATGAAGCGCGTCATGTCGATCAGATGCGCGTTGAGATCGCCGTGTGCACCCGAGCCGCAAGTCTTCACATTCATCCGCCATGTATACGGGCAGGCATCGTCGATCAGCCAGTCCTGCAGGTAGACGGCGCGCACGTGGCGGATCTCGCCGAGCTTGCCGTCAGCGATGAGCTGGGCGGCGGTGGTTGCCGCCGGCGCGCGGCGATAGTTGTGCCAGATGAGGTTGGGGACGCCGGCTTTTTTTGCGGCGGCGGTCATGGTCCGCGCTTCCTTGGTGGTCATCGCCAAGGGCTTTTCACACATCACGATCTTGCCCGCCTTGATGGCCTTCATGGCCAAGCCGTAGTGGCTGTCGTTGGGTGTGCCGATGTCGACGATGTCGATGTCTGGGCGCTTGATCACCGCCTCCGCATCGGTCGAGGTCTCGTCCCAGCCGAGTTCGACGGCGGCATTCTTTACCGCCGCCTCGGTGCGCCCGACGAGGACCTTGCGCTGCAAGGTGTACGGTGAATCGTGGAAGAAATGGCCGACCTGACGATAGGCATTCGAATGGGCCCGACCCATGAAGGCATAACCGATGAGAGCGACGTTTAAGACCGGCTTGGTGGCCATGAGAGTTCCTCGGCAACAGGGAGATGAGTTGCCGCCGCAACCTGCCATGGAAGCGCTTCCCGGCAAGCCGGAAGCGGAGTGATTCAGGCCGAAAAAGAACTCAGACCGCCTGCAGGACGCCGTCGCGCAAGGCCAGCCGGCGATCGGCCCGTTCGGCGATCGCCGGATCATGGGTGACCAGGATCACGCTCGAACCTTCGGCGCGGGCTAGGCCGAGCAGCAGTTCCAAGACCACTCCCGCAGTCAGCGGATCGAGATTGCCGGTGGGTTCATCGGCGAGCAGCAGGGCCGGTCGGGTGAGCAGTGCACGGCACAGGGCCACGCGCTGGCGTTCGCCGCCGGAGAGCGTGCGCACATCGGCGCGTTCGCGGGTCTCGAGGCCGACGCGCGTCAGCAGTTCACGCATGCGTGCGTGGGCCGCTATCGGCGCCATGCGTGCCGTGCGCCCGGCCATCAGCACGTTTTCGCCGACAGTGAATTCGGGGAGCAGATGGAAGGCCTGAAAGACGAAGCCGATGCGCGTCGCGCGCAGGCTGGCGGTGGCGGCGATCGAACGCCCGGTGACCTCTTCGCCATCGAGCTGGATGCTTCCGGAATCCGGTTGATCGAGCAGACCGAGGCAATGCAGGAGGGTGCTCTTGCCCGTCCCCGATTGTCCGCGGATGGCGACGACTTCGCTGCCCTCGACGCTGAGATCGAGTCCGCGCAGCACTGGTAGACCGGGGTAGCCCTTGCTCAGTCCACGCACCAGCAGACGCGGGGTGCCCGATGACGAGGACGTCGTGGCCTCAGACAGGGGGCTCATGCGCTCTCCCGCAGGATGTCGACGGGGACGATGCGCGCCGCCCGCCACGCCGGGAGGGCGACGGCGATGACTCCGACCACGCTCATCACGCCCATGAAGAACAGCGGGATCAAGGGATCGAAACTCGTCGGGGCTTCGGGGGTGTAGATGACGTCTTGCGGAAACAACGGCATGTTCAAGGCTTTGCTCAAGGGGTTGAGGCCCGCGAGCACGCCCCAGCCGAGCAGCCAGCCGCTGGCCCCGCCGAGTACGCAGGCGGCCAAGCCGGCGAGGAGGAAGGCTCCCGCGATATCGCGCCGTCGCGCTCCCAGGCCAAGGAGCACGCCGATGTCATGGCGCTTTTCCGCCACCAGTGTCGAGAACACGGCGTAGACGATGAACACCGCGATGGTCTGGATGGCGACCATCACCAGGGCCATGATGTTGCGCTGCAGTTCCATGCTCTTGACCATGTTGCCGCGGCGTTCGAGCCAGGTGTCGACACGTAGCCCGGTGGCGTCTTGGACCGCGTCCGAGAGCGGCTTGAGGTCGCTGTTCGCGACTCCTTGAATGCGCCAGCCGCCGACCTGCGGAGGTTTGCCGCCCTTGCCGTGGTAGCCGGCCAGCAACTGTCCGTGTCCGAGCGGGATGAGCACCGCGAAGCGGTCGATCTCAAGGATCCCGGTGCCGATGGTGTCGGAGATCTCGCCGGGAAATTTTTTTCCTTTGCCGCCGATGAGATCCACCCCCATACCGATGCGGATCCCGCTGGAATACAGCACTTCGCGACCGGTGACGACGCCGATCGGCGGACGCTGGCGGGGAGCCATGGGCAGCGGCCCGCAGCCGAGCGCGGCGGCGATATCGAGTCCGCTGAGCGCCAGATGCGCGCGCCACGTCGGGGTCAGGAATCCCGTACCGCGTTCGCCCGGAGCGAGCGCCGGGGCCGAGAGGTTCTCGACCGGCGGCGGATGCAGCATCCCTGGCGCCAGCCGGCCGATGGCGGTATCCGCTGCCCAGTCGATACCTTCGATGAAGGCCGGTACGCCTTGATCGCTGTCGTTGCGTGCCAGGCGCGGCACGAGCAGGCCGTACTGCGAGACGAATGGTGCGATGCGCGTCACTCCCGGCACGGTGCTGATCGTCGCGCGGCCCTGGGCGGTATCGGGAATGCCATCACCGAACCACGGCGAGGTCGCCGTCAGATCGCTTTCATTGGCGCGTGCCTGGCGCGTGGTGACGTCGAGGAAGCCCTGGATGACGCCGATCACCACCACCGGTACCGCCACCGTCAAGGTGATGGCGAAGAATGCCAGCCAAGCGGCGCGGCGTTTGCACAGATAGCGCCAACCAAGATGCCAAGCGAGCATGGTCTCAGGTGGTATCCGCTGCTATCCATGACGCCAGAGTAGAGTGTTTGCCGGCGGCCGGCCGCCGGAAAAATCCCGGTTTGCGGCGGGGATTCTCGCCCAGGATCTCACTCCCATGCCCGAGTCCGACCTCAGTGATGCTTTTTCCCAACTGACGCAGTCGCAGGATTTCAATCCGCTGCAGATGATGTCGCAATTGATGGCCGGGAAATCGCGCTTCCATTCGGTGTTCATCGCCCCGTTCACGGCAACCTTTGCCGCCGCCCGGCAGCGCTACCTCGACGACAGCACGGGGCCGCTGACCAGCATCGCCACGGAGCTGGCACGGCAGGGGGCGCCCGAAGCTCCTGCCGCCGCGCGGGCGATGCTCGCGGGCGCCCAGGGCATGTGCGTGGTGGTGATCGCCATGGATCACGGCGTCAGCACCATGCCGCAGCTTTTTTTCGGGCATCTCTCGGCCGAGTTACGCACGCACATGGTCGCCGCCGCCGGTGAGGGCTTCCCCGAACCGGCGAAGCTTGCCAGCGCCTTGGCGGACCTCGCCGAAGCTCTGCCGACCCGCACCATCGCCGGACCGGCCTGGGATGGCGATCTCGCTAGCTATTGGTTGGAGCTCGCGGCGGCGGTCGTCGAAGGTCTCGAGGAAGGGCACCCCGGGTTGGGCGGTGGCCTCGAACGTCTCGCGGACCTCGGCTGGTGGGTGAGCCGTGGGATCATCCACAGCCATGCCGGGCGCGAGGTCTCTGCTGATGACATCGAGCTGCTGATCCGCTGTCAGCTCCTGGCCGGTGACGCCGCCGCCGCCGGCCAGGGCCTCGATGTCCTGATCCGCGCCGGCGAGGTCGATGAGGATTTGGTCATCGAGCTCGTCAACGCCTTCGCCGATGGCGCGATCCGTTCGCGGCAGGCCCTGCCGGCGGCTCAATGGCTGGCCGGGCATCTCAGTATCTGGATGGAGGCCATGGGCGGGTTGTACGATGTGCCCTTGGCCTTGCTGCGCATCCAGGCGGCTGCCGGCGTAGCCGCCGACGAGCTGCTGCCCACGGCCCGCCTGCTGGTCGCCGCCAACCGCAAGGCGGCGCGCAACGATCTCACCAAGGAGCCGATCTGGGAAGTGGTCAGCGAGCCCGGCGAGCTGCTCGACACGGTCGCGGCTGCGCAGCTCGTGGGACGTAGCACCTCGTTCATCGCCAAACGGCTCGAGGCGCGCACCATGCCCTGGTATCGCCAGGATGCGGAAGCAGGCGGCATGCCCACGACCATCGATCAGGTGCGTATCCCGGCCCGGGCCCTGGCGGCCTGGTTGGCGATCATGAGCGAGTTCCGCTTTCTCGACTGAGCCCGTTTGCGGTTTTTTGAATTATGAGGTAAGCTGCCCGACAGATGCCACTTTCCTCATTTGACCTGGACATGATCCGTAAACTGGTGCGCGAACGCACCGGGATCGTACTTGGGGTGGACAAGTCCTATCTGATCGAATCGCGATTGCTGCCGGTGGCGAAAGCGGCCCAGCTCGAAACCCTCGAGGCCCTCTGCCAGCGTTTACGCGCACATGCGCACTCGCAGCTGCATCGCCAGGTGATCGAGGCCATGACCACCAACGAAACCCTGTTTCTGCGCGATGCGCATCCGTTCGAGACCCTCACTAAAACCCTCTTGCCGCAACTCATCGCCAAGCGTGCGGCAGGCAAACGTCTGACCATCTGGTGCGCTGCCTGTTCGAGCGGACAGGAGCCCTATTCGGTGGCGATGCTGATCCGCGAACAGCACCCGGCGCTGCTCGCCTGGCAGCTGCGCCTGGTGGCGACCGACATCGCCAGCGAGGTCCTCGCCAAGGCCGCCAACGCCACCTATTCAGCGCTGGAAGTTTCTCGCGGACTGCCGCCGGCGTTGATGAACCGCTATTTCAGCAAGCAGGCGAGCGGGGATTGGAAACTCTCCGAAGATGTGAAACGCATGGTTGAATTCAGGGAGCTGAACCTCCTCGAATCATATGGCGCGATCGGCAGCGCCGACATCGTCATGATGCGTAACGTCTTAATCTATTTCGATGTCGAGACCAAGCGCCAGATCCTCGCCAAAGTGCGACGGGTGCTGGCCCCCGATGGCTTCCTGTTTCTTGGCGGGGCGGAGACGACCATGGGCATCGATGACCATTTCGAACGCCTGACTCAGGACCGCGGCGGATGTTATCGCCTCAAGAATGCCGGCGCATCCTCAACCCAGGCACCCGCTGTCAGCAACTGAGATCGCTTCTATCGGAGATAGGCCCCTTGATGGACTATGGCGTCCGCAGGAAACCTCAGGTATACTTCCACGTGACGTCTCCCCAGATCGAAACTGATTCAGCCCGACGGTTGCGCCAACTGCCGTCGCTGCATTCGCGCACGTTGCTCCTGACGCTGGTGCCTCTGGCGGTGATGGCGCTCTTGGTGGCGCTGGCCACGGTCGTGGTCGCCAAGGGCGTCCTCGATGATTTCAGCCGTTCACGGACGCAGATGGCTTTGGAAAATCTGGCCTTGGCGATGGAGCCGACGCTGGCGGACCACCAGCAGACGCAGCAATTCCTGCGTCGTGCCGTCCTCAATGAGGTCATCCGCGACATCTGGCTGGTTGATGCAAGCGGCATCGTCAGAGCGAGCAGCGATCTCTCGGCCATCGGCTTTCCTCTCGAGACCTTTGCCGGCATACGCAGCGACCATCAGATGACCCCGGACGGTCTGTGCCTCGTGGCCCAGGGCGACGGGCGTATCGTGCAAGAGATCGCCACCGTCATCAGTGTCGGAGCGGTGGCCACCTTGGGCCTGGGCGTCTTGATCACCGCCTGGGCCGTCTCGCGGCTGTCCCGCGCCCTGGCCACGCCGGTGGCCAATGCCGCCCTGGCCGCCACCGCCATGGCCGAGGGCAACTTCCGGCCGGCGCTAGAGCTGCCCTCATCCGGCATCCGTGAGGGTGAGCAGCTCCGCGAAGCCTTGCGTCATACGACGCGTCAGCTGCGCGAGCTCACTGCCGGCCTCGAGCACCAGGTTGTGACGCGCACCGCCGAGCTCGAAGTCGCCAATGAGCATGCCCAAGCGGCGCGCGCCCTGGCTGAGGAAGCCAGCCGCAGCAAGAGCATGTTTCTGGCGAGCATGAGCCATGAATTGCGGACCCCGCTGAACGCGATCATCGGCTATGCTGAAATGATCGCCGAGGAATTGCCCGGTCCGGAAGCTGCCGGCGTGCAACGCGATCTCGGGCGCATCGGTCAATCGGCCCGTCACCTGCTGGCCTTGATCAACGATGTCCTCGACTTCACCAAGCTCGAGGCCGGCCGCATGCGCGTGCATCGTGAGGCCTTCATCATCCGTCACATGGTCGAGGAAGTCTCCAATGTTATCCCGCCCCTCATTGTCGCGCATAACAACCGGCTGCGGGTGGTCGTCTCGCCGCAATTGCAGGAGGCCGTCGGGGATACTCTCAAGATCCGTCAGATCCTCATCAATCTCCTCAGCAACGCCTGCAAATTCACTGAGGGTGGACAAATCCATCTCGAGGTCGAGGGCGGAGATGGCAAGGACGGCCGGCTGCTGATCATGCGCGTCGGAGACACCGGCATCGGCATGGATGAGGCGACCCGTGCGCAGATCTTCAAGCCGTTCATCAACAGTGAATCGCAGCGCCGCCATGGCGGCACCGGCCTGGGCTTGGCGATCTGCGCCCATTATTGCCAGCTGATGCAGGGCCGCATCGACTGCCACAGCGAACGCGGTCTGGGTTCGACCTTCACCGTCGCCCTGCCCTTGGAGCTGCCCAAGGCCTTGGAGGGAACCAGCCATCGCATCCATCGCCAGCCGGATGCCTCCGCCATCTATCAGCCGGCCGCCTTCACTCCTGACCTTCACGCCACGCGGAGACCGAGTTAAGTGGCTACCATCCTGCTGATCGATGATAACGAGATGAATGCGGACATGCTTTCGCGTCGCCTGATACGACGGGGTTTCCAAGTCGAAATCGCGTATGATGGCGCCGATGGCGTGGCCCAGGCGCTGTTCCAAGTCCCGGATCTGGTGCTGATGGATATGCAGTTGCCGGTGATCAGCGGCTGGGAAGCGGTGCGTCTGCTGCGCCGTTCGCCGGGTCTGCTGCGGCTGCCGATCATCGGTCTGAGCGCGCATTGTGACCAAGAGGCGCGCGAGTCGATGATGGAGGCCGGCTGCGATGACGTCGAAAGCAAACCGATCGAGCTGCCGCGCCTGCTGGCCAAGATCGAAATCCTCCTCGGTCGTGCAGCCATCGGCGAAGGACTCGAGCCATGAGTGCTGAAGGCGAATCATCTACCGACTTCGTGCTGCCCGCGCAGGCCGAGACGCACCGTCAGAAGACCATGCGCGCCCATCTGCGCTACCTGCGCCATGAAGTGCGGACGCCGATCAATGCCATCATCGGCTATGGCGAAATGCTGGCGGACGAATGCCCGCCGGCCCTGCTGCCGACGGTGATCGCCGACATCGGTCGGCTCCTGGTCACCGCCCGGCGCATGACCCACGTGATCGCCGAGGTCCTCAGCCAGGTCGACGGTGATCCGCAGCTCGAACGCTGCCAATACCACAACGTCACGGTGACCTTGGCGGAGGCCTTGTCGTCGGTGCTGGACGACTGCATGCAATCCTGCGAGCTGATCATGGCCAGCGCCCGCGCGCATGGCGATGACGGTGAATTCTCGGCGGACCTGTTCAAGATCAGCAGCGCCTGCCAGCAGCTGTTCACCTTCCTGGCGGCAGCGCCGACGCCGCTGTCGCAGCCCTATGAGTCGCCGGTGTCGACCCTCACCGCCGTCGATCCCACTGGCGCTTTCGCGATTGCGCAGAGCGTCCATCCTCGGGGCGTGCTAGGAGCCTCCTCGGAACCGGCGTTGAGCGTGATCCTGGTCGTCGACGACAGCGCTGCCAATCGCACTATTCTGCAACGACGTCTGTCACAACACGGCTACCGCGTCGAAGAGGCCAAGGACGGAACCTCGGCATTGGCGCGTCTGGCGAGCGGAGGCATCGACCTGGTATTGCTCGATGTCCTCTTGCCTGACATCGATGGCCTGACCTTGTGCCGGACCTTGAAGAGCAATCCGCTCACTGTCGCGATTCCGGTGCTGCTGGTCACCGCCCTGCACGAGCGTCAGGATCGCCTGGCGGGTATCGCCGCCGGCGCCAATGACTTCCTCTCCAAGCCCATCGACAGCCAAGATCTCCTGTTGCGCTGCCGCAATGCGCTGGCTGCCAAACGCCAGTATGATCAGACCGTCACCGCCTATCGGAAGCTGCAGCAGCTCGAAGAGCTGCGCGATCGTCTGACGCATCTCATCGTCCATGACATGCGCTCGCCGTTGTCGGGTCTGATCGGCTATCTTGATCTCTTCATCGCGCGCTCGCCGGGGCAGGTCGATGAGCGCCTGCGCCATCTCGTGGAAAAGGCGACCTTGCAGGCGCACAGCCTGGAAGGTCTGATCAACCACGTGCTCGACGTCAGTCGCCTGGAGGCCGGGGCGATGCCCCTGAACCGCGAGCGTCACGACCTCGTCCATCTCGCACGTATGGCGGTGGCGGCGTTGGGAAGTGCGGTCGAACGTGTGCCGGTGCGGATCATGGCGCCCGCAACCGGCTTGCCGGTGGTCGGCGACGGTGACCTCATCCGCCGGGTCTACATCAACTTGCTCTCGAACGCGCTGCGCTATGCGCCCGACGGCAGCGAGGTGGTGCTGAGCCTGTCGCTGAACAACAAGTGCCTGCGTAGCGAAGTTCTCGACGATGGCCCGGGCATCGCCCTCGAAAACCAGCAACGGATCTTCGAGAAGTTCAACCAGGTCAAGACCGTGCCGGTCGCCGGTAAATCGGTGACCAGCGGCCTCGGTCTGACCTTCTGTAAACTGGCCATCGAAGCCCACGGCGGCAGCATCGGCGTGCAGAGCACGCTCGGGCAAGGCTGCGTCTTCTGGTTCACCTTGCCGACGTAATTCCTAAGAAATGTCGTCAGCGGCCACGGATGCGCACCACCGCGCCCGGTGCCCGTATCGAACGCGCCCGCCCGCTGCTGGCTGGCGGTGAATCGGTGAAGTCGGTGGCCAGGGCCTGCGGCTTCACCTCGCCCGGCTACCTCAGCCGGCAGTTCGCCCGCCGCGTCGGCGTACCACCGGCGGCCTTCGCTAGCTAGCTAGCTCGCGCATGTGAGTGAAGATGGAAAGAGTGATAGTTGCGCGCTTCCTCGACCTGCGTCAAACATCGAGAAGACCTGCGTAAAAAACACGAGGCCCAGCTGCTTTCGCAGCCGGGCCTCGTGATTCTGGTGGAGGTAAGGAGATTCGAACTCCTGACCTTTTGAATGCCATTCAAACGCTCTACCAACTGAGCTATACCCCCCAACTGAGCCCTGCATTTACCTCTTAGGCGCCGGGCAGGAACCGGCTTACATGCGCTCTGCGCGCTTCCCTCCGACTTGCGTCGGAACTTCATCACCAGCATTTGCATGCGCATTATCTAGTGGCGAGGCGCAGGATGATGGCGAAGTTCTCGATGTGTAAAGAGGCAATTTCCTTTTCGCTGAGGAGTGCTCTGAAGGCGTTCCGGGATCCTCCTGGGGCATGGTTGCGATGTGATGTATTTCAGCATCATCAAGGCAGGTGTGCCCCATGATCAGTCGTCTGCATGTTATCGCCCGCTCCCTGATTATCTGCGGTACCGCCGTGTCCTTGGCAGGTGCGGTCGAGGCCCATGCTCCGGCAGCGGTGCAAGCCGCTCCGTGGAGTGAATCCTTCACCATGGCTATCAGTGGCCAGGAGCGCGTCTTCGTCCTCTATCATGATGGCAGCTATCTGGTGCTGGGTCCCGCCGACGCCTCGAATCTGAAAATGCTCTTGGGGCAGAAGGATGTGGTCATCAACGCCAAGTTCGTGCGCGAAGCTGTTGTCGGCTCGCGTCAGCAGGTGCATCTGTCGAGTTTCCCCGAGGTCATCGCCGAGGGCGATGCCGGTTTGTTCGCGACCCGCCTGGAAGGCGACAATCTCTACTTCTTCGGTTCGTTAGTGACTCCTGCCACCGGTAAGGGGAATTTCACGATCACCGCCGTTGAATCCGCACCTTCCGATGCGCAGATCATCGCCGCGCAACTGGCCGGTATTCCACCGGCGGATTATGCCGCGCGCTTTAAGGCCGCGAACCGCATCCGCGAGCAAGCCGCCGCTCAGCCCAACAAAGAGTTCTGGCTGGCTGCGAGCGACAATGTGATTGCGCAGATCATCGACGATGCCACCGCTACCGCGACTGCGACCAAGGACCCTGTGCTGCTCGATCAGGCTATCACCTGGTGCGTCGAGATTCTCCATGATACCACCAAGGCCGGTCGGGTTGCGTCCTTGCCGTGGATCAGGACCTCGGCCCACGCGGATGCGATCGCCAAGCGTCTCCGGCATCTCGGGATGGAGATGTATAAGGATCAATGGCAGCCGCGCGCCGAGGCTTTGTCCAAGGAATTCGAGGATCGCTTTGCCGAGATCAGCTGGAAGGACGCCGACGCCTATTACCGGCTCGGGCGCTGGGCAGACCTCCACGGTGAAGACCTTCCACGCACCAAGGACCGCAGCTACCGCTGCTATGAGGCGGGCTTCCGCGCCAATCCCAATCATCAGGGCATCCGTAACCAATTGGGCTTGCCGAACATGGTCCGCGGCGATGGCACGCAGACCCAGACCAATGCCGATTTCCTGCACGTCGAGACCGGCACCTTGATCCCCGCTCCGCAGAACTGGAAACGCGGTGATCGTGTCGAAGGCGACTTCACCTGGGTCGACCCCCAGTCGGAGACTTCCTACCTCTCGGCATCGATCATCCAGACGCCCGAGAATCCCACGCTCGAGGGGCTCTGGCAGAATGTCGAAGGAGCGCTGCGTTCGCGTCCGGAATTTAACATCGTCGATCAGGATGATCCGACTTTTCCGCAGGGGCTGGCACGACGTTTCCGCTTCACCTTCCGCGAGGGCCGATATCTGCGTCAGCACGAATTGATCTTGGCGCTTAATCCGACGGCGCGGGTGGCGGTGCGTCTCGACGCCGGCTTCGCCGACGATGAGCAGGCCGCCATCCACCAAGTCCTGCTTTCCACCTTCGATCGTCTGGTGATCCCCAATCAGGCACCGTCCCCCGTCAAAAAATGAACCTGCCGGCTTGACCTTGGCCGCCCAGGCCCAGCGTGTTGCCCCAGCCCTCTGGGCGATCCCTTGCCGGGGTGGCGGAATGGCAGACGCAGGGGACTTAAAATCCCCCATCAGCAATGATATACGGGTTCGAGTCCCGTCTCCGGCACCAACTAGTAATACCATTCTGAATCAGGCGGCTAATAGGTGTAGCCTGCGAGCTGGTGGCAGGGCCAAGCTCAGGATTGAAGCATTCGTCTGATCGACTGCGTTTTAGTGGTCGGTATGTAACCGCCGTAGGTATCGGCTGATTGATAATTTTCTTCAGCTCATTGTCCTTCGTTTCTTTCGCGGTTTATCATTCGAAAGAGCGAAAAAACGAAGGGTATGAAAAATGACAACGTAGTCTTGTAGAGATGGTCTCCAGTCTCGTTTCTGGAGATCGCTGGTCGCTGAAAGTGAATGGTAAAAGTGGATGGCGAAAGTGGATGGTAAAAGTGGGTGGGAAAGCCGACACCCTGTGTAGGTGCAAAAATCAGGCTATTTCTTTATGTTTAGACAGCCGTGGTTGATACGGTTGTAACAATTTTTGCGACAGACGAAATCTGCATCACTTGATACGCTTTCAGGGCACACTTTCACCGGCGCTTCTGACGAAAGTCAAAACCGGCTACGGGGCTCTCATGCGTCGATCATCTGCTTCAGTCACGTCAACAGACGGCGAGGGGTTTGTGTCCATATCATCCATTTGGAAGTCGTTCATCGCGGTTGCTTTGTGCTTGGCCATGGGGTCGTCCGGTTGGGCGATGCAGCCTTTTGCATACGAGTATGTGCCCCTGTCCGGCGAGCAAATGGAGCCAACTCCGACCGGTTGGCCGTTGGATGGTGCAACGCTGGATTACAATATTACCAAGTCAGAGGGTGACCGTCGCCCTGGTCGGGGATTTACGGATCCATTTAAGATGAAGTATACACCTCAGTGGTGGCCGATTACGCCGCGGGCCGAACGATGGTCAGCGGATGTGGCAACGCGTGACTCTTACGTCAAAATGCATGAGAGTCTTGTGAATAAGGTTAAGGACTTTGTCACGGCCAATCCCGGTGGTGCCTGCGATGTCTTTTTGGTTGGTGATAGCATCACGATTCAATGGGAGGAGGGGCTGAATGGCGCGGGCAATAGCTGGGACTTCAATTTCCCGAACTACAACAAGAAGGTGAATATAGGCATTGGAGGCGACAAGAGCTATAACGTTCTCTGGCGTTTGGATCACGGCGGTGGGGATGGCCTCAATCCCCGCTCGATCCTCCTTATGATCGGAAATAACAATATGTTCTTTATTGGCGAGACGGGCGCGCCGGCCGCAGCCAAAGGGGTCCAGACGTGTGTGTCGCGCCTGCGGCATCAATTCCCTACTGCCCCGATTATAGTAGCCAAAATTCTACCGTTTCATGATCCCGGTCATCCTCATTACGATGGTGCCAAGCTGACGAATACTGAAGTTGACAAGCTGAAGCTTGGTGATCTGCCCAATGTCCAAGTCCTTGACATGTGGAGTGCTTTCGTGAATTCAGATGGAACCAGGAAGACGGCGTTGTACCAGCCGGACAATATTCATCTGACTCGCGCAGGCTACAATGTATACGCTAGTTATCTTAAGCCGTTGTTGGACAATATCCTCTCCGGTACCCCGGCCCCCATGATCGCCAGCTTGGCTCCCACCAGCGGCACGGCCGCCGGGGGCACGACGGTGACGATCACCGGCACCAATTTGACCGGCACGAGTAGCGTGACCTTTGGTGGCACGGCGGCGACCTCGGTGACGGTGGTGAGCGCAACGAGCGTGACCTGCGTGGCCCCGGCGCATGCCGCCGGCGCGGTGAACATCGTGCTGACGGCACCCGGCGGCGCGGTGACCTCGACGGGGGGCTACACCTATACGGCCGTGGCGGCAGCGCCGACGATCACCAGCCTGGCTCCCACCAGCGGCACGGCCGCCGGGGGCACGACGGTGACGATCACCGGCACCAATTTGACCGGCACGAGTAGCGTGACTTTCGACGGCACGGCGGCGACCTCGGTGACGGTGGTGAGCGCAACGAGCGTGACCTGCGTGACCCCGGCGCATGCCGCCGGCGCGGTGAACGTGGTGCTGACGGCACCCGGCGGCGCGGTGACCTCGACGGGCGGCTACACCTACACTTCCATAGTGGCAGCGCCGACGATCACCAGCCTGGCTCCCACCAGCGGCACGTCCGCCGGGGGCACGACGGTGACGATCACCGGCACCAATTTGACCGGCACGAGTAGCGTGACTTTCGACGGCACGGCGGCGACCTCGGTGACGGTGGTGAGCGCAACGAGCGTGACCTGCGTGGCCCCGGCGCATGCCGCCGGCGCGGTGAACATCGTGCTGACGGCACCCGGCGGCGCGGTGACCTCGACGGGCGGCTACACCTTTGTGATCGACGCGGTGGGGTCGGCATCCGGATCAACCGCTTCCGCAGAGAATTCCAGTTCCGGATGCGGAATCGGTGGGGTCGGAATGATGGCGCTCAGCATGGCGCTGGCCTTCGGCCTGCGTTTGTTCCGCCGCCGGGATTGACAGCGGTGCTTAGGTAGAGGTCGACGCGGCGTCCTAGGGGCCTGTCGGAGATAGGCCGACCGAATCTATTCCCGACAGGCTCCTAGCGCAGGGTCGGAGATACCAAAGCCGACGTCGGCAAGGCCGCCCCGCGTGGGCAGCTGCCGATCATCGCGCCCGTCCCACAGCAGACTGGTGTTGAGCACGCCATTAAGCACGAAGCCTTGATCCTGCGAGTCGTCGAAGACGGCGGCACGTTCGCTGGCGCGCTCGGCTTCGAGGGTGTAGGTGGTACGCAGATCGAGCCAATCGGTGAGCGGTGCGCGCAGGCTGAACTCGCTGGCATACGAGGTGCGATCGAACAAGGGTTCCTGGTGCCAGCCACCGCAGAGGATGACGCTGAAGATGCGTTGAATGCCGAGCAGATCATGGTCGATGATGCGCGTGTGCGTGCCCTGGCTGCGCTGGCTGAGATTGCCGCCGAGTTCCCAGGTGCGGCCCCAGCCGAAGAGGTTGCTGTCGCGGTGGAGGGCGCTGCCGCGCTCGTCTTCGTAGCTGCCGTAGCCCGCCGCCAATTCGACGCTGCGCAGCGGGGCTTCCTCAGCGATGATGTTCAGCTCTGCGGGCTGTAGCTCCGGTTGCATGCCGGGCAGGGCGAGGCCCACGGGAGCGACGGTGGATTTCACGCTGCGGGCGACATCACTGCGGCGCAGGCGCCCAAGTGCGGCCTCGGGTTCGCCATCGCGCAGGGGCGTGCCGAGTGGCAGCTGCAGACGATGGCGGACATACTATGTCAGAATCGAGCTCGCCGGTGATCGTCGGTGCTTGCGTGGCGAAGCCCTAACGCAGGCCGGGGTCGACGGTGACGGTGACCAGGACGTGGATCTCTGCCTGTGGATCGCGCACGATCCCGCTGCGCACTGCCGCCAGGGCATACCCGGGATTGCGCATGGCCTGGCGCAATCTCGCTGGGGATGATCTTCCAGCGCTCGAAGACGTTTCCCTGTCGATCGCCGCCAATCTCGACATCTCCTTGCGCGAGCACGACTGCCGCAGCCGTCAGGAGCGCGCGCTGCGTTCGGTGGGGTTGTGGGAGGAGGTCAGCGACCGGCTGGCGTAATCCGCAACCACGATTTCGGAACCTCGCGCCTGGCTCCGCCTCGTCATCGCCCGCATTCACGCCGGCGACACAGGCTACGTCACCATGACCCCAGCAAACTCCACTATGCTATACCCGGCAAGGGCCTAATTCAGCCCGGAAATGGGGTCATCGGAGACTTACATTCCTCTCGACGATTACCGACAAGAGCCTGCGCTAAAAGCATTCCTAAGCCAATTGTGATCGCCACTTCTCCCGGACGTATCCACCAGGCATGGTCGAACGGCAGCAGCAGGCCATCAGCGGTGGTGATACCGCGTACATACGACAGCGGGAGTGCCGCCATGATCCCCAGTACCCATGGATTCAGGCGGTATGCGGCAAACGGGAGCAAAGCCACCACATACCACGGATTGACGACCAGCGCGCACCACAGCCACCAACAGGTGGTTAGCAACACGGTGTCCGCTACGTGAGCCTTTCGTTGGCGACTGACCATGACGATGGCGACCATGCCGCACATGCTGATGAGGTTCGCGATGGTGCCGGTGTGCACGCCACACCACGGTCGCAGCACGGCTGGCAGGAAGGAGTTGAACTCCCAGGTCGTCGCCATGGTCAGGGTGGTGTGCAGACCGAGATCGCTTCCCATTGCCATGAGCGGCACATAGAGCGCCATCACGGCTAATCCGCCAGAGAGTCCGATCCTCCATCCACCCACCACCCCGAATACCAGGGCGATGGGCATGAGGTGCAATCTGGTCGCCAGGGCAATGCCCAACAAGGCTCCGGCCAACCAGGGTCGGGTCTGAAAAAAAAGGAAGCACGCCGTCAGCGGTAAGACCGCGAGCGCATCAGGATGACCGTTGATCCACGTTTCGCACAGGCCGAGCGGGCACCAGGCGTAGATCAGGAAACCGCGCGGTGGGAGTTTACTGACCAGCAGCCACAGGGTGCCCAATTCAGCACTTCCGATCACCAGCTTCCAAGCCCACCACGAACCGGCTTTGATGCCGGCGGCGAGCATGAAACCCAATTGGCATCCAGGGCCATAGATCGTCGGCAGGTCGGGGTGGTTGATCGCGTCGAGGACGGGACCAGTCCAGGTGGGTAAATCGCTGGCAGTGAACCAATGTGCGGGCGGTAAAACATAGGGATCACGTCCCGTGATCGCCATCCAACCATCCCAAAGATAGCGAGCACCGTCATCTTCGTAGATTGGCAAAGCCAGACAGCAGATGGCACGGGCGAACAGGGCATAGCCGATGACAAGCCGCATTGGTGGCGGCTGCCAACGGCTCAGGAACAGGGCGCTGATCAACGCTGACCACGCGAGCATGATGCAAGCCAAGAAAAGCCATCGCGGTACCACGAGTGATTGACTCAGCCACGCCAAGCCCGCACACGCGACCATGAGAGCGGCTCCGGTGGCATGCCACCGGAGCCGCTGCCAATAAACATCCCGTGACATGAGCCCAGCGGTGTCCGCAGGTGTGGCTGCCGACATCGTTGGATTGCCGTCACGAGATGAAAAAACATAGCCCTGCGTCGAAATTGGCAGCGTCGCACGGATCCGCATTTTCAAAGTCAGAACTGGTGTCCCAGGAACAGCCCGTAGGTCGTGGCATCACCCACATTGCGATTACCCGAGGCGAGCGTCTTGGCACCGAAGATGCCAAACTGCGAATCGGCGATACCGGTATAGGCGACGGCTATTTCACTTTCGGCCTTCTCTTCGCGGACAGCGCGGAAATCACCGGTGAAACCGGGGCCGCCGATATCAGGACCAGTCCCCGAGCGAGACGCCTGTACCTGGCCACTGACAACCACCTGGTCGGCAATAACCTGATAGGCACCAGCCGACCACAGTAAGCGCCCTGGTACTTCTTCCGCATAATACCTGAATCCCGCCGAGGCGGTCAAGCCGAAGCCGATGCTCGCGAAATATTTTCCGAATAGCAACGACGCTTCCGCGCCATTGGCACCGAGACCAGGGGCTGTGGGTCCGGCCACGCTTTCACCGGTGTTGTACGTACCCTTGATGATCACGCCGATGCGCATGGAAACCGTCGGTAAATTGTATTTTGCGAGTGCGTCGTCGAATTCGTCCGCCAGGACGGTGGTGACTCCCAATCGTGTATCATCAAGGCCTTTCTCCTTGATGTCGAGCGGCTTGAAATCGACCGAGGTGTAGCCGACGGTCACATCGAGAGCGGTACGCGCATTAACGCCGTACCGCACGGCCAACGAAGCGGTGCCTTGATAGACCTTTTCGTTAGATCCAAAGGCATCTTGATTCGATACTTTGACGTCACCGAGATAAAAATTATCGTACGACGAACGGGAAATTGTCAGGGACGTATCAACGCCCCCGACCCTGGGCACATAGGCGGAATCTGCCGCTATCGCCAATGATGGCAACGCCAGAGCAGACAGGCACAGGGAAACACAGGATAGAGAAGTGTGCACGTTCATTTCCCCATGTACCGGGTGTGGACATATGATTCCAAAGCTTTGAGCTGCGCCGGGGTCAGGCGGCCGGAAAGGCTCACCAGATCCTTTTTCACGCCGGCATTAGCCAAGCTCTTCTGAAGTTGCGTCAATGACGGCGTCTGGACCTGCGCCTGCGTGCTGTCGGCCGCGGGCAGATCGACTTTTTCCATGTAGATCATCTGTCCGAGCTCATACATCTCACCATGCACCGTCGGCTGCGGCTTGGGAATAGGCGGCGGACCGCCGGCATAAGAGCCGCTCGCATATGCCATGCCCGGTGTGATGGCCAATGCAGCCACCACCAACGCGGAATGAAGAAGGATTTGTGGGGTAAGGAGTCGTCGCATGAAGCGCAGTTCCTGGGGTTATGATCTGCGAGAGCACAGATCCGGTTCACGCCGTACGCTCCATCGCGAAGACTGTTTGGCAGTTCTTCGCCGTCCCTTGGCGCAAACTGCGTAAAGTCTCAGTGACCAAGGCTCACCCGATTGGATGTTTTTTTTTTCAGACAAACAGATTATTTATTCTCTCGTACAGTGGCTTGAACGTGGCTCGAGCTGCAGAATGCGACTCGATTCCTGCCCACGTTGACCTCGCATCGGAATTGCACACCCAATGACTACTCTTTTACATGTCACTTCATTTATCCTGCTCCTCGCCGCGTCGGTGACGCGCCTGGCCGCCAGTGACACCGCCCTGACCTTGACCGGTTCGAGCACGGTGGCCCCCTTGGTAAGCGAGATCGCACGCGTGTATGAAGCCCGCCACCCGGACGTGCGCATCGACGTGCAGACGGGTGGCAGTACGCGCGGCGTGGCCGACGTCCGCGCCGGCCGCAGCACCATCGGCATGGTGTCACGGAAGTTGAAGGCGGATGAATCCGATCTCACCGCCTACACCATCGCGCTCGATGGCGTCGCCTGCATCGCGCACCGCGACAATCAGGTGGCCAGGCTGACCCGGGCCCAGGTGATCGACATCTACACCGGAAAAGTCACCAACTGGCACGAGGTCGGTGGCGCCGACCTGCCGATCGTGGTGGTCAACAAATCGGAGGCCCACTCCACCTTGGAGCTGTTCCTCCATCATTTCGAGATCAAGACGGCGGCGATCAAAGCCGCGGTGGTGATCGCCGATAATGCCCAGGGCATTAAGACCGTGGCGGTCACCCCCGGGGCGATCGCCTATCTTTCGATCGGGGCGGCGCAGACCGACATCAATGCGGGCGTCGCGATCAAGCTCCTGACGCTCGACGGTCATGTCCCGAGCTTCGAGACCGTCCGTGATGGCACTTGGCCGCTGACCCGCCCGCTGAATCTGGTCGTCACCAGCGCGCCCACCGGCTCCGTCGCCGGTCTGATCGAACTCGCCCGCTCGACGGCCGTCGAGGCGCTGATCACGGATCTGGCCTTTGTCTCGCCGCAACGCTGATCGGTTGCTGGCCATCGCCAGCGGGTCGGCGGCGGTGGTCGCCGGCGCTATCTTCTTCGCGGTCGTGTGGGTCATCAGCGTCGGTGCCCTGCCCGGACTGGCGGCCTATGGCGTGACCGGCTTCCTCGCCGATGCCACCTGGGTGCCGGCGGATGGTCGGGTCGGCGCCTGGGGGATGATCGCGGGTAGTCTCGCGGTAACCGCCGTGGCGCTGCTAGTGGCGGTGCCGCTTGGCGTATTCGGCGGCATCGCCAGCGGCTGGCTGCTGCCATCTTCACTGGCCAGCACGGTCCGTTTGATCGCCATCATCATCGCCGGCTTGCCCTCGGTGGTCGTCGGCCTGTGGGGGCTCACCGCACTGGTCCCGGTTATCGGCCACCTGCACGCGCCGGGCCTCGGCCTGTTGGCGGCGGGTCTCGTACTCGCGTTGATGGTCGCCCCGCTCATCCTGCTGGTGACGGATGCCGCGCTGCGCTCGGTGCCGGCTGAACACCGGCGCGCGGCGCAGAGCCTGGGCTTATCCTCCTGGGGCTGCTTGCGCGTGGCCGGGCTGCCGGCCCTGCGGCACGGAGCCGCCAACGGCACCGTGCTCGCATTCACCCGTGCCATCGGTGAGACGATGGCGGTGGTGATGGTCGCCGGCAACATCGTCGCCGTTCCGCACAGCATCTTCGATCCCATACGCACACTGACCGGGGGCGTCGCGCTGGAGATGGCCTATGCTACCGGCACGCATCGCAGCGCCTTGTTCACTCTCGGCCTGGTGGCGATGCTGCTGGTGGCCGGCGTGCTGCTCGCCCTGCGCTGTTTGCCAACCTTGAGCGCAGAGCGGTCGACCCCGGGTGCGAAGCAGCCGACCCATGTCTGAACGCTCCCGACCCTGGCGAGATCGCACGCTCGATGCCTTGGCGGCAGTGGCGGTACTGACCCTGCTCGGGGCGGCCGGCTGGCTGATCGCCGACCTGCTGCTCGCCGCCTGGCCGCGCCTGAGCTGGGGACTATTCAGCGAGCTGCCGCGTCGTGCGGGCCGAGCCGGCGGCATCTCCAGCATCCTGGTCGCCACCGGTCTCACGCTGGTGGTGTGCTGGGCGCTCGTCCTGCCCGTGGCCCTGGGTGCGGCGATCGCCCTTTCCAGTTCGCGGCGGGCCTGGACCCGCTGGGTGCACAGCAGCCTGGATCTGCTGTCGGGTCTGCCCTCGATCGTACTGGGGATGTTCGGCATGCTGTTCTTCGGTGACCTGCTCGGGCTCGGGTTCTCGATCGCGTGCGGCGGCCTGACTCTGGCCTGCATGATCCTGCCGTTGGTGATCCGGGTCGCGGATACCGCCCTGCGCGCAGTCCCGTCAGCCCTCATCGCCCAAGCAGCGGCCCTCGGGCTGTCACGCACGACCACGCTGACGCGACTCATACTCCCGCAGGCCATGCCAGGTCTGCTGGCAGCGTGTGGATTAGGCACGGGCCGGGCCCTGGCCGAGACCGCCGCCCTGGTATTCACCTCCGGCGGTTCAGACCGCATGCCGAGCGGCCTGGAAAATCCCGGACGCACCATCGCCGTGCACATCTATGAACTGGCGATGAACGTGGCAGGTGGCGATCCGTCGGCCGCCGCCAGCGCCCTCATCCTCATCCTGTGCCTCATCGGCATCCAAGTGGCCAGCAGCGCCCTGTTACAAGCTCATCGGAAGGTCGTCCAATGATCACTACCTCGTGTGCGGACCCGCTGCTGTTAGGGGCGACCTGCGCCTCACCTGATGGCCCCTGTGGCGATCTGCAGGTGGAAGGACTCGGGTTGGCATACGGCCGCACCTGGGCTTTCCGCCACATCGATCTGCGCGTGCGGGCCTGCCGCATTACCGCCCTGGTGGGTCCTTCCGGATGCGGCAAATCCAGCCTGCTGTCGTGCCTCAATCGCCTGGATGCGGTGGAGCCCGCGGCGCGGGTCGAGGGTCGGATTTGGTGGCAAGGGCGCGACCTCCGCGCACCGCAGACCGATCTCATCGCCCTGCGGCGGCGCATCGGGATGATCTTCCAGCGCCCGACGCCGTTTCCCCTGTCGATCGCCGCCAATCTCGACATCCCCTTGCGTGAGCACGGCTGCCGCAACCGGCAGGAGCGCGCCGATCGCAGTGAGCGCGCGCTGCGCTCGGTGGGTCTGTGGCAGGAAGTCAGCGACCGGCTGGCGCAATCCGCAACCACGCTTTCGGGCGGCCAGCAGCAGCGGCTGTGCCTGGCGCGGACCTTGGTGCTGGAGCCCGAAGTTCTGCTCATGGATGAGCCCTGCAGCGCCCTCGATCCGCTGTCGGCCGGGATCATCGAGGAGCTCATCGCCGGCATGCGCGGCTTCTACACCATCGTCCTGGTGACCCACGATCTGGCCCAGGCCCGACGCCTGGCGGATCAGGTGGCTTTGCTGTGGCCGGGATCAGGACCAGCAGCAACCGGTGGAGCCCTGCGGGCCTGCGGCGCCCCGGCGGAGGTACTGTGCCCTGAGCACGCGAGCGAACCCCTGTTGGCGCGCTATCTCGGGGCGACGGTCAGCTGCCGGGTCTGAACCCGGCGGCGAATTCGCCAGGTTCAGGTTGATTCCGCTACCCGCGCCGAGATCGCATCGCGACCGCTGATCTCGCCCTTGCCATCGACCCGCCCGAACGACAGCACATCGGTCGGACAGGCTTGCACGCAGGCCGAGCAGCGGACGCACTGCGGATCCTCCATATGCAATCCGCGATTGGCGAACTGCATGATGTCGATGCCCTGATGGCAGGTTGTGGTGCAAGCATTGCAGGAGATGCATTTCTTGCTGTCGACCAGAATGCGAAAGCGGCTGAATCGGGCATAGATATGCATCAGGGCTGCCAACGGGCAGGCGAAACGGCACCACACCCGGCCCGACCAGGCGAAATACAGCCCGGTGCCCAGGGCCCCGGCGAGGAAGAAATCGACCACCGGCTTCCAGCCGTGGACGAGTGCCTGCTGGCCGGCGTTGGTGGCCCAGCCCCAGCCGGTGACCCACGCCAGCACCCGCAGCGCCAGCATCATCAAGGCCACCGCGAGCACGATCTGGCCGATGAAGTTGAAGCGGTTGCTGAGCGGCCCGTGCGGCATCTTGGTGCGATGGCGATCACCCATGGTCTCGGCCAGCGCCCCGCACGAACACAACCAGCCGCAATAGGCGCCCTTGCCCCATCGCCACACGATCAGCGGGATGATGGCGAAGGTCTGCACCAGACTGATGATCAGCCAGCCGGTCAGCGGCTGGCTGGTGAAGACATTCCACACGAACAGCGGCCACGCGAGCAGGAAGCCATACGCACGCCAGTATTCGCGGCCATTGGCGTCGTAATCCACCGCCGGGAACAGACTGTCAGCGACGCTCTTGAGCCAGCCGCCGTCCCACGCCCCGAGATGCCCCAGCCACGGCAGCACCACCTCCGGCAGGAGGAAGAGCGGGATGCACTGCACCGCCATCAGGCACAGCGTCTGTAGGCGCACATACGGCGTGCGCCGCCGCCGCATCCGGTCGATGCCGAAGGAGACCACCGCGGTGCAGTAGAGGACGGAGATGAAGAAGCCGATGCCATTGCTGGCCGAGGCCGTGATGGTGTACCAGAAACCCTTGGCGGCCCCTGCTGCCTGCAACGACAACAGATGCTGGTGCGCGAGCTGCGCCGGATTCCAGGTGGCCTGGGCGAACAACCCGAAGGCCTTCATAGTGTAGAGCAGGGTGATGGCGACGAAGAAGATCGCCAGACCGAGGAGCACCGGATACGAACGTTCGCCGCGTATGGGCACCCCGGAACGGCGGAAGAAGTCCAACGGGGCCTCGCGCCCGATCAGCGCCAGGACTCCGTCAGAGGCGAAGGATTCGCCGTTGGCCAGCATGGTGGCGGTGGCGGTGATCCCGGTCAACTTGGCTCCGAAACGCACCTGGAGCGTGCCCTGCGTCGCGAGCGCCATGACCTGCTTGGCGTTTTCCGCCTTGGCCTTGGCCAAATCCGCCCCGCGATGCACCAACGTCACCCGCGCCCCGGCGGCGGCACAGGCGATGGCGGCCTCGCAGGCGCTGTCGCCACCCCCGACCACGGTCACGGCCTGGCCGGTGTAATGCTTGGGATCGTGCAGCCGGTTCACCACCTGCGGCAGGTCTTCGCCCGGCACGCCGAGCTTGCGGAAATTCCCACTGCGGCCGATGGCGACGATGACCCGGCGGGCCAGCAGCGGCTGGCCCTCGGCCAGCATCACCGCGAGATGGTCGCCGCGCTTCTCGACATGGGTGGCGTTGACCTGCTGCAACGGCAGATCGCGGCCGGAAAACTGGCTTTCGAGTTCCGCCAGCAGCTCCTCTTTGACCCCCGCACCTACCTGGAGCCGACCGGTGGGCACCATCGCGCTGGGGTAGGTGAAGATGGGTTTTCCGAACGGAAAATTGGCGATGGTGGCCAGTCGCTGATTGGATTCGAGGATGCAGAACCGCAGGCTGCTGCCGGCCAGTTCGAGCGCCGCCGCCATTCCCGCCACGCCCCCGCCGATGATCACGACATCGAAAATTGCGTGGTCGGCACCTGGCGTTCCGAGCTCGCGGATGCAGCGTTGCGCCGCCTTGGCGCCGGTATCGAGTGCGAACTTCAGCAATGGGACGCCGGTGAGATCCCCGACGATCAGCAAGCCTGGCACGGTGGTGCCCGCATCCGCCGCCACCACCGGCAACCGTTCGGGGATGCCCGCCGGCCACTGCAGATGCAGCCAGTTGGCGAAACGCAGCAGCGGATTAGCGGGCAGGACACTGGTGCTCATGGGGCTGCTCAAGGAATTGTTCAAGGAATTGCTCAAGGAATTGTTCAAGGAATTGTTCAGGGAAGTGCGTGGGCGAGATTGAGGCGCCAGTCGTAGATGAAGAATTGCAAGGGGTCGGCACCCGCAAGCTGGGTTGCCAGCGGGCCGGGTTCGGTGACCTCGGAGAGCAGGAATTTCCGCACCCCGCCGGCGGCGGCGAAATCCGCCGCGAACCAGTCGAGGATGGGATTGACGCGCAGATGGCCATCGGCCAGGCGGAGCTGGGTGGGGTCGTGGGCGAAGGCGGCGGTGGCGTTGGCGAGCTGGGCGGTGAGGGTCGCGGCGCGGTACGCCTGCGCGGACAGGGTCGGACACGAGCGCGAGGCGCAATTGATCGCGAAGTGGATCCGCGGCTCGCCCAGCGGGCGCAGGACGGCGTTCTCGATCGCATCGAGAGTGCGCGGGACGCCAGCGACCACGAAGCTGTAGCCCTTCCAGGCATTACCGGCCGGCGGCCCGATGAGCGTGATGCTCCAATCGGGCCAGGTCTTCTGATCGGCCGGGAGCTTGCTGGCGACCAGCTGCACCGTCAGCGCGTTGTAGGCATTGATGAAGAAGGCCAGCCGTTCGGCGGTTGCGGTGGGCTCGACCGCATGGGCGAGCTGGAAGCGGTAGCGATCGAGTTCGGGCTGCAACCGCTGGACCGCGGCGTAGTCGACGCCATCGGGGCGCACGATCTGGGCCAGCACCGCGCCCCAGATGGCGTGGTCGGCATCGAGGGCGGGGGCGGCATCGAGGGCGGGGGCGGCATCGAGGGCGGGGGCGGCATCGAGGGCGGGGGCGGCATCGAGGGCGGGGGCGGCAATGGCAGCCGCGGAGGCGGGGGTCGGAATGGCCTCGACCGCCGGCAACGCGGATATGCCGAGCACCATCCAGGAAGCGAGCGTGGCACGGCGTAGGAATTTGGTGATGCGTAGCATGGTCAACGCTCTACGGAGCTGACAGCCCGGTGCTTGGCCATTTCAGGAGACCCTCGGCGATGGCGGCCTCCAGATCGGCTCGATCGTCGCAATCCGCGAGCGTCGGGCCTTCGTGCCACGTCAGGCCAACCCCTTGCAAGCGCTGACGCGTGACCGCCAGCAGACGGGGCGTCGACCACGGCAGATCGGCGGCACACACCAGATCGAGCGGGGCGCCCGCTGAGGCTCCAATCGCCCAATAACCGCCATCCATTGCCGGACCGAACGCCAGCGGGGCATCGTCCAGGCCCGCAGCGACGTCGCGCACGTGCGCAGGCGTCAGACCTGGACAATCGGTGCCGATGGCCACGGCTGTCGGCGCCAGGGTCAGACCCCAACGCAAGGCCGCGCCGATACGACCCCCGAGGTCGACAGGCGGCTGCAGCTGGCGTGGCAGATGTTCAAGTCCGGTGCCATGCCATCCGTCGAGGTGCTGGGCGGACAGCAGCACCGGACCCGTCCAGGCAGCGGCCGTGCGCGCCACGATGGCGAGCAAGTGCCGATAGACCGCGAGTGCGTCCTCCGCGCCGATGCCGGCGGCAAGACGTGACTTCACCAGACCGAGTACCGGCGGCTTGGCGATGATGACCAGGGTCGGATCAGTCATGCGCTACCTGCGTGAGCGGATGGCGGGTGATGCGGCTGCCCTTCGTTCGACATTCCCAGGCGAGCAGCGCCAGCGCCGGCAGATGCGCGAGGGCCGTGACCCACCGCGTCTCGATCCACGCACCGGTGTCGAGTATGCGCATCCCATGCAGCCAATAGATGCCGGCTCCGGCGGTCCACAATGGCAACGCCCATGAACGGGAAAACGGCAGCAACACCACCAGCGCAACCAGGTACCACGGATGCATCGTCGGCAGACAGAGGAACATCACGACGGTGAACGCAACCGCGCGTTCCGGCAATGGCCGACCGGCCATGCGTCGCTGCACTAGCCATCCACCACTCAGCAGCAGGACGACCAGGAGGACGCGGATCGACCGCTCCAGTGCGGCTGGTGACACCACCATCCGCAAGCCATCGCGCAGGTAGGGATCGAGGACGCCGTGGAAGTGACGCTCTCCCCCGTACACCATCAGGCTACCCACCATACCCATACCGGCACCGGCGAACGGCAGATAGGCGAGCACGGCAATTAAAGGTAGGATCAGCCATCGCCGCCAGCCCACGCTCGGCATCAACGCGGGCACCAGCGCCAACGCGAATGGCTTCACCAGGCAGGCAGCCCCGGTGGCCAGCACGGCCGGCCACGGCCGCGCCACGCAGGCGGTAGTCAACGCCAGCAACATCAGCAAAGCCATCGCGATGTCATGGTGGCCTTCACCCGCGACAAAGAGCGGCAGGACGGGATTCCACGCCGCGGCCAGGATGAGTGCTGGATCACGTCCCAGGCGACGCAGCAGCCATGTCGCCACTCCCAGGCAGGCCAGCGCAAGGACGCCGGCAAGCACCTGGAAACCGCGCACGCCAGGTGAGAACCCCTCCACCGCGGCATGCAGACCCAGGGCCAGAGGGGGATAGATGGCGGTCATTTCCGGATGGTTGACCCCGGCGCTGATCGCTGGCTCAACGAGGGCCTGCGCCTGGGGAGCGGCAGGAGGAATCGAAAACGGATTCTGTCCCGCCAGCAGCTGACGTCCTTCGACGACGTAGCGGAAGACATCATCAGACGGGGCGATGCGCAGACCCATTCCGAGCAACGCCACCCCGACGACGAGGATCCATGCGAGCCCGAGCGGTCCGACGTCACGATGGCGTACCACCGCCAAACCCGCCAGCATCGCTGCGCCGAGACCCACGGCGCAACTAGCGAAAAGCACGGGTTGCTCGCGCCATGAGCCCGCCTGGACAGCCAGCACCGCGAGCGCGAGGAGGGCCGCGAGACCCGCCGGAATAAGGGGCCACCAAGACCGTAGGCCGTTAGCGATCACGCTGTGACGCCGCCGCGGGGACACCGTTTTCCTGGAATCACGCGACGGCCCCGGTGCAGCTGGAGCCGCAACCGGCCGTGCAGGCCAGGCAATGCGCACGCATGGCGATCGGCTGCGACGTCAGCGCCGCGGGAAGGATGTCCCACAGATGCTGCGCCGGCTGATCCGAGAGCGGCAGATCGCAGGCCAGATTGAAATCGCAATCGTAGAGCGTGCCGGTGTGGTCGACGCTGAGCGTGGTGCGGCACATCAGGCCCGCGAGCGTCGCGGGATTGTATGCTGCCCGCAGTTTGTCCTCATAGAGCGCGAGCTTGCCGGCGGCCTCAAGAAAGCGGCGGAAGCGTTTGATGGGGACATTCGCCAGGCACCATAAACCAGTGAAATCGATGTCCCAATCGGCCTTCAACCGCGTACGGTAATCAGCTTCCAAAGATTCCTGGGCCGGGGGCAGCGCTGCCCCACCCGGATTGTAGACCAGGTGCAAAGGCAGGTCGGGGGCGCGGCCATAACCGACGGCATTGAGCCGCTGGAGACCTTGGATGGAGCGGTCGTAGGTACCCTTGCCCCGTTGCCGGTCGACATTTTCGGCCAGATAGCACGGCATGCTCGCGACTACATGGACCTGATTAGCGGCCAGGAATTCGGCCAGATCCTCTTGCCCGGATTCCTGCAAGACCGCCAGATTGCAACGATCGATGACCTGCGCCCCGGCCGCACGCGCCGTCCGCACGAGGTCACGGAATCCAGGAATCAGCTCCGGGGCTCCACCCGTCAGATCCACAATCGGCGGTCGATGCGTGGTGATCCAGTCCGCCACCCGCGTCTGTACCTCTGCGCTCATCATCTCGGTGCGTTTGGGCCCGGCCTCGACGTGGCAATGGGTGCAGGCCAGATTGCAGAAACGACCGAGGTTCAATTGCAATGTAGTCAACGGTTGGCGCAGAACCGGCTCAAGCCAAGGAAGTGCGGTTGCTACGGGTGCATACATAGGGAATCAGCTCCATCGCTACGCTACGCAGCACGATGATCGGTGTTGGGCACTTACTTTTGTCGAGCCGGGGCACTAGAGTGCAAGCATGCTCGCTTCCGTCATCGCCGTTATCCCTGCCTGGAATGAAGAGGGCTCACTCACGCCGGTGGTCACGCGCCTGCTGGCTGCTGGTATTGGTACCGTGATCGTCGCCGATAATGGTAGCACGGATCGCACGGCCGAGGTCGCGCGCGCCGCCGGCGCGCAGGTGGTACCAGCGCTGCAACGTGGCTATGGCGCGGCTTGCCTAGCTGGCCTAGCGGCGGTTCCGGCAGACGCCGTGGCGGTGGTCTTCTGCGATGCGGATGGCGCCGATGATCTGTCACGTCTGGAAGCGCTCTGCAGCCCGGTCGTGATCGGCCTGCTCGACCTGCACATCGGTAGCCGCGCACTCGGCCAACGTGAGCCCGGTGCCCTCACGCCACCGCAACTGGCCGGCAACCTCGTCGCCACGCTGCTCTTGCGGCTGCTGTTCTGGCGGCGCGTCACCGATCTTGGCCCGTTCCGCTGCATCAGCTGTGCGGCCCTGGCCAGGCTCGCCATGCAGGATCGCACCTTCGGCTGGACGGCAGAGATGCAGACCAAGGCGTTGCGACTCGGGCTGCGCTATGGCGAGCTGGCGGTCGACGCGAAAGTTCGCACCGCCGGCGAGTCGAAAATCAGCGGCCGCATCCTGCCGGTATTCAAAGCCGGCTGGGCCATCATCACCACCATTCTGCGCTATCGCCTGGTACCTCTGCCGTCGCCAGCGCAATCACCGTTGAAAACAGATCGAATCACGGAATCACCATGAATCAGACCCTTGCCGTCCAAGACCGCTATGGTGCCGCCTCCAAGTCCGTCGAGGCCGCGCTGTGCTGCCCGGTGACCTACGACCCGCGCTGGCTGAAGGCAATTCCCCAGGAGATCCTCGACCGCGACTACGGCTGCGGGGACCCGTCGACCTTCGTGCAAGCGGGTGACACCGTGCTCGATCTCGGCAGCGGGGGCGGGAAGATCTGCTTCATCGCCGCGCAGGTCGTCGGGGCGGCGGGCAAGGTCATCGGGGTCGATCGCAATCGCGACATGCTCGCTCTGGCCCGGGGCGCGGCACCACAGGTCGCCGCTAAGATCGGTTTCGCCAACACCGAGTTTCGCTGCGGTGCGATCCATGATCTGGCACTCGATCTCGAAGCCCTCGACGGCTGGCTGGCGCAGCATCCGGTGCGCAGTCGCGAAGACCTCTTCGCCCTTGAGGCGGAACAGGAACGTCTGCGGCGGACCGCACCGGTGATCGGTGATGCCTCCATCGATGTGGTGGTGTCCAATTGCGTGTTGAACCTGGTCGATCCCCAACAGCGGGCCGCGCTGTTCGCTGAACTCTTCCGGGTGGTCAAGGTCGGCGGCCGGGTGGCCATCTCCGACATCGTCAGCGACGAGGATGTGCCGCTCGCGCAGCAGGCCGACCCAACCTTGTGGTCGGGCTGCATCAGCGGTGCCTTCCGCGAAGATCGCTTCCTGCAGGCATTCGCCGATGCCGGATTCCATGGCGTGCAGCTGGCAAAGCGCGATGCCGCGCCCTGGCAGGTAGTCGCCGGCATCGAATACCGTTCGGTGACGGTGGTGGCCTACAAGGGCAAGCAGGGGCCCTGCCGCGAAGGCCATCACGCGGTGATCTATCCAGGGCCATGGAGCGAAGTCCGTGACGACGATGGCCATGTCCTCCGTCGTGGTGAACGCACCGCTGTCTGCGCCAAGACCTATCGTCTGCTGACCAGCGCGCCCTATGCGGCGCAGGTCATCGGGCTGCCACCCTACGCCCCGATTCCCGAGGCCGAGCAGACGCAGTATATCTGCGATAGCCATCGACTGCGTCACCCCAGCGAGACCAAGAACGGTGTCCTACCGCTAGATTATCAGGTTGGAGGCACCTGTTGCCCTGCGGGTGGCAGTTGCTGTTGACCTCAAATCCTGCAATGCCGGAGATGCTCGGCGAGACCGAATCAGCCTTGCTGGCCAATCTCCGCCAGGCTCATGGGCGAATATTGCCAATCCCTTGGGGTCAAAAGGTGAATCCGATCGCTCCTTCGATGGCATAGCTCTGGTCGGCGGCCCAGCGTTCGCCGGGGTTGTAGGCCGCGTCCACGCGCAGGGGGCCGATCGGCAGGTGGTAGCGCAGGCCACCGCCGAGGGCTTGGCCGAGGGCTCCATCGAGGGTCCAGCTGCGTTCGGAGACCTTGCCGACATCATAGAAAGCCGCGACATGGAATTTGCCTGAGACCTTGGCGCGTAACTCGACGTTGGCATAGCCGGCGGTGAGGCCGCCGAGGGCGTCGCCATTGGCGCTCACCGGACTGAGCTCGTTGAGGCCGAAGGAGCGCACGGTCGTCGAGCCACCGAGGAACAGGCGATATTGGATGGGCAGGTTGTCGGTGCCATCGGTGATGCGGCGTACGATGCCCGCGACCTGCGTCGCCAGGATCAGGCGCTCATCGACCACCGGCAGTACCCAGCCCAGGCGCGTCGACCATTCGATGTACGAAATCTGTGAGCCCAGCGCAGGGTCGGAGATGCCGAAGCCGACCTCGGCAAGGCCGCCCCGCGTGGGCAGCTGCCGATCATCGCGCCCGTCCCACAGCAGACTGGTGTTGAGCACGCCATTAAGCACGAAGCCTTGATCCTGCGAGTCGTCGACGACGGCGGCACGTTCGCTGGCGCGCTCGGCTTCGAGGGTGTAGGTGGTACGCAGATCGAGCCAATCGGTGAGCGGTGCGCGCAGGCTGAACTCGCTGGCATACGAGGTACGATCGAATGATGGCTCCTGGCGCCAGCCACCGCTGAGGGTGACGCTGAGGATGCGTTGAATGCCGAGCAGATCATGATCGATGATGCGCGTGTGCGCGCCCTGGCTGCGCTGGCTGAGATCGCCGCCGAGCTCCCAGGTGCGGCCCCAGCCGAAGAGGTTGCTGTCGCGGTAGAGGGCGCTGCCGCGCGCGCCTTCGTAGCTGCCGTAGCCCGCCGCCAATTCGACGCTGCGCGGCGGGGCTTCCTCGGCGATGATGTTCAGCTCTGCGGGCTGTAGCTCCGGTTGCATGCCGGGCAGGGCCAGGCCCACGGGAGTGACGGTGGATTTCACGCTGCGGGCGACACCACTGCGGCGCAGGCGCCCGAGTGCGGCCTCGGGTTCGCCATCGCGCAGGGGCGTGCCGAGTGGCAGCTGCAGACGATGGCGGACATACTCGTGAGAGGTGTAATGGAACCCACTGAGGTTGATGGCCTGGACGATCACCGGCGCTCCGGGAGTGATCTGCACGCTACAGAGCACGTTGGGCAGCAGGGCCGGTTCGTCGTCGGTGAGCACCACCTGGGCGAAGGTGTAACCTTCGAGGTGTAGGATCTGCAGCAATTGGGCGCGCAGATTGATGACCCGGCGGCGGGTCCAATCCTTCCCCTGCACCGCTAGGTAGGTCTCGGTCAGGCGCGAACGTATGGCGTCGTCGAGCTCGCCGGTGATCGTCGGTGCTTGCGTGGCGAAGCGGTAATGCAGGCCGGGTTCGACGGTGATGGTGACCAGGGCGTTGGCCTCTGCCTGCGGATCGCGCACGATCTGGCTGCGCACTTCCGCGAGGGCATACCCGGCATTGCGCATGGCCTGGCGTAATGCCGCCCGGGTGGCGATCTCGGCGCTCGGCGTCGGCGCCGCGCCGCGCGGCAGACCTTTGGCGACGATCGCATCCAAGGTCGCGAGCAGGTCGGTGGGCGCGCCCTGCACGCGGCTCGCGGTGATCGTCCATGAATTGCCGGGGGTGACCGCGAACTCGATGGGCTCGGGATGGATCGTGCTGATCGTCGGTTGCACCCGAGCCTCGGGATAGCCGGCCTCTTGCAGATGATCGACCATGCGTTGGGCGGCGCTGGCGATCTGCGCCGGTTGATTGGCGTCGCTGCCCCGGCGTTGACGGGCGGGGACGGTGGCGAGGAGCTTGCCCGCCGAGACCGGGAGATGATCGACGCCGGCAGCCGGGACCACGCGCCAATCGGCAATCGGCTCGTCATCGCGTTCGTCCTCGACGGGCCTGGTGGATTTGGCGCGCGCCGGATCGGCGAAGATCCACCGCCACATCAGGCCGAGGTTGTAGGCTTCGTAGAGATCGCGTTCACCATAGAGATACCAGGGATCGTAGAGCTGATATTCCACGCGCACCGAGGGCAGTCCGCGTTGGCTGCGCTCTTCGTCGTAGCGGATGACGAAGCGATCGAGGATGCTGTCGCCATCATCGGCGAAGCCATCACCGAGCACCCAGCGCTGCAGTTCCCGGCCGACGAAGGGCAGGGCGACGCTGATCGCCGAGGCCGAGGTGCCATCGCGGCGCATCTCCGCCGGCAGCCGACCGGTGCTCGCGAGGACCAGGGCATCTTCCGGCGCCAACGGCGGCGAGGAGCTGACATCGACGTGCGGATGGCGCAGCGTGCCGCTGATCTGGGCGGTGATCAGATAGCCCTGGACCTGCGTCGAGGCGCTGGCCTCGATCAGCGGATCATAGGGATCGGCGGGATTGAAGCGCAACGCCGCGCTGTCGATGGCATACGCCGAGAACGGCAGGACCAGGCGCCCCTTGCGGCAGAGGATCTCTCCGCTGGGGACCGGCAGTTGGACCTTGCCGGCGACGGTGACGTCGATCGCCAGGCGGGCGACCACGACATTGTTGCGGATTTCGAGGGCCTTGCGGGGATCCTGGCCACCGGTGAGGTGCAGCTCGAGCTGCATGAGGTTCCACGGCGGCGGCAAGCTGCTCAGGCCTTCGAAGGGTGAAGCGACTACCGGCAGATCGCGGCCGCCGAACCACGACACCGGCGTGGTCGCGACCAGGTCGGTGAGATGGACGTCGCCCTTCAAGGCCGGTGCCGCCCAGGTGCCAGTGAGCTGGACCTCGGCATCGGCGCGCAGACGCACGTCCGGACGTTGGAAGATCAACGCATCCTTGCAGACCACGTTCAAGGCCAGCGGACCGTCCTGCTGCGGCAGGGGCAGGCTGCCGCTGACTTGCACCTGTCCGCCACCGGCACGGGCGCTGAGGGTGTTGATCAGGATCCCCGCCGGACTGGCGGTGATCGCCGCCTCGATGTCGA
The DNA here is from genome assembly GCA_044338255.1 of Planctomycetota bacterium. GTDB lineage: Bacteria > Planctomycetota > UBA11346 > UBA11346 > UBA11346 > CAIUVD01. The sequence continues at coordinate 43,073 of JBIILZ010000002.1, read as the reverse complement.
GCAGTGGCGGCAGCGGCGGCAGACCGCCGAGGTTGACGTGCTCGGCGTGGAGGACAGCTGACCAGTTCTGCGGTTGCCAGAGATCCTGGAGTTCGCCATGACCGCGGGCATGGCCATCGAGGTGCACGCGCTCGGGGAGCAGCGATGCGACCTGCGCGAGATCGAGATCGCTGAGCTGCCACTGTCCGCCCAGCGGCGTGCTGGTGAAGCCCGTCAGCCAGGCGCCATCGGCGCTGAACGGCGTCGCGGAAGTGAGCGTTGCCTGCGCCACTAGCGGCGTCGTGATCTCGGTCACGAGCTGCAAGCCGTGCTCGTCGGCGTGCAACTGCCCGCTGCTGGCGAGACTCCAGTCGGCCTTGGTCGGGGAGGCGCGGATGGCCGCCGCCGTAAGCGTCCATTGGCCTTCGAGGCGGGCGGGTTGCTGACCGGCGGCGGTCATGGTCAGCTGGGCCTGGGCGGCGAGGTCGTTGGCCTGCCAGGTGCCCGCGATCACCCGGGCGGCCTGAATCTTGAGGTTGCCATGTAGCGCCGCCCAGCTGCCATTGAGGCCGAGCTGTGCGCGATAGTGGTTGTCGCCGTCAGCGCTCGCCGTGAGCTGGACCTGCAGCGCAGCGCTGCGCCAGGCCGCGCTGGCCAGGTGACCATCGAGCTGGGCTTCGGCGCTCAGCGGCAGTGGCAGATCGGCGCTGGTGAGCTGGACCTCGAGACGACCCTCGCGGGCCTGGGCATGGAGCGTGAGCAGGGCCTTTTCGTCAAGATAGCGAGCGAGCGACGGCTTCAGATATGTGGGTCGGATCTGGGCATCGCCGTCAGCAAGGCTGAGGAGCCCGGTGTCGGGGTGCCAGCGGCCGGCGGTGATATTGGCGGTGATCGCAGGATGATCCACGCGGCCGTGGGCGATGCTCACCGTGCCGTCATCGGCACGCGTACCGTCGAGGCTGACGCGGCCGTTATTCGGCAAGCTCACGCCGATGGCGGCGCTCACGCGACGCAGTGCCGGTGCCAGCCGGGTGGCGTCGCCGGTGGCTGAGAAGACCACGCCTGGCGCAGCCGTGGCGCAGGTCAGTCGGGTGCCCTCACCGGCGGTGAGCGTGGCGCTGAGCTGCGGTGTGGCGGCGCTCACGGCGACGGCCAGGTGCAGCGGCGGCTCATCTGCTTCCTGCACATGGCTGTCGAGGTTCCAACCGGCGGTCGGTAGCGGGCCGTGGTGCTCGGCGGCAAGGCGCAGCTTTCCCAGCTGGTGCCCCGCCAAGCGCAGATGCGCGTCGAGTTGCAGGTGATCCAGCCGCCCTTCGAGGTGCAACTCGTTGGCTTCGAGGGTGCCTGCTGGAGTCAGCACCGTCACTGTGCCCGTGGCGCTGATCGGCATCGCCCAGGGAATTGTTGGAAATGTGCGGGTGGCGGTGGTCGTCGATGCGGCGGTGGTCGCCGAGGCGGCAGTGGTCGCCGAGGCGGCAGTGGTCGCCGATGAGGCAGTGGCTGCGCTGTCGATGGTCAGGTCCACGTCCTCGAGGACCACGCCGTCGATCGCGGTCAGCTTCTCGGTGCCGAAGAAGCGCCACCAGCGATAGGTGAAGGTGATGCTCTCGACGTGGGCCTGGGTGAGGACGCTGTCGGGTGCGGTCTCCAGGGCGGTCAGGCCCTCGATGCGGAGGTTGCTGATGAGGGTCCCAGAGACGCGCGCTACGGACCAGCGGCCGCCGATTTCTTCGTGCAGCGTTTGGACCACGGCGCGGGCGATCAACGGCCCCAGCCAGCGTTCACGCACCACCCAGGCGGCGGCACCCAGGGTGCTGACGATGAGCGCGGTGACCAGCAGCCACCGCCGCCAACGGCGAGGTCGGCGCGTTATCGCTGCTGGGGGTGGGGTCGGCGGCATGGGCAGGCGGACAGCGTAAGCGGCTCGGCCTCACCGCCTAGGAGCCTGTCGGAGTCAGCCGACCAAGCCTATCTCCGACAGACTCCTAGACGTTGATCTTCTGCCGATCAAGCACGTCAGCGTCGCAACAGGCGCGCGGCGTCGATCGCCCCATAGGTGAAGATGAAATCGCAGCCGGCGCGCTTGAAGGCCAGCAGGCTTTCGAGCAGACAGCGGTCGTAATCGATCCAGCCCTTTTCGGCGGCGGCCTTGAGCATCGCGAATTCGCCACTGACCTGATACGCCGCCACCGGCAGGGCGGTGGCTTGGCGCACGGCGCGCACCACATCAAGGTAGGGCAGCCCGGGCTTGACCATCACGAAGTCGGCGCCTTCGGCCTCGTCGAGGGCGACTTCACGGAGGATTTCACGGACATTCCCTGGATCCATCTGATAGGTCTTCTTGTCGCCGAAACGCGGCGCCGAATCGAGGGCCTCGCGGAAGGGGCCGTAGAAAGCCGAAGCGTATTTGACGCAATAACTGAGGATCCCGACCTCGATGAAGCCCGCCGCATCCAAGGCTTCGCGGATCGCCTGGACGCGTCCATCCATCATGTCGCTGGGCGCCACCAGATCGGCCCCGGCGCGGGCCTGGGCGACAGCCATTGCCGCCAGGATCGGCAGGCTCTCGTCGTTGACGATCTTGCCATCGCGCACCAGGCCATCGTGGCCATCGGTGGAATAGGGATCGAGGGCCACGTCGGTGATTACCACCAGGTCCGGCAGGGCGGCTTTCAAGGCCCGCACGCAGCGCGGTAGGAGACCTTCGGGATTGATGCTCTCATGCGCCGCCGGCGATTTCTCCGCCGTGGTCAAGGCCGGAAACAGCGCCACCGCCGGGATGCCCAGTTCGTAGGTGACGCGGGCGGTGGCGACGGTGTTGGCGATCGATTGCCGGGCACAGCCGGGCATCGCCGCGATCGGTGCATCCGCGGACTCATGGTGCACGAACAGCGGCAGGACCAGGTCGGCCGGAGTCAGCACGGTTTCGCGGACCAGCGCACGCACGCCAGCGGATACACGATTACGGCGTGGGCGGATGAGCATGGGTAATCTATGGAACGTTTGCGGGTTCGGGGACTGTGCTGCTGCCAGTGCCAGTGCCAGTGCCAGTGCCAGTGCCAGTGCCAGTGCCTGATCCCGTACTGGAGCCAGCGCTCATCGCCCACTTCGGCTTGGCTTCGAAACCGGCGCCATCGAAGACCGCGTTCCACGCCGGGGGCATGCCGTTGTATGGCGTTTCGTAGACCACGTTGTTGACCAGGGCATACATCATGCCGTCCTTGGTACGGGCCGGCCAGGCATAGGCGACAAAGGTCTTTTCCTGGACGTCGGCATTGGCCGGAACGCTGGCGCGGGTCTCGGCCTTGCCGTCGTCGGCAACGCGCGTGGCGCCGCCGGGCAGGTAGATGGTGTAGGAATAGCCGCCGACCGTGGCCCCGCGTGCGAGCGGGCCGCTGAGCAAGGCCAGACGTTGCCCCTCGCCGACATCCCGGCGGCCATTGAGCTCCGACAGCAGGGCATACTCGCCGAGGCCATCGCCATCCTGATCGCGATACAGCCCAGCCTTGAACTGTTCTTGGGCGGGCAGGATGTTTTGGCGCAGCACCGTTACCGGGAGGTTAGGGTCGGCGATCTTTTCGGCAGCTTCAGGCCCGTTGTGTGGGCCATGCGCGTGCAGCGCTTGCTGGCGCATATAGCCGACGGTTCCGGCGATGCCGCCGATGATGAAGACTCCCGGTACGACCCCGGTCAGACTGCGGACTTCCGTGATCTGCCGACCTTTGACCGAGCCGGCGACGGCGTAGCCGGGCGAGGCGGCGGCAGCCAGTATATTGAAGCCCTGGATGATGGCTTGGCGTTGTTCCGGGGTCAGTTGCTTGGCCATGGTCAGGCCCATGCCGGCATAGCCCGCGAGCAGGCGCATGACTGCAGGGGTGTCGCTGGCGGCGATGAGGTAGGCATCCGCCGGCGCCTTGCTCAGCGCCAAGCTGCCGGCGGCGCTCGCGGTCCAGCCGTTGTCGGCCTTGCCGCTGAGCCATTGATCGGCGAGCATCGTGTCGCTGCTCACCAGCCACACCGACTTGTCGCAGACCAGGGTGGCGACGACCGGGGCATTGGGGATGGGGATGACGATCGAGGAACCTTCGGCGGGGACCTGCGAACCGAGCTTGCCGAGACCGAGGGCGATCAGTTTGTCGGCGACGGCGGAACGCGGGATGGCGATGGTCGCGGCCGGGAAAGGCATCGACGGCGTGATGGCGATGAACGAGGTCCCGGTGATGGTCGTGGCGAGCTCGGCGACCGATACCTCCAGGCCGAACTCCGTGAGCTTGGCGTTGATCGCCTTCTCGGTGTCGTCGCTATCGACTGGGTCCACGCCCACCAGCGGCGCCCAGCTCGCGAGCATTTGCTTGCGCTCGAGGTTCCAGGCCTCGAGGCTATTATACCCCACGGCTCCGACCATCAGCACGTTGGCGGGCAATCGCGCGAGCAGGGCCCGGTCGACGGATTTATAGCCGATAGCCTTGACCTCACCGACATCGATCTTTTCGAGGAAGCCCTCGGGGATGATCTGCATCCGGTAGGTGGCCTCGCTTAGCTTCATCTCGGCGAGCTGCTGTTTCGCCTGCAGGATCGAATCACGTTCACTGCCGTTGGGCATGGCGGCGCCGAGCATCTCGAAAATGCGCGCGATGTCGGCGTGGGCGAATAGATCATCCTTGAGGTTCGGGTGGGCCTGCGGACGCACCGGCGGGGTCCGGAAGCCGAAGGCCAAGCCAGTGGCGAAACGCGCGAAGATCGCTTCCGGTTGGCTGGGATCGCTGATCGCCTCGTCGGCGCCGGCGACCGTCGCCGGCAGGGTCTTCTTGGAGGTTTCGGCGGTATTCTTTAAGAAGGTAAAGAGCTTCGCCGCATAGCTGCCGAAATCGGCGCCGGCGGAGACGGTCAGCGGTAATACCGGCTTACCGGCGGCAGGACTGGCTGCCGGCAGGTAGTTCACCGTCAGGGCGGCGTTGGCCATTGCTGCGAGCAGCTCGGTGGGGGTGGCGCCGAGATGCTTGGCGGCTTCCGCCTGGGCTTCCGTAAAGGGTTGATGCAGCGGCTTCAGGGCTGGATCGGCCCACATCCTCGCCCACGGCGTGGTCTCCCAGTGGGCCAGTAGATTTTTTCCATCCGCGAGTTGAACTTCGAAGGCTTTTCCAGGCAGCACCGGCGCCGGTGATGGTTCAGCCCCCCAGGTCCAGGCCGAGAGCAGGAGGATCGTGGGTACCAGTCGTAGACGCATGATGAACGTATTCCGTTGCTTCGTGAACTCGGAGAGACTTGCAGATGGTGCGGAAGCGTGGCCTGGAGACAATAGATTGTCTTAAATACCACGCCCCAGCAGACCCATGGTCTCGGGATAGCCGGACATCAGGTTGAGATTCTGGATCGCCTGGCCACTGGCGCCCTTGACTAGGTTATCGATGGCCGAGGCGATGATCAGCGTGCGCCCATCGAGGGCCGCCCCGAAGTCAGCGAAATTGGTGCCGGCGACATTGCCGACCTCGACCTGCTGCGGCCCCGACCGGACGCGGATGAAGGGCCGCCCGTGATAGGCCTGCTGCCAGGCGCTGGTGACCTGGGCAAGGGTCGCACCGGCGGCCAGGGTGACCGTAAGCGTGGTATGGATGCCGCGCGTCAGGGGCGCGAGGTGCGGCACGAAAGTGAGGTGCACCGGCGTGCCGGCGACGGCGCTCAGCTCCTGGTCGACTTCGCCGGTGTGCTGATGGCCGACCGGTTTGTAGGAATGCAGGTTGCCGTCCATGGCATAGAAGAGGTTGTTGTTGCTCTCGACGAACTTCTTACCGGCCCCCGAGATCCCGCTGTAGCCGATGGCTACCAGCGGCGCGCCGAGCTCGATCAATCCGGCGCGCAGCAAGGGCAGCAGAGGCAGCAGCATCGAGGTCGCATAGCAGCCCGGATTGCCGACCACCCGGGCCTCGCGGATGGCCTCGGTGTGGATCTCCGACAGGCCATAGACAGCCTCCGGCAGCAGCTCGGGGCAGTGGTGCTCCTCCTTGTGCCAGTGCTTGTACGCCGCCGGATCGCGCAGCCGGAACTCGGCACCGATGTCGACCAGCTTCAGCCCCGCGGCTAGCAACGAGGGCACGACCTTGGTGACTTCGACGCTCTTCTTGGCGAGGATCACTGCCTTGGCGCCACTGGCGAGGATCGCCTCGACGGTATCCGGTGCCAACACCAGATCGGTTTCGCCGGCGAATGAGGGCACCACCTGGGCGAGGGCTTGGCCGGCGACCCGATCGCTACCCACGTGCACCATGCGGAAGCCCGGATGGTTGAGGAGGATGCGGACGGAGATCTCGCCGGCGTAGCCGGTGGCGCCGAGGATGGCGACGGGAATGGCGGCGGGAATAGCGGCGGGATTGGCGCCGGGAATAGCTGAAGAGTGCATGGGCCTGAGGATGATCGACGACGTCTGAACGCAATTGCCGGTAGCGAGGTCTTGCAGTTGCGAATGGTCTATTCTAATCGCAACATGAATCTTCCCATGGTATTAATCACGGGTGCGACCTCCGGCATCGGCGCCGCGACCGCACGCGCCCTGGCCCCCGATCACCGTTTGGTGTTGGTTGGACGACGTACCGAGCGCCTTGCGGCCCTGGTCCAGGAACTGGGGGGGGTGGCTTGGGGCATCACCGCCGATCTGACTGGCGGCGATGTGCCGCGCCGGGTCATCGATGAGGCCCTAGCCAAAGCCGGACGTCTTGATGCCATCGTCAATAACGCCGGCATCTACGCCACCGCTGCCATCGGCGCCCTGACCCCGGAACATGTCCAGGAGCTGTGGCATCTGAATGTCCTGGTGCCGATGCTGATGACTCAGGCGGCCTTGCCGCATCTGCGCGGAGCGCGTGGCGGGACCATCGTCAATGTCAGTTCGGTTGCTGCTGACGCGGCCTTCACCGGCTGCGGCGCCTATGCCGCGAGCAAGGCCGCGCTCGAGGCCTGGTCGCGCTGCGTGCGTGAAGAATTACGCGGCACCAACGTGCGCGTGACGGTGGTCGCTCCCGGTGCCACCGACACCGAAATCTGGCCAGACGGCGTCGCGCTCGAGCGCACGCGCATGTGTCGCGCCAGCGATGTCGCGGCGGTGATCCGCTTGGCCATCACCATGCCCGGCACCGCCAGCCTCGATCGCATCATCGTCGCCCCACCGAGCGGCCCTCTCTGAAAAGCGCAGCTGCGGCCCGCCTGCGGCGTGCTGCGTTGCACGAAGCTCGACATGGCGCTGCCATGCCATCGCCTCGTGCTGAAAAGCGCAGCTGCGGCCCGCCTGCGGCGTGCGGCGTTGCACGAATCTCGACATGGCGCTGCCATGCCATCGCCTCGTGCGCCTTGCAGCTGGGCCACAGCTGCGCTTTTCAGAGCACGTTTTTCAGTGGGACGGATGTTATCTGCGAAGCTCGACATGGCGCTGCCATGCCATCGCCTCGTGCGCCTTGCAGCTGGGCCACATCTGCGTTTTTCAGCGAATGAGGCGCTGGAGGCGGCAATACAGTCGGTCTTGCCAGGTCGGTGCGTAGCGCTCGACGCCCGCTAGCGTGCGCGGGAAGCCACGTACGCGGCTGTGCCACAGGCCGTGGCGCTGGATCAGCACGCGACGGTGATCCATCAAGGTCAGCAGTGGACCGGTGGCGACCATTTCCCCGGCAGGTGCCGTCTTTTCTGCACCGGGAAGGGGGCGGAAGACCGCCAGATTGGGGACGATGCCTTGCGCGGTCAGGGCTTCGAGACCCAACTCGGCGCTGGCCAAGGGTTCCAGGCCTACCAGCAGATCGGTGCTCACCGCGCCCCGCGGGAAGCAGGCCGCCGCTGCCCGCAGACCGGCGAGCACGCGGTCGTGGCTCAGCAGGACATTGCGTTGCGGGGCGGCAGCGGCGGCGGCGGTAGCGTCCCAGGCCAGGAGGTGATAGGCCAGGGCATCGCAGCCGGATTTGTAGAGCGCACGCACTGCTTCCGGTCGGGCCGGCGGCAGGGCGGTGACCGAGATCAGCACCCGCAAGGCGCGTTTCAAGGCGGTGATGTAGGGTGCGATCGCGGCCAGGCCGCCGTCCTCGAACCAGACCTCGCCGACTTCCAGATGGATCAGGCTGATGCCGCACACCGCATGGGCTTTTTGCGCGCAGGCCACGACCTCGTCGACGCTCCAGCGCGTGGCCTCGGGCGCACGATAGGTGGGCAGGCCGAGGAAGCGCTGCGGTTGATCGAGGCCCTGCGTCGGATCAGCGGCGAATGGCGCGGTCACCAGCCAGGGCCCATGGATGGCCCCGATGTCACCGCAGGAGCGTCCCGAGGCGGTGCGTGCATGACGGAAGCGGGCGGTGTCCGGCAAGCCCACCGGCAGGTCGCCGCGCGCCGGGTGGCGGAGGACCATGCCGGCAGGCGTCGCCAACAGGAGGAATGGCGAGGTCTGGGCGTAGCCCGCGGCCACCGAGACATTCACCCAGCGGTTGCCGGGCAGGATGAGATCGATGCCCTCGGCGCCGCCGCTGCGTCCATCGGTGGCCAGACCCAGGGCAAAGCCGGAGGCCAGCAGATCGTCGCTCAGGCGCACGCCGTGGTTGGTGAGATCCAGGCGTAGGGCGGTGAGCGCATTGGCCGCCAGGGCGTCAGCCTCGGCCATCTTCAACCGCCGGCGATGGCGGGGACGATGTCGATCAATTCGCCATCCTTAACGGCGGTCGCCTGGCCATCGAGGAAGCGGATGTCTTCTTCGCCGACGAAGACGTTAATGAAACGACGCAGCTTGCCATGTTCATCGCACAGCCGGGCACGCATTCCGGGATGAGCGGCTTCGAGTTGCGCCAAGGCTTCGTCGACGGTGACGGCAGTGACCTCGATGGTCTCCTTGCCGTTGGTCAGGGTGCGCAGCACCGAGGGGATACGAACATTGACGGCCATGCGGACTCCAAAGCTGCAGGAAGGCGTTGGCGCGCAGACTAGGGGTCGATCAGCGTTAGGCTAGCCAGGAGCCGCTCAGCCGTCGGCACGCTGCTATCCGCCCGCTTTGCCGCTTTGGATCTGCCGCCTTGGATCTGCCGCACGATTCCCTTCCCGTCCACGGTCCTCTATTCCCAACAGGCTCCTTAGGAAACTGTCAGAGTACACGTTAGAGCGCGTTGGCGGCGGCATGCGCCGAGGCCCAGGCCCATTGGAAATTGTATCCGCCGAGCCAGCCGGTGACGTCGACGACCTCGCCGATGCAATGCAGCCCGGGAACCTTCTTGGCCTCCATGGTCTTCGACGACAGTTCATCGGTGTCGATGCCGCCGCGGGTGACTTCGGCGGTGCGGTAGCCTTCGGTGCCGTCGGGAGTCACCATCCAGGCATGGATGGTGGCGGCTATGCGTTCGATCTCGGCCTCGCTGAGTTGATGCACTGATTCGGGAATCCGGTAGCGCGTCACCCAGGCCTGGGCGAGGCGCTTGGGTAGCAGCTCGGCGAGCAGGTTGGGCAGGGTCTGCTTGGCCCCGCTGCGCTTGGCTTCGCGGATCCGGCCGCCCAGATCACCGTCCGGCAGGAGGTCGATGACCAGCGCCTGACCGTGCTGCCAATAGGTCGAGATCTGCAGGATCGCCGGCCCGCTGAGGCCCTTGTGGGTGAAGAGGATCGCTTCCGCGAACGACATTCCGCCGCAGTGCACTTCGGCATCGACGGCGACGCCGGCGAGGTCGGGGCGATCGGCTTCGCTGAGCGTGAACGGCACCAGCGCCGGCATCGTCTCGATCATTTTCAGGCCGAACTGGCGTGCCAGGCGATAGCCGAAATCGGTGGCGCCGATAGGGGCGATCGACAACCCGCCGGTGGCCAGCACGAGTTTGCTGCAGGTATAAAGCCCGCGACTGGTGGCCACTGCGAAGCCGTCGGCGGTGGTGTTCACCGACTCGATGGTGGTGCCGAGATGCAGCTCGGCACCGCTGTTGGCGCACTCGCTGAGCAGCATCGCCAAGAGCTCCTTGGCCGAGCCGTCGCAGAACAGCTGCCCGAGCTTCTTCTCATGCCAGGCGATGCCGTGGCTATCGACGAGGGCGATAAAATCCTGCGGCGTATAGCGCTTGAGGGCCGAGACGCAGAAATGCGGATTGCGTGAACGGTAATTGGCCGGGCTGGCACCGCGATTGGTGAAATTGCAGCGCCCGCCGCCGCTGATGAGGATCTTCTTCCCGGGTTTGTCGTTGTGGTCGATGACCACCACCGACCGCCCGCGGGCGGCGGCCACCGCCGCGCAGAACAGACCGGCGCCACCGGCGCCGAGAATCACAACATCGCAGGTGGGCACGGGGATCAGTTCAGAAGGAGGTCGCGGACCTCGGCTCAGTAGGCGAAGGTTTCGAGACGAACCTTGGGCAGCAGCGATTCCTGCTTGCTGAGGTAGGTGTCGACGCAGCGCGCGACTTCACGGCCCTCGCTGATCGCCCACACGATCAGCGACTGGCCGCGACGGGCGTCGCCGGCGGCGAATACGCCGTCGATCGACGACATGCGCGTCACTGGATCGGTCTTGATGTTGCTGCGTTCGTCGAGCGCCATGCCGACCTGTTCGAGCAGGCCGTTCTTGCGCGGTCCGAGGAAGCCCATCGCCAACAGCACCATATCGCACTGCCAATCTTTTTCGGTGCCCGGTTTCTCCACCGGCTTGCCGCTGCTCCAATCGAGTTCGATGGTGGTCAGGCCGGTGAGCTTGCCGTCTTGGCCATGGAATTTCTTGGTCGCGACGCTGAACACGACGTTGCCGCCGGTCTCGGTCATCTCTTCGACCGACGACGAGATGCGCTTGATGCGTGCGTACTGCGGCCAAGGGTTGTTCTTGGCGCGCTGCTCGGGCGAAGCCGGCATCAGCTCGAAGTTGATCACCGATTTCGCGCCCTGGCGCAGGCTGGTGCCGATGCAGTCCGAACCGGTGTCTCCACCGCCGATGACGATGACCTGCTTGCCCTCGGCCGACAGCTTTTTGTGCTCGGGATGGAGGGCAGCGAGATCACTGTCGCCCCAGTTGGCGCGATTCGACTGCGGCAGGAATTCCATGGCGTAGTGCACGCCTTCGAGTTCACGCCCGGGCGCGGGCAGATCACGCGGAGCTTCCGCGCCGGTGGAGATGATCACCGCGTCGTACTGGCCCTTGATCTGCTCCCAGGGGATGGTCACGCCGACGGTGACGTTGTAGCGGAACTCGATGCCTTCGGCGGCGAGAAGGTCGATGCGCCGCTGGACCTTCTCCTTGCGCAGTTTGTAGTGCGGGATGCCGTACATCAGGAGGCCGCCAGCGCGGTCGTTCTTCTCGAATACCGTCACCAGATGGCCGGCGCGATTGAGCTGTTGGGCGGCGGCGAGGCCGGCGGGGCCGCCACCGATGACGGCGACTTTCTTGCCGCTGCGGGCCTTGGGCTTCTCGGGCTTGATCCAGCCTTCGGCGAAACCCTTGTCGACGATCGAGACCTCATGGAGCTTGATGGTCACGGCGGGCTCGTTGATGCCCAGGACGCACGAATTCTCGCACGGCGCCGGGCACACGCGGCCGGTGAACTCGGGGAAGTTGTTGGTCGCGTGCAGGGCCTGCAGGGCTTCCTTCCAACGACCACGGTAGACCAGGTCGTTCCAGTCCGGGATGAGGTTACCGAGCGGGCAGCCGCTCATGCAGAACGGTACGCCGCAGTCCATGCAGCGGCTGGCCTGGGTGCGCACGGCCTCGTCGGGGAGGATTTCGATGTGTTCATCATGATTCTTCAGGCGCAAGGTCGCCGGAAGGTACTTCGGCGCGCGCCGCGTGTGGGTCATGAAGCCTTTGGGATCGCCCATGGTATGCTCTTTTACGGTTAATTCAGGGTAATTGTATGTGGCTTAGACCTTGACGGCCTCACGCACGCCCGACTGCCCGAGCTTGTTGGCCCGTTCAGTGAGGACGCGGCGGAATTCGTGGGGGAAGACCTTCACGAACTTCTTGAGGCAGGCGGGCCAATCCGCCAACAACGCCTTGGCTTTCGGCGAACCGGTGAACAGCACGTGGTTCTCGAGCAGCTGCTTGAGGACCTCGACGCCATCGGTGTCGCTGGCGACCTGTTCGAGTGCGACCATGCCGTGGTTGCAGCGCTTGTTGAAGTTGTGGTCTTCATCGAGTACCCAGGCGATGCCGCCCGACATGCCAGCAGCGAAGTTGCGGCCGGTGCGGCCGATGATCACCGCGTGGCCGCCGGTCATGTATTCGCAGCCGTGGTCGCCGACGCCTTCGATGACCGCGTTGGCGCCGGAGTTGCGCACGCAGAAGCGTTCGCCGGCGGTACCGCCGAAGTAGGCCTCGCCGCCGGTGGCGCCGTACATCACGGTGTTGCCGACGATGGCGTTCTCATTCCACACATAGGTGACGTTTTCGGCTGGGCGGATGACGATGCGCCCGCCAGCCATGCCCTTGCCGACGTAGTCGTTGCCATCGCCGATGAGGGTCAGCGACATGCCTGGAGAGAGGAAGGCGCCGAAGCTCTGGCCGGAGGTGCCGCGGAAGTTGAGGGTGATGGTGTTCGGAGGCAGGCCCTCACGGCCGTGGCGCTTAGCGACCTCGCCCGAAAGCATGGTGCAAGCGGTACGGTTGCTGTTCTTGAGCTGCAGGTTGAGGGTGACCTTCTCCTTGCGCTCAAGGGCTGGCGCGCAGGCGACGATCAGCTCGCGGTCAAGCACCTGCTCGACGCCATGGTCCTGCTTGATCAGGCAGCGGGTGCCGACTTCCGGACCCACCTGGGGCTTGGCAAGAAGCTTGGAATAATCCAGGCCCTGCGACTTCCAGTGGGTGATGGCGTGGTTCATCTCCAGGAGGTCGGTGCGGCCCACCAGCTCGTCGATCGACTTCACGCCCAGGGCCGCGAGGTGCTCGCGCACCTCCTCGGCGAGGAAGGTGAAGAAGTTGACGACGTGCTCGGGCTTGCCGTTGAACTTCTTGCGCAAGGTCTCGTTCTGCGTCGCGACGCCCACCGGGCAGGTGTCGAGGTGGCACTTGCGCATCATGATGCAGCCGACCGTCACCAGGGCGACGGTGGCGAAGCCGAATTCCTCGGCCCCGAGCATGGCCGCGATGATCACATCCCGGCCTGTACGGAGGAGTCCGTCGGTCTGGACCTTGATGCGTGAACGCAGGTCGTTCATCACCAGGGTCTGGTGGGTCTCGGCGACGCCCAGTTCCCAGGGCACGCCAGCGTGCTTGATCGAGCTGATCGGCGAGGCGCCGGTGCCGCCTTCGCAGCCGGAGATGGTGACGATGTCGGCGTGGGCCTTGGCGACGCCGGCGGCAACCGTGCCGACGCCGACTTCGCTCACCAGCTTGACGCTGATGTTGGCCGACGGATTACAGTTCTTGAGGTCGAAGATCAGCTGCGCGAGATCTTCGATCGAATAGATGTCGTGGTGCGGTGGCGGACTGACCAGGGTCACCCCGGGCACGCTATAGCGCAGGGCGCCGATGTAGTCGGTGACCTTGTGCCCGGGGAGCTGGCCGCCTTCACCGGGCTTGGCGCCCTGGGCCATCTTGATCTGCAGTTCATCGGCGTTGACGAGGTAATGCGGCGTGACGCCGAAGCGCCCGGAAGCGATCTGCTTGATCTTCGAACGGCGCAGGTCGCCGTTGGCATCGGGCAGGAAGCGCCGCGGGTCCTCGCCACCTTCACCGGTGTTCGAGCGCCCGCCGATGCGGTTCATGGCGATCGCGAGGGTCTCGTGGGCCTCGGTGGCGATCGAGCCCAGCGACATGGCGCCGGTGCAGAAGCGCGACACCAGCGACTCGACCGACTCGACCTGATCGAGCGGGATCGCCGTCGGGGCGAGCTTGAGATTGAACAGGCCGCGCAGGGTGCAGAGATTCTTCGACTGGTCGTCGACCTGCTTGGTATAGCGGCGGAAGGTCGCCCGATCGCCAGCCCGCACGCTGTGCTGCAGCAGGGCGATGACTTCCGGATTCATGAGGTGGAACTCGCCGTCGCGGCGCCAGTGGTAATAGCCGCCGCGTTCAAGATCGCGGTTCTTGTCGATCAGCGGCGCGAAGGCCACGCGGTGGCGCTTCAGCGATTCGATGGCGATCTCCACCGCCCCGGCGCCTTCGATGCGCGTCGAGGTGCCGGTGAAGTACTTGGCGATGAACGCCGAGTTCAAGCCCACGGCCTCGAAGATCTGCGCGCTGCAGTAGCTCTGCAGGGTGCTGATGCCCATCTTCGAGAAGACCTTGAGCAGACCTTTGCCGACCGCCTTGATGTAGTTCTTGTGATAATAATACGCGGCGTCGTGCTCGTCATCGACGGCCTTGTTGCCATCGAGCTTGGGGAGGATGCCGGCATCGATGAGGTCGTGGATCGAATCCACCACCAGGTAGGGATTGATCGCCGTCGCGCCATAGCCGACCAGCAGCGCGAAGTGATGCGTCTCGCGCGGCTCGCCGGATTCGACGATCAGGCTGCATTGGCTGCGCTTGCCGGCACGGATGAGGAAGTGGTGGACGGCGGCGACCGCCAGCAGAGCTGGGATCGGGGCCCGTTCCTCATCGACGCCGCGGTCGCTGAGGACCAGCACGGTATAGCCGTTGTCGACGGCCTTCTCAGCCTCGGCGAAGAGCTGTTCGAGGCGTTTCTCGAGCTCTTCCGGCCCGCCTTTGACGCTGAACAGGGTCGAGAGGGTAGTGCCGCGGAAGCCCGGGATGTCGGCTTGGCGCAGGGCTTCGAGTTCCTGACGGCGGAGGATCGGCTGATCGATCTCGAGCATCCGGCAGTGTTCGCTGCTCGGCTCGAGGATGTTGCGCGCCTGGCCGACGTATTGCGTCAGGGACATCACCACTTCTTCGCGGATCGGATCCACGGGCGGGTTGGTGACCTGGGCGAAGAGCTGCTTGAAGTAGTTGTAGAACGGCTGCGGAACGTTGGAGAGGATCGACACTGGCGTGTCGTCGCCCATCGAGCCGACCGGCTCCTGACCATCGAGGGCCATCGGCGCGATGACCACCTTGAGGTCTTCCATGGTGTAGCCGAAGGCCTGTTGCTGCTGACGCAGCTTCTCATGGCGCGGCATCGCCGGCTGGGCGGGGATCGGCAGCTGATCGAGGGTGATTTTGAACTGCTCGATCCAGCCCGCGTAGTCGTGCTGCTTGGCGAGCTCGCCCTTGATGCCGTCGTCTTCGAGGAATACGCCGCGGGCGGTGTCGATGAGGATCATCTTGCCGGGCGCCAAGCGGCCCTTGCGCACCACTTTTTCCTGCGGGAATTCGAGGGTGCCCATCTCCGAGGCGTAGAGGATCTCGTTGTCGGTGGTGATCTGGTAGCGGGCCGGGCGCAGGCCGTTGCGGTCGAGCGCGGCAACGATCTGCGTGCCGTCGCAGGCGACCATGTTCGCCGGGCCGTCCCAGGGTTCCATCATCGTCGCGTGGTATTCGAAGAAGCCCTTCAACGGCCGCGACAGGCTGGCCTTGGTCGACCACGCCGCGGGCATCATCATCGACAATGCATGCGGCAGGCTGCGACCGGTGCGCACCAGGAACTCGAGGGCGTTGTCGAAGCAAGCGGTGTCCGAGCCACCCTCGAGGATCACCGGCTTGAGATCGCTGATGGCCTCGCCGATGTCCTTGTGCGCGAACAGCGCCTCGCGGGCCTTCATGCGGTTGACGTTGCCGCGCAGGGTATTGATCTCGCCGTTGTGGGCGACGAAGCGGAACGGATGCGCGAGGTCCCAGGTCGGGAAGGTGTTGGTGCTGTAGCGTTGATGCACCAGGGCGATCGCCGATTCCGCGCGCGGATCATTGAGATCGAGGAAGTACTCGTTGAGGGTGTGGGCGAGGAACATGCCCTTGTAGATGATGGTGCTGGCCGACAGCGAGTTGATGTAGAACAGCGCCCCGCCGTTGAGCTTGCCGGCACGGATGGCGTTCTCGGCGCGCTTGCGCGCCAGCAGCAGCTTCAGTTCGAACTGTGCTAGGCTGACTGCGCCGCGACCGACGAAGACCTGCTTGACCAAGGGCTCGCTGCCCTTGGCGACGCGGCCGAGAGTGCGGTTGTCGGTTGGCACATCGCGCCAGCCGATCAGCTTCAGGCCGTGATGGACGATAGCTTTTTCGACCTCGGCGATGCACGACGAGGATTCCTTATCGCTGCCCTTGGAGAGGAACACCAGGCCGGTGCCGTACTCGCCGGTGGCCGGCAAGGAGAACGGGGCCACCGCCCGGTACAGCCCGTCGGGGATCTGGATCATGATCCCGGCGCCGTCGCCATCGAGCGGATCGGCACCCACAGCGCCGCGGTGATGGAGGTTGCACAGCACGCTGATGCCGCGCTTGATAATGCCGTGCGACTTGATGCCCGAGATGTTGGCCAGGAAGCCGACGCCGCAGGCGTCGTGTTCGTTGGCGGGATCGTACATCCCCTGTGCGGGTGGGAGGCCGTGGTTCGTCGTGGGCATGTTCATGGTCATAAAGTTTCGCGTTACGAGTTGATGAAGATTTTTACGCAGCGGTTTCGCGCGTCAGGGCGGCGATGCGGGTGCGGAATTCGCCGACTGTGATCAGCTGTTCATAGGGGGCCGGGCCGACCATCGGCCGCGAGCCTTCGAGATGCAGCACGCGGTGATCGCGTTCCCAGAGGCTCGCCAGGGGGTTGAGCCCGGTGGCGAGGATGAGGCCGACGCGGCCCTCATGCACGGGGATGTTGAGCACCGGTTGGCCGGGGCGGCCAACGTGCAGGAAGCCCTGGAAGCCGGCGCGTTGGCATTCATCGCGGACGGCGGTGAGATGGCCGAGCACGCCCATCGGCACTTCCCGGAAGGAGGCCGTGATCGCGCCCTCGCCGCTGCGTGCGGCGCGCGACACCGAGGTGAAGTTGGCGCGGATGAAGACCTCATTGGGCGACAGCGAGGTCGCATCATAGCGGATCATCTCCAGGAAGTGGGCAGGCTGTCCGCCCTGCATCTGTAACAGCCCACCGAAGATCGGATGCGTCGGCACGCCGCGGCGCAGGAGCATGCCGGCGAGGGTCAGCGAGCACATGGTGCCCAGGCCGACATGACCGGCGGGGACTTCACGGCCGAGGATGTCATCGCCAGGGGCGCTGAAGAGCACCCGCGAGCCCACCGCCAGCCCGGCGGCGAAGACTGCTTCAAGGTCATCGATCAGCGGCGCGATGACGCTCAGCGGAATGACATAGGCGTTGATCGACACCAGGCCGACGCCGCGTCCGAGGTCGAAACTGCCATCGCCGCCGACCCGGCAAACGGTTTCTTCCATGTGATAGAGGATCGAGCCGAGGCGTTTTGATACCGTCAGCTCACGTGCGACCTCGGCGCCGGCCGGAGCCAGACGGTATCCGCGCCGACCATGGCGTTCGATCAGGCCGACCTCGGCCATCTCCGCGAGGTACAGGCGCAAAGTCCGCTCCGACCATTCCAGGCCCTGCGAGCTGAGGATTTCGAGCAGTTCGCGCGAGGTCACCAGCTCCTTCCAGGGCTGGTCGCGCAAGGCCGCGAGAATCGGCTGATAGCGTTCGCCATGCTGGGCCAGCAGTTCATGCAGTTGTTCACTCGACACCGGCTCACTCGACAGCGGCACGGCAACGTCACCCGCGAAGAGCTCATCAGGCTCGTCGAGGCGCTCGTGGGCGGCTTGGCTGTCGTTGATTGGAGGCATGGGCTTTCGGCCTTTGCGGCCCTTGCGGCCCTTGCGGCAATGGTTGCCGTTGTGACCAACGCACCATGGCCGAAATTTCGGGCATGCAAGAAGTCCTAATTCATTAATATGGCGAATAAGCGCATCATTACTTGTGTTCCAAGGCGCCTGAACGGCAGTCTTGCCGTAATTTAGCGGCAGAGCTGCCGCATGGAACGGTTGCCCTTTGCCGCGTTCGGATTCTTGAAAGCGGTAAAACTCGGTTATACTGAACCCATGAAAACCGCCATTTCACTTCCGGATCCGATCTTTGAAGCGGCCGATATTCTGGCGGCGAAGTTCAAGGTCAGCCGCAGCGAACTGTATGTGATGGCTTTGGCGAAATTCATCAAAGAAAATCAAGAAACCGATATCACCAAGCGCGTTAATGACTTCATCGACGAGCATGGCCAGCCTGTTGATGACGTGTTCCTCAACGGTGGAATCCGCGACATGCGTAAGGTGGAGTGGTAATGCGACGTGGCGATGTGTGCTGGGTCGATCTCGGGGATCCGCTCGGATCGGAGCCGGGTTTCCGACGTCCCGTCCTGGTCATCCAGGATGACGAGTTCAATGCCAGTCGCATCGCCACGGTCATCGTCTTGTCGATAACCTCGAATATGGAACTCCGCACCTTACCGGGATGCGTCTGGCTCAAAGCCCACGAAACGGGATTGGGGAAAGATTCCATCGTCAACACCACGCAGATGCGCTCGATCAACAAGTCGACCATCGAAGAACACGTCGGCCAATTGGACGATGCAACGATGTTCATGGTCGACAACGCCATCAAGCGCGTACTGGGGTTGTGACCTGATCGGCGCGTGATCGCGCCACCGCCACCGCCGCCAGATGTCCTCCGAAGCCGAGGCTCAATTTCCACATCCGGCGGGCCGGCGAGTGCAGGGCGAGGGCCAGCTCGACGGCGCCGCTGGCGCCCAGGGTGTGGCCGATGAGCGGTTTGAGGACCAGACGCGGGACGTGGCGCCAGGGTCCGGCGTCGAGGCCGGCCAGCTCATAGGCATCGCCGAGGGCGGTGCCGGTGAGGTGGGTGACGATGAGGTCGGGCTCGGGTTGCACCTCCCACAAGGCGGTCAGGGCGGTGGTCAGCGTTTGCGGATGGACGAAGTGGGTCTCGTGGCCGGCATCGCCGAGGCGTACGCCCGCAACGAGGCGCCACGCAGCGGCCCCGCGCACCAGGGCGATCACGCCGGCCCCGGCGGCGGTCACGAAGCCGCTGGAGCCGCCTTCGCCGGCGCGGGGATCGCCATCGGTACATAGCACGCCCATGCGCGCAAAACCGGCCTGCAGCCAATCCGGGAGAGAGCCATCGACGGCCCCGACGAGGGCCCGCGAACAGCTGCCGTTGGCGATCCAGTCGGCTCCGGCGAGCAGGGAGTAGAGTCCGGTCGAACACGCTGCCGCCACCGCGCAGGGCACGTGCACGCCGAGCTGCAGTTGGCGAGCGACGGCGGCGCCGACATGGCCGGGGCCGGCGGTGGCGGCGTGGAGCGGAGTAAACGCCCACGGATCACCTTTGCTGGTGGCCAAACCGCAGGCGACCAACCCGGGCTGGTCGTGGATCGCGCGCCAGGGAGCCGCGGCGGCTTCCAGCAGCAAGGGTTGCAGTGCGATGACGGAGGTTGGCTGCGAGGGTGGTAGGAGGCGCCGACCGGCTTGCAGTGCCTGCCAAGCCTGGGCGGCGCTGAGGCCGGCTATCCGGCAGTCCCAGGCGGCAATACCCAGATCGTGATAAACCGTCGCATGCATGCGGTGCACAGCACACCGTCCGGCGGCAGTCCGGCAACATCCATGCGCCGGATGCGCTTCCAGGGTACCATTCTTGCATGGATCGACTGCTACAGCACCACCTCTTGCGGGGTCGCTGGTCACGTGGCACGGTTCAAGGCAGTTCACTCGTCCCCGGGAATACAGCCATGGCTGATGCAACCAAACCCTCCACCGCTGCTCCCGAAATCCTTTTGCAGATGACCCTCGATCATCTCGAGTCCGGTCTGCGCGGCGTCCCGGTGGGCTATTGCACCACCAGCGCCGTCGAAGCCGACACCGGTTTGTTCTACGTCGGCAATGCCGTCGAGGCCATCGGTCACCGCGATCCCGAAGAAGTCATCTACCTCCTGCTCTACAAGGTCTGGCCCACGGCTGAGCAGCTGTCGGGCTTCCGCCGTGAGCTGATGTCGCGCGCGGTGGTCGTGCCGGGGGTTTTTGAATCGCTCAAGACCCTGCCGCGCCATGGCCATCCGATGAAGTGGTTCATCCATGCGATCAACGTGCTCGGCATGTATTCGACCAACAAGGGCGACTACCGCGCCGACTGCATGGATCTGATCGCCAAGATCCCCACTATCACGGCGGCGATCTTCCGCCTCCGCGAAGGCTGGGGCGATCCGATCACGCCGCGCGAAGATCTCGGCTACATGGAGAACTTCGTGCATATGCTTGGCGTTCCCGGCCTCCAGGGCGCCGCCCAGGCCAAGCTCGCCAAGCTTATGCGCGTCTTTGATGTCGCGCATTTCGATCATGGCGGCGGCAATCTCTCGACCTTCACCGGCAAGACCGTGGCTTCCGGCAAGGCCGATATGTACGAGTCGATCCTCGCCGCGATGGCCGGTCTCGCCGGTCCGCTGCATGGACGCGCCAACCAGGAATGCCTGGAATTCATCAACGAGTGCGTATCCACGGTCGGCACCGACAATCTCACGCCTGAATCGGTGCGCGTGATGATCCAGAAGAAGCTCGATGCCAAGCAGGTGGTCTATGGCTTCGGCCACGCCGTGCTGCGCGTCGAAGATCCCCGGGCGCGCCTGCTGCGTTCGGTTGGCGAGGACATCTGCCCGGATTTCCCGCTGTTCAAGATGGTCAAGCTGCTCGCGCAGGTGGTCCCGCCGATCCTCAAGGCCAACCCCAAGATCTCCAATCCGTATCCCAATGTCGACAGCGCCTCGGGGGCCCTGCTGCAGGCCTGCGGCCTGACCGAACCCGAGTACTACACCGTGCTCTTCGGCATGTCGCGCACCGTCGGCATCGCTGCCCAGATCGTCTACGAGCGTTGCGAAGCGCGCGGCGGCAAGGGTGTGCCGATCATGCGTCCGAAATATTACTACTCGCCATCGGGCACCGCCCATGGTGATGCGATCATCGCCGGTTCGGGTTGATTCACTGACTCCCGGGGACCTCCCCGGGAGTCGGTCTTTTTAGCGATCGCCTTCCGGCAGCAGTGGCTTTTGCCGGGGGAAAGCCCGCTGTGGATGTTGCTCGTCGAGCCACGTTGCCAATCGTTGTGCGGTGCTGGGCAGGACAAAGGTCGCCAAGGGCTGTGCGCTCGTCCCGCGATGCAGCACCACCGCCATCAGGCCGGCGGTCGGCAGCAATTCCAATTCGGCATCGGTGGTCTTGAATTCGATGGCGCGGCGCCACAGCCAGCCGCTGGTGATGAGGAGCTTCCCGTTGGCGCAGGTCAAGGTCTTGCGCTGCAACAGGGCCCAGGCCGGAATCAGCAGGGCGAGGGCCGGGATCACCGCCGTCCACGCCACGCCCCAATCGATGGTGTGGCTGACCAACAGCACGCTGCTGGCGGCGCACAGAAGCAGCACGCCGAGCATCGCACGCAGGGGGCTGCCAATGGTGAAATGCGCTGCGCTCATGCGTGCATCCGCGCCGCAAGGTCGGCCGGATCGAACACGGGGGCCTGGCAGCTGGTGGCGGTGCAGATCAGGACCTGCGGCGTGCTCAGCTCGCGACGCCCTTCGAGGCAATGCCAGGGCTGCGCGGCACAGGCGGCCAAGGGGATGATGGCGAGGTGCGGATCGCGCAGCTGACGAGTCGCGGTCAGCAGCGCCTGGGTCGCCGATAGACTGAGATCGCCAACGACGACGGCGGTCAATTGCCCTCGCCGCAACTGACGCCAGGCCGCGAGCATGGTGATTGAGGACGCCGGGGCGCGTGCGGTGGTGTCGGCGGCGGCGGAGAGGATGCCCTCGGCGAGGGCCCGCCAGCGGGTCGCGCCGGTGAGGTTCCACAGGCGGACGAAACCAAGCGCGAGCTGCGCCTCGCCGCCCGGCCAGGCATTGTCGGTATGCTCCTGGGTGCGGCGGATGAGATCACTGCGTCCGGAGGGCGTGGTGTAGAAACCGCCGTTGTCGCCACGCAGCCGGGTGACGGATTCCTCGGCGATGGTCGTGGCGAGATCGACGAGGGTCGGCTCGCCAAGCAGATCGAAGGCCGCACACAACCCGCACACGGCGGCGCCATAATCGGTGATGTAGGCCGGACGAGCTGGTAGACGCAGCAATCCGGCGGGGGTGGCCCGCGTGCGCAGGAAGGCGGTCAGTCTTTGGGCGGCGGCAAGGAAGCGACCTTCGCCGGTCAGCCGCCCAAGCCACGCGAAAGCCTCCAGGGCGAGGGCGTTCTGATCGGTAAGCAGTTTGTCGTCGCGGCCCGGTCGCGGGCGGGCGTCGCGCGCCGCTCGCAACTGCGGCAGGAGGGGTTCCCAGGCGGCGCGCTCGGCGATGGAAGCGATCGCCGGGCCACCTCGCGGGTGCGGGATATGCGCGACGATGGGTTCGTGATGTCCGTGGTCGCTGAGCTCGCGTCGGCCTGCGCTGATGTTCCAGGCCTTGCACAGGGTGGCACCGTCCTCGGCTCCGAGCACGGCCGCGAGCTGGGCGGGGCTCCAGGCGTAGAAGCTGCCTTCGCCATCCGGGTCGTCGGCGTCTTCGGCGGCGGCGAAGGCCTCACCAATCTGCAGATCGCGCAGCAGATAATCGCCGGCATTGATCGCCGTCTGACGGAAATCCGCGCGCCCCTGGCGGACATAGGCGGGTATCAGCTGGGCGTTGTCGTAGAGCATCTTCTCGAAGTGCGGCAGGCGCCATTCGGCGTCGACGCTGTAGCGATGGAAGCCCCCGCCGACGCGATCGTGCAGGCCGCTGTCCTGCATCGCTTCGAGGATCGCTTCCGCCATCGCTTCCAAGCGGCTGTCGCCGAGGGCGAGATTGACGAACTGGTTGGGCGGAAATTTCGGAGCCTTCTGCGGATTCCAGGCGAAGCCGAAATGGGCGGCGTCCCAGGCCCGGTTCAGCTGCCGGGCCAGGGCCTCGTCGCAGTCGGCGGGAAAAATCCCGGCGAGGGCATCATCGTCGCGCAGATGGGCGGTGATCTCGTTGGCGGCACTGAGTACGCGTGGGCGATCGCTGGTCCACAAGTTGGTGAGGTGGTCGCACAGGCTCCGCCAACGTGGGCGCGGCAGGTAGGTGCAGGCGTAGAAGGGTTTGCCGTCGTGGTCGACGAAGGCATTCAGCGGCCAGCCGCCATGACCGGTGAGAGCCTGTACCGCGTCCATGTAGATGTGGTCGACTTCCGGATGTTCTTCGCGATCGACCTTGATGCAGATGAACTGCTGATTCATCTGCGCCGCGGTTTCGAGGTCTTCGAAGCACTCATGGGCCATGACATGGCACCAATGGCAGGTCGAATAGCCGATCGAGACTAGCACCGGCAGATCGCGGCGCCGAGCCTCGGCGAACGCTTCGGGAGACCAGCTCACCCAATCGACGGGATTGTGCGCATGTTGGCGCAAGTAAGGCGACGAGCTGTGCGCGAGGGCGTTGTGGTGCGTCATCATGCCGCGCATGGTGCTTGCTCCCTGGCCGAGGTCGACCGATGCTTCGCGCATGGATGTGCTCGTCATCGGTGCCGGCATCGCCGGTCTCTCCTGCGCCCGGCAACTGAACGGCCACGGTCATGTGGTGACCGTGGTTGATAAGGGTCGTGGGGTGGGAGGGCGGCTGGCCACGCGGCGTCTGGGCGAGTCGGCCTACGATACCGGGGCGCAATTCATCACCGCCCGCGATGCGGAATTCGCCGCTGAGCTCCACGCCGCCGGAGCCCGCGTGTGGAGTCACGGTTTTCCCCGCCTGGGGGGCGAGGTGGCTGCCGATGGTCATCCGCGCTACGTCATGCCCGGAGGCATGAACCGCCTTGCCAAGTGGATGGCACAGGGGATGGCACAGGGGATGGCACAGGGGATGGCAAAGGGGATGGCAAAGGGGATGGCACAGGGGATGGCTCAAGGCCTGACGCTGCGCGATCAGCTCACGGTCACGGGCCTGGCGGTGGTCGACGGACGCGTGCAGGTAACCTGCACACCGGGTGATCTGGCTCCGGCCGGTGCCGTCGCCCGCGGTCCGGCACAGGTGCTCAGCGCCGACGCCGTGGTCTTGACCGCACCCGCGCCGCAGGCGGCGCAGCTCCTGAGCGGCCAGGGCTTCACGGTGCCGCCGGAAGTCCTCGCAGTACGCTACGATCCCTGCCTCTGCCTGCTGCTCGATTATCCGCAGGTCGGCGCAGCGCTCATGCCTCTACCGGGTGGCGTACAGGTGGCGGACGATGCCGCCATCGGCTGGATCGCTTCGCAACGCGCGAAAGGGTTCGAGCGTGTCGGCGATGGCCTGATCGTGCACGCTACTGGTGCCTGGAGCGCGGCGCATTATGGGCTCGCCGATGCCGCCATCGTCGAGCTCCTGCGCCCACTGGCAGAAGCGCTGTTGCGGCGTCTCGGCATCACTGCTAAGGCCGGCGACTGTCAGTTGAAGAAATGGAAATACAGCCTGCCGACGGTCACCGTCGCCGCCCCGTACGTGCGCGTGGCGGCGGCGGCGCCCGTGCTGTTGGCGGGCGATGCCTTCGGTGGCCGGCCACGGGTCGAGGGCGCCTGGCTGTCGGGGCGCGCGGCGGCGGCGGCGCTCTTATCCGGGGGTTGATTCACGCGGTTGGTCGGGGGCGCTGAAATCCACCAGGCACCACAGCGGCACGTGGTCCGAGATGGTGCGCCAGGTCCCGGTATCGAGGACCTTGGCCTCAACCGCCACGAGGTGGCGCAGGTAGATGCGGTCCAGCGTCAGTTGCGGCCACCACGCGGGAAAGGTTCGCGCGTGCTGGCCATGTAGGCCGAGGTGAACTTCCTGCAGGCCGATGGCGTTCAATTCGCCCCCGACCAGATCGCGCCAATCGTTGAAATCACCGGCGACGATCAGTGGCTCGTGCCGGGGCAAGGATTGAATGAGGTGCTCAAGGCGCACCAGCTGCCGGTCGCGGCCCCAGCGCGTGAGATCGAGGTGGCAGCAGATGAGGTGCACCCGACGTCCGTGATGACTGATCACGCCATGCAGCAGGCCGCGCCGTTCGAGGCGATGGTTGGAGACATCGTGGTTGGTCCAGCCCAGGAAGGGGTGCTTGGACAGCAGGGCGTTGCCGTGATGGCCATGGCGATGGTGGGCATTGGCGCCATAGGCGAAATGCTCCCAGTGGATATCGGCGAGGTGGGCGGCCTGTCCGAGCTCCGGCCAATCATCGTGCATGCTCGCGTGATGGCGGTGTTCGCCGATCACTTCTTGGAGGAAGGCGACGTCGGGATTGATGCTGCGCAGGGCCTCGCGTAGGCGCTGCAAGGTGCAGCCGCGATTGCCGAAGGCGAAGCCCTTGTGGATGTTGCAGGAGAGGATGCTGAACGCCATCAGAGCCACCGGCGCATGATCAGGAAGAGGTTGCCGAGCACCCGCCAGCGCAGCGAAGGCCGCTGCCCGCGAACGATTTCTCGCGCTGCGCTGCAGTCGCTGGTGAAGGCTTCTGCGAGCGTTGCGATCGAGGACGGCTGTTGCAGCCAGACGTCGGCCTCGAGATCGAAAAGCAGCGAGCGCGAGTTGAGATTGCTGGAACCAACCAGGCCGAGGTCGTCGATGAGCATGGTCTTGGCGTGAACCATACGGGGGTAGGCCCACACGCGCACGCCGGCGGCATCGAGACGCGCGAAGTAGACTCCGGCGATGTAGGGCATCACGCCGATGTCGTTGATCGCCGGCAGGAGCATGCGCACGTCGGCGTGCTTGGCGGCCATGGCCAGGGCGTTCAGCAGGTCTTCGTTGGGCACGAAATAGGGGGTGGTGATCCACACCCGTCCACGGGCCTGGCGGATGCGCTGCAGCAGATCGTGCCACATCCGGCGACGCACTTGGCGCGGACTGTTGAGCCGTACCGGAGCACCGAGATCGACCGCCAGCAGGCGCCCAAGCAGCCCGGTCGCGGGCAGCAGGAAGCGTTTGCCATAGCGCCACGATTGGCGCCAGGTCAGGGTGAAGGCACGGGTGATGAGCTGCACGCCGTCACCTTCGACGCGCGCGGCGGTATCGCGCCAGGCATCATTGCCAGCCAGCGAGCGGTAATGGCGACGCTCAAGATTGAACGACCCGATCCAAGCGATGCGCCCATCGATGACGCAGGTCTTGCGGTGATTCCGGCGATTGGCGAAACGGAAGGCTTGCAGGCGCGCGAGCAGTTGGCGCAGGGTCGGCAGGTAGGTGCGCAGCACCGTCCACGGCACCGGGTGATAGATGCGCCAGGGACAGCCGCGGAAACTCGCTCCTGGGCCCTGGATCCAGTTGAGGGCGCCGTTGCCATCGACGAGCAAACGGACCTCAACGCCGCGGGCACTGGCGGCGGCGAGGGCGGAGGTGATCTGGGTGCCGACCTCATCGGCTTCGACGATATAACTTTCGAGGTCGATGCGTTCGCGGGCGGCCGCGATGTCAGCGAGCAATCCGCACAAGTAGGCATCGCCGTCGGTGACGACCAGTTCGGCTGTCCAGGGCTGAATCATGAGCCCGGATTGCATCGTCCCCCGCGATAAAGCTAGGCTTTATCGCGGGGGGTTGCGAAATGCTCTTTTAGCGCTTGCTGGCGGCTCTCTCAGTGCTTTCTCAGCGCTTGCCGGCGGCTTTCAGCAACGTCTCGCCGAGGGTCGCCGGGCTTTCGGCGATGTGCACGCCGGCGTCCTTCATGGCTGCGAACTTGGCTTCGGCGGTGCCGGTGTTGCCGGAGACGATGGCGCCGGCGTGGCCCATGCGCTTGCCCTTGGGCGCGCGCGAACCGGCGATGAAGCCGACCACGGGCTTGGTCACGTGGGCCTTGATGTACTCACAGGCTTTCTCTTCGGAATCGCCGCCGATTTCGCCGATCATGATGATGTACTTGGTTTCCGGATCGTTCTGGAACAAGGTCAACGCGTCGATGAAATCGGTGCCCTTGATCGGGTCGCCGCCGATGCCGATGCAGGTCGACTGGCCGAGACCGGCGCCCGTCGATTGGAACACAGCTTCGTAGGTCAAGGTCCCCGAGCGGCTGACGATGCCGGTCGAGCCGCGCTTGTGGATGTAGCCCGGCATGATGCCGATCTTGCATTCGCCGGGGGTGATCACGCCCGGGCAGTTGGGGCCGACGAGGCGCGAGTTCGAGGCCGCGAGCTTCTTCTTCACCAAGTACATGTCGCGGGCGGGGATGCCTTCGGTGATCGCCACGATCAACGGGATGCCCGCGTCGATGGCTTCGCAGATGGCATCGGCAGCGCCGGGAGGCGGTACGAAAATCATCGAGGCGGTGGCGCCACCCTGGATCACGGCCTCGTGGACGGTGTTCCAAACCGGGAAGTTCTTGCCGTTTTCGCCAGTCCAGGTTTGGCCGCCCTTACCGGGGGTCACGCCGCCAGCGAACTGGGTGCCGTAATTCACGGCGCCGTTGGAGTGGAATGTGCCGACCTTGCCGGTGATGCCCTGGCAGATGAGGCGAGTATTTTTATCGACGAGCACAGCCATGACTTAAACTTTCTTTCCAGCAGCAGAGAGCTTTGCAGCGCGGTATTCGGCAGCGGCCTTGGCGGCCTTGGTGCAGCCATCCTTGAGGTCATCGGCGGCGATGACCTTGAGCCCGGATTCGTTGATCATCTTCTTGCCCAACTCGACATTGGTGCCTTCGAGACGCACGATCAGCGGGCGGTCGAGACCGACCTCCTTGACGGCGGTGAGCACGCCAGAGGCGATGGTGTCGCACTTCATGATGCCACCGAAGATGTTGACCAGGATGGCCTCGACCGAGGGATCCTTGAGGATGATCTTGAAGGCGGTGGTGACCTTCTCAGCGGTGGCGCCGCCGCCGACGTCGAGGAAGTTGGCGGGGAAGGCGCCGTAGGATTCGCCGTACAAGGCGATCGCATCCATGGTCGCCATCGCCAGACCGGCGCCGTTGACCATGCACCCGACGTTGCCGCCGAGCTTGACGAAGGCCATGTCGTGCTTCTTGGCTTCGAGTTCCGAGGGGTCTTCCTCGTTCGGATCGAGGAAAGCCACGATGTCGGGATGGCGGAAGAGGGCGTTGTCGTCAAACGACATCTTGGCATCGAGGGCGACGACCTTGTCATCCTTGGTGATCACCAGCGGATTGACTTCGAGCATGTCGGCGTCGGTCTCGATGAAGCACTTGGCGAGGGCCTTGGCGGCGGTCACAAAGGCCGGGATCTGGGTTGGCGTCAGTCCGATCTGGAAGCCGAAATCGCGGGCCTGCCAATCGCCGAGGCCGGCGTGCGGATCGAAATGGGTCTTGAGAATTTTCTCAGGGGTGTGGTGGGCGACATCTTCGATGTCCATGCCGCCTTCACTGGAGACCACCAGTACCGGGGCGCCCGCCGCACGGTCGAGGAGGATCGAGAGGTACAGCTCCTTGGCGATGGCGCAGCCGTCTTCGATGTACAGTGTCTGCACCTGCTTACAGTCATCGCCGGTCTGGATGGTCTTGAGGAAGTTGCCGAGCAGCTTGCTGGCGTAGTCCTTGGCTTCGGCGGGAGACTTGGCGAGCTTGACGCCACCGTCCATGACTTTTTTGGTCATCGCCTGGTCGGCGTAGACCGTGCCTTTGCCGCGTCCGCCAGCGTGGATCTGGCTTTTTACGACGACGACGGGCGAGCCCAGTTCTTTGGCGGCAGATTCAGCCTGTTCAGCGGTTTTCACCGCGATGCCGCGCAGGACGGGGACGCCGTACTGTTTGAAGAGCTGCTTGCCTTGATACTCGTGGATCTTCATGGAACTTTTCTCAGACGGTTGATACAGGACTGATAGCGGGGTGAACCATGGCTGCCTCGGCTCCTGGACGCCAGGGCGTGGAATGAGAGACCGATGTCATTGTGCGGAGGGTCGCACAATGACATCGGTCGGAATAATCGATATTAAACAATAAATAGTTTAGCAAAGAGTTTAGCAAAGAGTTCAGCGGCGAGCGGCGGCCAATTCCGGCGTGAGGCGCAGATCCTTGGTTGCGATCACGGTCCGATCCCAGGGCTCGAAACCGGCTTTGCTGATCCGTACGCGCACTTTTCGGCTACTGGGGAAGGCGAATCGTCCGGGCGTCGTGCCGACGAACACGCCATCGATCTCGAGTTCGCAGCGGCTTTCCGAGGGTTGTACGAGCACCTCGATGGTGCTTTCCCCGCTCACCCCGACGCTGCTCTCGGGGAGGATCTGGGCTCGGAAATCAGCGTCATGTTCGAGGTTCTGCAGCGCCGCCTGGATCGCGGAATAGGCGGCATCCCGGTTGGCGCCGGTCGAGGATTCGCCATGCAGCATCTGTGAGTAGCGCACCGTGCCGTCGGCTCCCACCAGCCGTACCCGGACCTCGGCCACCATGCGTTCGCCTGATAACGTCAATTGCGTGATGGTACCGAGGGCGATGGCGGTGGCGCCGGTAGCCTGCGCCAAGCGGATGGCGGTCTTGGGGTCGCGCGCCTGTTCGGGGGTAATGCCCTCGCTGAACAGGCCATCGGCCCGACTGCGCTCCACGACCATCGCCCGGCCGGTACCGGCGGGGAGATTGACGATGAGGTTCTCAAGCAGGGCACGTGGCGCATCAACCAGTCGATCGGCGATCGCCTTGTGCTCGGTCGGACGGGGTTGATTGCTGATCACCACTTCAAGATCGGGCTTCGGTGCGTGCACGGTATCGTCGGGGGCGATGTCGATGATCGTGCCTGAGAGGTTCTCGAAGGGCGCTACGAGGATGATCGGAGATGCCGGCTTGGCCGCCTCGTCAGCGGCTTGGACGAAACCGCACAAGCAGACGAGATAGGAGCCGAGGATGAGCAGCGGGCGTCGAAGGTTCATGGCCGTACTATGCGACGATTGCGCGCGCGGCAAATCACGAGGAGCTGCCGCACGAGATCGAGTCAGTCGACCGAATCTATTCCCGACAGACTCCTATGAGTCGCTTCATGCAGAGGTCTGCCGCCAGCTATGCGTCATGGCTATGCTTCACAGCTAAGCTTCAAGGTGCAGGCATTCTCTCATTGGCACGTGGCCACTTGCGTCATCATGGGTGCACTTCCGAAGGATTCATCTATGCTCGCTGCTTATCGCGCTGCTGCCGCCGAACGTGAACAACAGGGCATCCCGCCGTTGCCACTTGATCCAAAACAGACTGCCGCGCTGTGCGTGTTGCTGGAAGCTCCGCCTGCCGGCGAAGAGGCCGTCCTGGTCAGCTTGTTGACCGATCGCGTCACCCCGGGCGTCGATCCCGCGGCCAAGGTCAAGGCCGAATGGCTGGGGGCGATCGCCCACGGCGACAAGCGCAGTCCGCTGATCTCGGCCGAACAGGCGGTGCGCCTGTTGGGTACCATGCTCGGTGGTTACAATGTGCCGTACCTCACCCGTGAGCTGGTCGGCGCGCATGCGCAGCTGGCCGCTGATGCGTTGGCCAAGACCGTCCTGATCTTCGACAACTTCGACATCGTCGCCAATCTCGCCAAGGCCGGCAATTCGGTGGCCGCCAAGCTGCTCGAACGCTGGGCCGATGCCGAGTGGTTCACCGCTCGCGCCGAGATCGAACCCGAGATCAGCGGTGTGATCTACAAGATCCCTGGCGAGACCAATACCGACGACCTGTCGCCGGCGCAGTCGGCGGTGACCCGCTCGGATATCCCGCTGCATGCGCTGGACATGTACAAGGTCAAGGATCCGACCTGCAACGCCACGCTGCTCGCTGCGCGCAAGGCCGGCAAGCGCACGATCATCATCGGTGACGTCTACGGCACCGGTTCGTCGCGCAAATCGGCGACCAATTCGGTGATGTGGTACACCGGTCGCGACATCCCCTTCGTGCCCAACAAGCGCACCGCCTCGTTCCTGCTCGCCGGGATCATCGCGCCGATCTTCCTCGACACCTTCCGCGATGCCGGCGGCATGGCCTACACCGTCGATGTCTCGCAGCTCAACACCGGCGACGAGATCACCATCAAGACCCATAGCGGCGAGATTCTCAAGAACGGCCAGGTGATCCTCACCGGCAAGATCAAATCGCCGACGGTTTTCGACGAGTTCCGCGCTGGCGGACGCTCCAATCTGATCATCGGCAAGGCTCTTACCTGGAAGGCCTGCGATCTGCTCAAGAAGTCCTACCCGGCGAACTTCGCCAAACCGGTCCTACCCCAGGATGACGGTCACGGCTACACCCTGGCGCAGAAGATGGTCGGCCGGGCCTGCGGCGTCAAAGGCGTGCGCGCCGGGCTGTCATGCGAGCCCAAGGCCACCACTGTCGGCTCGCAGGATACCACTGGTCCGATGACCGCCGATGAGTTGAAAGAGCTCGCCTGTCTGCGCTTCAGCGCCGATCTGGTGATGCAGAGCTTCTGCCACACCGCCGCCTATCCGACCGCCAAGGATGCCTCGATGCATCGCTGGCTGCCGGAGTTCATCGTCGAGCGCAACGGCGTCAGCCTGCGTCCGGGCGATGGCATCATCCACTCGTGGCTGAATCGCATGTGCCTGCCCGACACCGTCGGCACCGGCGGTGATTCGCACACTCGCTTTCCGATCGGCATCAGCTTCCCCGGCGGCTCGGGCCTGGTGGCCTTTGCTGCCGCCATCGGCTACATGCCGCTCGACATGCCCGAGTCGGTGCTGGTGCGCTTCACTGGCAAGCTGCAGCCGGGCGTGACCCTCCGCGACCTCGTCAATGCCATCCCTTGGATCGCCTTGCAGTCGGGCGACCTGACCCTCGAAAAGAAGGGCAAGAAGAACGTCTACAATGGTCGCGTGCTGGAGATCGAAGGTCTCGAAGACCTCACCGCCGAACAGGCCTTCGAGCTCTCGGACGCCAGTGCCGAGCGCTCGGCGGCGGCGTGCACGGTGAACCTCAGCGAAAAATCGGTGGCTGGTTATCTGACCTCGAACATCGCCTTGCTGACGGCGATGATCGCCGACGGTTACGGTCATCCCGCGACCTTGCAGAAGCGCATCGATGCGATGCAGGCGTGGCTGGCCAATCCGAGCCTGCTGCGCGCCGATATCGGCCTGGAACTGGTCAACAGCAAGCCGGTGAAGAATGGCCTCGGCCAGGTCATCGGCAGCGTCAATGAGGCCGCCGATCAGCGCTATGCCAAGGTCTTCGTGGTCGACATGAACGCCATCACCGAGCCCCTGGTCGCCTGCCCCAATGACCCGGACAAGATCAAGACGCTCACCGAAATCGCCACCCAACCCGACGGCGCCAAGGTTGACGAGGTCTTCGTCGGCTCGTGCATGACCAACATCGGCCACTTCCGGGCTCTGGCCAACGTCTACAAGCACAGCAAGGTCGAGTATTTGAACACGGTGACCTGGATCAGCCCGCCAACGCGCATGGATGAGGCGGTCCTCAATCAGGAGGGCCATTACGGCATGTTCGGCAAGATCGGCGCCCGCCGTGAGATTCCGGGCTGCTCGCTGTGCATGGGTAACCAGGCGCGGGTACGGCCGAACGCGGTGATCTTTTCGACTTCGACGCGCAACTTCGACAACCGCATGGGCCGCGATGCGCAGTGTTATCTCGGCTCGGCGGAGCTGGCGGGGGTGATCTCGATCCTCGGCCGGTTCCCGACCGCCGCCGAATATCAGGACTACATGACCAAGTGCGTCAGTCCGTTCGAGAAGTCGATCTACAAGTACCTCGACTTTACGCAGATGTCGGCGCGCGTGCCGGATTTTTCGGCGAAAGTCTGATTGCCAGCAGGGGGCCCATCCGCAGCTGCGGATGGGCTTTTTTAACTGCTGCAAAATTAACTGTTGAAAGGAATAATGTTTAACCAATGATATCCGCAACACCTCAGCGGAGCATTTCCATGGCTACAGTCGCGGTTATTCATCATTCCGGCACCGGCAAGACCAAGTCCTTGGCGGTGGCGATTGCTGCCGGCGCGCGCAGCGTGGCCGGGACCGAGGTCCTCGAGCTCGCCATCACCGGCGCGCAGATCCACGAAGGGCGCTTCAAGGACGATGCCCTGCTGGCCCAGCTCGATGGCGCGGATGCGATCATTTTCGGGGCGCCGACCTACATGGGCATGGTCAGCGGCCAGTTCAAGACCTTCGCTGATGCCACCGGTGGACGCTGGTATCAGCGCAGCTGGGCCGGCAAGATCGCCGGCGGCTTCACCACCTCGGGTTCGTTCTCGGACGACAAGCAGGGGTCGTTGCTGTACCTCGCGACGCTCGCGGCGCAGCTCGGTATGCTGTGGGTCGGGCAGAACGAACTCAACGGCCTGATGGCCGGCCAGTCCATGGAAACCGCGGTCAACCGTCTGGGATCGCATCTCGGGCCCATGGGCCAGGCGGCACCAGTGCCCGAAGCGGCGCTCACTGCCGGCGATCTCAAGACCGGTGAACTCTACGGCGCGCGCATCGCCGCCGTCGCCGCCAAGCTACACTCTTGAGGTTGACGACGCCGTCTGGCTACATTCGCGCGAGGCGGCAGAGCAGTTCGGCGCCCTGTTGCAGACGGGCGTCGGGGACTGTGTAGCAGATGCGGAAATGGGTCGCCCGTTCGCTGAACACGCTGCCGGGAATGATCAGGCAATTGTGCTGGATGGCGAGTTGCACGAAGGAATCCCCGGTGTGTCCGGCAGGGGCCTTGGCCCACAGGTAGAATGCCCCATCGGGCGCGCCAAAAGTGAATTCCTGGCTGAGGATCCCCGCCATCAGATCACGTTTGCGACGGTAGGCCTCGATGTTCGTCGAGAGATCGACCTGCGGGCAGGCGAGGGCGGCGTACTGCGTGACCGAGGGCGCGCAAACGAAGCTGTATTGCTGGACCTTGGTCATGGCCTGGATGATGTCGCTGGGTCCGCAGGCGTAGCCCAGGCGCCAGCCGGTCATGCCGAATGATTTCGAATGTCCGACGAGTACCAGGGTCTGCTCGTACAGTTCCGCGATCGAGGTCATCGGCACATAGGAGAAACCACGGTAGATCTCGTCGGAGATGACCGTGATCCCGTGCTTGCGACAGACGTTGGCGATCTCCACCAGCTGCTCTTTGGGAAGGATCCGGCCGGTAGGATTGGCCGGGCTGTTGAGCAGCAGGATGCGCGTCTTGGGGGTGATCAGCTTTTCGAGCGCCTGGGCATCGATGCCGAATCCGGTCTCGTAGGTGTCGAGGTATACCGGAGTCCCGCCGAAGAGGTTGACGAGGTGCTTGTACATCACGAAATAGGGATCGGGGATGATGACCTCATCGCCCTCCTCGACCAACGACAGCAGGGCCAGAAACAGGCCGCCACTGACACCGCTGGTGATCAGTACCTGATCGGCGCCATAGGTGCGGCCGGTGAAGCTCAGTTCGTCCTGGGTGACTTGCGCCCGCAGCTCGGGGATGCCCTGGGTCTGCGTATAGGTGTTGCGGCCGGCGTTGATGGCCTCGATGGCAGCGGTCTTGACCTGCGGTGCGACGTCGAAATCCGGCTGGCCGATGGAGAGGTTGATGGGGTCTTTGAGGGCGCGCGCGAGGTCGAAGATTTTCCGGATGCCGCTGGAGTCGATACGTGAAACGCGATGGGCAAGCTTGGTCATGAGTTGGTTCGGTAGAACGTGAACGGTGAAGAATTACGGAGCCAGGATCGAGGTCGTGCCGCTGCTGCGGTATTTGACCAGCAGCAGGCGATTGCGCTTGCCGGTTTCATAGTGGTAGTCGACCACGTCCATGATCTTGCGCATCAGGAACACGCCGAGGCCGCCGGCCTGACCATTGGCGACATGGGTATCGATGTCGACATCGCCCATGGTGCTGGGGTCGAAGGCGGTGCCCTGGTCGATGATGGCGATGCGGAACTCATCGGGGCTGACGCTGGCGCTGATCTGGATGTGGGCGGCTCCGCGCGGTTTGCCCTCATAGCCATGCTCGACGATGTTGGTGACGGCTTCGTCGACGGCGATCTGCAGGCGATTCAGGTATTGGGCGGGGAAGCCGCCGCGCTTCACGGAGATGGCCACGAGATCGCGCACTTGCGCGAGGGTCGCCAGGTCATTGGTGATGACCAGATCTTGGTGATGAGCCATGAAGGGGTTAGATCCTGCGCACGGTGAGAAGGGTCAAGTCGTCGGACTGTTCGGCATCGCCACGGTGCTTGGCGATCTCGCCGACGAGACCATTGATCAGGATCTGCACGTCGCCTTGGCCGTACTTGGGCACCAGGGCATAGAATTGCTCATCTCCGAATTCCTCATTCTTGGCGTTCATGGCTTCGGGGAAGCCGTCGGTGTAGAGCACGATGCCATCACCGCGATTGAGTACGGTCTGATGCAGCTCGATGGTCTTGTCGAAGATCGGGCCTTCGTTGAAGCCGAGGGCGATGCCCTTGCCCGCCGCTAATTCGTAGCTGCGTTTGACGCCGCGATAGATGATCATCGGGTTGTGACCGGCGCAGGCATAGGTCAGCTGGCCGGAATTGGTGTCGAGCACGGCGTAGAACGAGGTCACGAACATGCCGCGCTTGATCTGCTTGGCGATCAGGCGGTTGGTGATCTTGAGCGTCTCATGGGCGCGATTGCCGTTCTGCAGGGCGGTGAGGCGCACGATGGTGCGCGTGACCGCCATCACCATCGAGCCGGGTATGCCCTTCCCCGATACGTCGGCGATGATGAACCCCCACAGGCCGTTGCCGAGATCGATGAAGTCGAAGTAGTCGCCCGAGACGGCTTTGGCCCCGAGGTAGTACGAAGCGCACTGGTAGCCGGGGATCTCGGGTGAGTTCGCCGGCAGCAGTTGTCGTTGCACTTCACGCGCGAGCGAGAGTTCGTATTCGGCTTTTTCCTGTTCGACCAAGGCGGACTGCGCGGCCTTGAGATTGTGCGTCATGCGATTGAACTCATTGGCGAGGATGCCGATTTCGTCAGTCGAATGCGGCTTGGTCTCGTGATCGAGTTGGCCGGCGGCAACGGCCTTCATATCGCGCATCAGCAATTCGATCGGATGGGTGATGTTCCCCGCCAGCCAGTTGGCGACGCCGATGACGATGGCGATCGAGATCACCACGCCCATGAAGATGGCGATCAGCAGGTTCGATTGCGCATTGTTCACCGACGAGGCATTGACGTCGACATTGACGTACGGGGTCTGCGTCCAATCGCCGCCATTGGGTTCCTGGCCACCGAAGAGCCGATGATCGAGTTTGATCTTGTAGCGATAGATCGGCATCTCGATGCCATCGGCTTTGCGTAGACCCGAGAACACCGAGATGTTGCTGGGCAGGTCGAGAGTCTGCCCGGACTTGGTGAGGAACAGGGTGCGATAGGTCTCGCTCTTATCCATGGCGCTCTGTTCTTCGGCGCCGAAGCCGCTGCCGGAAAGTTGCTGGAACTTGTCCGGGCAGTTGAATTTGACCGCCATGATGTCCGAGGGGATGGTGCCGAGGCCACCGCCCCAGTTGCGGGCGTTGTCCAGGCTGGCGAGGATCATCGCCCGGAAGCGGTTGAAATCCTTGGCCGATTCCGGTTCAATACGTTCGAGGTCGGTAATCTCCTGGGCGACGTTGTTGGCGATCTCGGCGGTCAACCGGGCGACTTCGATACCATCATGCATCTTCTGGCTATCGAGGTATTTGTTGGCCTTCACGGTGATGATCACGCCGAGCAGGATCATGGCCACGGCGGTGACTCCCGAGAGCACCAGCATGAACTTGGCGCGCAGCCCGAGGTGCTGTCCGATGCCCGCGCCGCGGCCCTTGGCGCCGGGAGTGCTGCGTCGATCGCTGCCGGCTTGCGTGGCACCGCGGGCCGCGGGGAGGTTTTTAGCGGATCCTGCAATCGCCAAAGAAGCCGAGCTTTTAGCGGTATTCAATTCCCGGGTCCCGTTCCCGGCCGTGGCCTGGGGAGAGCGGGTAGAGGTCGCGGCATTCCGGGTATTGGCGGATGTGCCCACTCGACGGGTGTGCGAGCCAGTCTTGGCTCGTAGCGGACCACTATCGCGGCGTTGAGTCGACATGGGCTCTCCTGGTGGGCAAAACCACCATCACAACTATCATCACAACTATCATCACAACTATCGCAGCGCGGCTCCAGCGAGGATTCCCGCCAACAACCCCGCTGCCAGATCATCAGCCATGACTCCCCAGCCGCCTGGGAGATGTTCCAAAGCGGCAATCGGCCATGGTTTTATAATATCAAACAGGCGAAAAAGACTAAAGGCCAAGATCGCCGAGATGATGGGAGACGCAATCAAAAGCACGGGAGGAATGCACGCCAGCGTGGCCCACATCCCCGCGACTTCGTCGATCACCACCGCTCCCGGGTCGGCAATGCCGGTGCAGCGACCGGCAACGCCGGCCGACCAGACACCGACGATGGTGGCCATAAGAACGGCAATTATCAATCCCGGGGTGACCAGGCTTGCCGGCGCACTGAGGATCCACGGCATGGCGACCAGCACCGCGGCGGCAGTGCCCCACGTGCCCGGAGCCGGTTTGATGAAACCGACGCCTCCGGCGGTGGCCAATAGCCGCGGCAGGAGGGGGACGCGGGACCAGGCGACGGAGACGGGAACGTAACCAGAAGCCGCTTCGTCAGGCATCGACGTCGAGTTCGCCAAAGCGACCTTTGATCAATTCCACGAGGGTCGTGACGGCCTGCTTGGCGTCTTCACCGTCAGCGGAAATGGTCAGGTGAGAGCCGCATTCGGCAGCGAGCATGAGCAGTTCGAGGACTGATTTCGCGTCGATGACCATACCATCTTTGGTGATCTGGATATCGGCAGCGAAGCGACTCGACGCGGTAGCGATCTGCGTTGAGGGGCGGGCATGAAGGCCCATTTTATTGGTCAGCACGACCTGTGCTTCCGCGTGCGGCATAGCTATCTTTTATAGGCTATCGGTAAGAGAATGCAAACTCCCGCTCAAGAACGTTTTAGGCGTGTCCTAAGGGAATTGTGCGACAGGGGATATCTGCATCATTCGCCACGATAGAGACGATCTGCGAAGCGTGGATCGAGGGCTTTAACGGCGCGTACTTGCGCGGCAGTCGTGTCGATGTCATAGGTCACCCGCCGCCAATATACTGCATCGCCCGAAAAAATCACATAACAGGCGCGATTATCGCGATCGCGGGGCTGGCCGACGGAGCCAATGTTGACCAAGTACTTGCCGCCATCGGAAATGTCGAAGCCATCGGGCAGTTCCGCCGCCGGCAGGAAGCAGCGATCGGCGGTGAAGACTCCCGGTCGATGGGTGTGGCCGACGAAGCACAGGCGCTGGAAAGCGGCGAAGATCTGATCGATCTTGGTCGAGTCCGAGCCTTCCCAGAGGTCGCTTTCGAGGACGTATTCCATCACCGGATCGCGGGGGCTGCCATGCACCAGCAGCAGATCATCGATCTCGTGCCGTACCGGTAGATCCTCGATCAGGCTCCATAGCGCCTTGCGGCGGGTCGCGGGCGACACGTCCTGGAGCTGATCGCGGGTCCAGTCGACCGCGCGTTTGGCCGCGGCATGGAAGCCGAACGCCCCATGCAGCACGGCGTGCTCATGGTTGCCCATGAGCATCAATTTGCAGCGGCTGGCGACCAGTTCGAGGGTCTCGATCGGACGCGGGCCATAGCCGATGACATCGCCCAGGCAGAGGATCTTCTCCACCGTGCCGAGGCGTTCGATGTCCGCGAAGACGGCTTCAAGGGCGGGGAGATTGGCATGGATGTCAGAGATGAAGGCGATCACGCGAGCAGTCTATGGCGATTGGAAGTTGATCTAGCGGCGGGTTGCCGGGCTGAGCTGGATCTCGAGGTCATCGGCCATCAGCGACCAACTGGTGCCTGGATCGGCGACGCCGAAAATCCCCACCGCCAGATGTTCGCTGCGTCCAAGGCTAGCCGATACCGCCTTGCGTTCGGTGGCATCGTTGGCGAGGGCGACATAGAGAATGCCCTTGGCGAGTTCGATGCGCAGACCGACCTCGGGCCCCGGGGCGATCAAGCTCGTCACCGTCCATGGACCCCAGGTGCCTTTTTCGGCGGCGCGCCACTGCACCTTGCCGTTGCTGACGCCCACCTGCAGGCCGCTTTCGCGTTTTTCATCGCTCAGTTCGAGGCCGCCGATGGCACTGTCCTTCATCTCCGCGAGGTTGAGCTTCGCCGTCGCCGAGCGCATGCGATTGGCGAGCACCAGACGATAGGCGGTGGTGGAATCGCTGCCGGCCTGCGTGCCTTCGAGCTGCAGCCCCTGGTTGCGGGCGAGGACCGTGATGTGGGTGCCGACCGCGGCCACTTCCCAGCCGGTAGCGACCGGGCCCCCGGCGGGCCAATCATCGAAGGTCTCGGTGGTCATCTCGTCATTGGCCGAGGAGAACTCGGCGAGCAGCTCCGAGGCGTATTTCTTCGGCACATCGCGTGCATTATCCAGACGCTTGAGCCATGAGCGTGCCGCGGCGTCATCCTTGCGCGCGCTGGCGAGGTACACGCGGCAGGCGATGGCCCATCCATCGGTCACCGGCAACTTGTCAAAGAGCGCCTCGGCCTCCGCGAAATGGGCCTGCTTGAGCAGCCCGTAGGCTTGCCAACGCAGGGATTCATCGCCGACGGTGGCGGCCAGGTTGTGCACCGATTCATCGGCCCCCGCGGACTTCAGAAGATTCGCGATCTGACCGAGGAACACCGCCCGATTGCTGGCGGTCTTGTCGAAGTCGGTGAGGACATTCTGCCACTTGCCGTTTTCGAGCTGAACGGCGGCATTGTGCTCGGCGACGAAGTTCTTCAGGCCGGGTGGTAAGTTCTCGGTGGGTATGAGGCGGTGTTCGAGATGCGCCATGGCCACCGCGCCCATCGGTCCTTTCACCTGCATCCAGAGTTTGCGTGCCTCGTCTCCACGTCCCGCCTGTTCATGCAGGAGTCCGAGGTTGTAGCGGCCGACGTCGGCGGTCTCGGCATCGAGTTGCGGATCGCCGAGTCCAGCGGTCAGCAGGGCCAGGGCCTGCTGATCGGTTTCGGGAGTGGCGGCCTTCAACACCGCTGAGCCCAACCAGATCTTCGCCGGTCCGACCAATTGCCCTTTGTCGATGAGCGTCTTGGCGGCGCGCATGCTCTCCGCGCGGTCGCCTCGCTTCAGGCTGCAGCGCGCATATCCCAACGCCGATTCCCAGTCCTGGTGCAGGTCGAAACCTTTGCGGTAGGCCTCGGCGGCGGTGCGCAGGTCGCCGGCGCTTTCGGCGAAGCGCGCCAGGTAGCGATTGGCCTGGAAGGCCGTCGGCTGGCGTTCGAGCCAGACCTTCACCAGGGCCTTCATGCGCTCATCCTGCTTACGCTCGATGAAGATCCCGGCCTGGGCTTCGTATCCGGCAGTCCAGTTCGGATCTGCGGAAAGGCCCGCCTGGGCCGCCCCGAGGACGCCATCCCAGTCCTTCTTCTCGCTCAGCAGCTGGATGGCCATGGCCGCGATTTCCGGCGAGGCTTTCTTGGCCAGTGCCCGCTGGGCGAGCACGATGGCGGCGTCTTTGACTCCGCCATCATTGGTTGGCGGTCGTTCAGCGGCAAAACGCAGCGTGCGTTGAAGGTCAAGTCCGTCGTTAGCGGCAAGGGCCTGTTCACCGCGGCGGGAAACTGCCTCGGCCAGGGATTGATGCCGATCGATGCGCACCATCTCCGACTTCGGCACCAGGGTTGTGGGCTTCCCCGGACGCTCGAAACGGACCGCGCCATCTGGTTGGGTGCCGACGACCGTGCCCACCAGCGAACTGCCGTTGGTCAACCAGATGGTATCGTAGTCGACGGCGGTCAAGGGGACTCGATCGGCGACTTCCGCGGCCCAGATGGGGCTGGAAGTGAGTTGGCTGAGGGCGAGCACGGAGGCGCACGATAGAAGGCAGGCACGGAGGCGCAGGGACATGGCTCAACGCTCCGCGAGAGGCAGGATGGGAAGTGCAGGCAGAGCGAGCGGCGGTGGCGGCGGAAAGCTCAGACGCGTGGTGCGTATTTCCGCGCGTTTCATGGTAAACGGATTGGTCGCGGCATCGCTCGCCAAGGCCGGCACCAGCGGCTGCAGGGCGCGTTCGGCGGAGATCACATGGGCTCCGAGCATGGCTTTGGTGGCTTCACTGGGAGCCACGGCCTCGCCGGCATCCCCGGCAGTGACGCCCAGGGCCAACGAGATCAGCGCCAAGAGGACAGCGAGACCGCCGATGAGCAGGTGTTTGGACATGTTATTCGTCTCCCAAGCCGGGCTTGCTGCCGCTCGTGACGGGTTTTGTCGAAGGTGAGCTCACGGTCGTCAGCGCGGGTTTGGTGCCGGCCGCCTTGTTCGGCAGCAGCGACTTTTCGGGAACCAGCTTCCAGGCGGATTGATTGGGCACCATGAGGCTGACGGTGAGACGGCTGCGCTGGGGAGCGTCCGGACGGCCCGGGCTGGGGATGAGGGTCACGCCGCGCACGCCCACGCCTTGCTTATGGGCGGCGGTGAACCCCAGGAGCGCGCCCTGGAGGACTTCGTAGGGCGCTTCGAGGTCGATCTCGGCGGTGAAGATCGCAAACGCTCCCGAGGTATCGGCCCAGGCACGCCCGGGCTGCAACGTGCTGATGCGCTGGACGCCGGCTTCCATCAGGGTTTCGAGGGCCACGCGATAGAGATAGAGTTGCGCGATCTGCATCTGGCGCACGGTTTCGTCGGCGTCGAGGCCGCTTTCCAGCGGGAGCCCGGCGGGCAGTTTGACGCCGGTGCGATCAGCGCGCTGACGCAGGGTCTTGAGATCGGTGGCGACGCGATTGGCGGCACTGGTCAGATCGCTGGCACGGTAATCCGAATTTAGTTCGGGGGCGAGGACGGTGCTGGCTTCATCGAGGGCATGCGATTGCTCCTGGCCGGAATGCTGGGCCAGCGTCAATTGCAGATCAAGACGCACACCGCTGGGCTGGGCGGCGGCGAGCGAGGCCGCCAACTGCGTCGTCCGCGTCTGCTGATCGCTGAGGGTGGCGGT
Source organism: Planctomycetota bacterium (assembly GCA_044338255.1). Lineage (GTDB taxonomy): Bacteria > Planctomycetota > UBA11346 > UBA11346 > UBA11346 > CAIUVD01. The sequence continues at coordinate 1,350 of JBIILZ010000002.1, read as the reverse complement.
ACGGGCGCTAACCCAGATCAGTCCGATCACGGCGACAGCGACGGCGCTGCCGCCCCACAGGGCCAAGGTACGGGATTGGTTGGTCATGCCGCGGTCTCCTGGCGCGCCGCATGGCGAGCGCCCACCCAGGCCACCGGCCACCACAGCAGGATCCATATGCCGGCAGCGGTCAGCAGCGGGGCGATGATCTGCACTTCGATGGCTTCACCGGGGCCGTTCTGATAGCGTAGTCCTGGCCACATCGCGGCCCCCAGGAGGCTCATCGCCAAGCCCAGTTTCCAGGGGAATCCCGGGCGACCCTGACGTGTCTGCCAAGCTTGCCAGGGCACGCCCCACAACAGCAAGGGGGCCCCGACAAGGTAGATCTTGGCCGAGGTCTGCGGCCCGAACCACAACCACAAGAAGACCGCTCCCAGGATCAGCAGGGCACCCACGCGGATGTCGGTACGGCAGCCGGGATCGGTGAAGGCGAAGCCTTTTTTCGCAGCCGGTGTCTTTACATCCGGTGATGAAGCCGGCGAAGTCTCGGCGACGGGCGGGGCAGCAGCAGGATCGGTCACGCGCACTCCGGGTGAGCAGGGTTATCGGTCGTTTGCCAGGCTGACGACCAGACGGCGGCGGCAGCGAGGGCAGCAGTTTCAATGCGCAGAATCGGTCCGGCCAGACGCACCGTGGCGGCGCCCCCGTCGGCAAGGGCGGTGAGCTCCGCGGCAGTGAATCCGCCCTCCGGTCCGATCACCAGGGTGACCGGCGCCGGGGCTCCGGGAGCTGCAGCTCCCCCGGAACGATCGAGCACGGTAAGCCGTGCCCCGGACTGCACCAGGGTCGGAATCGACGCTCCCAGGGCGAGCCGTGGTAGGTGTGCCCTTCGGCATTGCTTGAGGGCTTCCCCGGTAATGCGTGCAAGTCGTTCGAGGCTAGCTGGTTGACGTTCGCTACGGGTGGTTTCTAGGAGGGTGATGGCGCCTACCCCCAATTCAGTCAGGCCACGTACGAGATCGCTGAGACGATCGCCTTTCGGCGGTGCGACCGCGATAGTGAGGTGCTGCGCAGGGCCATCGTTGATCAGTTCCGGGGGCTCGACGCTGAGCCGCAGATCGTGCCGCCCGAGGGCAATGATGGTGGCCGGTGCACAACGCCCGGCGCCATCCGCGAGGCGGACCTGATCCCCGGCTGCCAGGCGCAGGACGGTACGGGCATGATGCGCCTCGTCCCCGCTGAGCAGCAGTTCGCCGGCATGAAGTGGGGCGGGGACCAGGAGGGTGCGGAGCGACATGTGTAACTGGTAACGCTGCGGAGGGCGGTGTGTTGAGTCAAGCTCCTAGGCGCCTGTCGGAGATAGGCGCCTAG
>JBIILZ010000135.1:0-9237 GCA_044338255.1 Planctomycetota bacterium | reverse complement strand
CATTGGGGTCAAATGCCGATGAGATGACCTGCCAAGGAGCCTTCAGGCCAAGCCCCAGGGTAAAGATGTCGAGATCGCTGTTCATGGGCACACCGTATCAGAAATGTATCCCGCAACCCCGAACTGAATATACCAGTGCGAGTTTATGTACCCACACCAAACAGCGAGAAGCCGCCATGTGCGCATTGAAGTTCCAGATGTGAAGGGATATTGCGAGTTCCTGAATGGTAAGCGCTATCGCTATGTACGACCTGGATTTCAGGAGATGCCCTGGGGAACCACGGACATGTCGATCAACGATCCGTCTGGAAACAAGCTCACCTTCTATTCCGCGACTGAAGTCTGATTCCTTCGCGAGGAAAGCGATGCCGATCTGGCGCGAGACAAGGCCAGGAAGTAGATGTCAGGCGTGGATGGCAGATAGGCTCCTTGGATCGATCTTTCTGGAGGGTATGCGGAATGGATCTTAAGAACCCCCGGATGATGTACTTGAAGGCCGTGCTCTTCCTGGGTATCGGTGTCATCTCCTTATCGCTCATCTACCTCTACACTTTCGATCTGAAGATCCTTATGTTGTCGGTCTTATCGATCTGGTCTTTTTCACGGCTTTATTATTTCCTATTCTACGTGATCGAAAAATACATTGATCCGTCGTTCAGATTTGATGGGTTGATTTCCGTGGCGAGGCATCTGTGTCGGTCGCGGCGTTAGGTGGATCCCATCCGCAGTGTGATTGTCCGTTGAAACGGCAAACCTTGATCGGCATCTGGCTTTTGCGGCGGTGGCTGCACAATCAGCGGTCCAATGACTGAGATCGTACTTGCAGTTACAACACGTGAATGTATTGCCCTGCGGGGCTTTACCCCACGGATCGAGTTGGGCATGCTGGAATCCCTGCAGCATGAGACGTGGTTCGCCCAGCCGGCACTCATCCATAAGGATCCGCTGGCTGCGGAAGTGCGTCTGGTGATGATCTTTCAGCAGGCTGATCAGGTGCTGCTCGATGAGCAGGGGCATTTTGCCGCCGATCAGACGGTGTTCCCCGAAGCCTTTGCCGCAGGCTCAGGGCTCCCCGGTCTCAAGAAGCATGTCCAGGCCCTGGCCCGGGCACGGATCGGGGCTCCCTGCGCCTGCGAATTGATCGGCTATGCCTTTGATCCGGTGCAGCTGCCGCATCTGTTCCTGTTGGCCTATCGTTGCCGTCTGGCGCCAACGGTGCTGGTTGCTGCCGGAGCCGGTTCATGGGTGTCGGTAGCGTCGCTTGATCATGTCATCAAAATCGCGCACGAGCGTTGGTTCATCCCGGCTGTTAGATAATGAGCACGCCGTCCCCGGAAAAAGAAACGGAAGCCACCGTCGAGTTCAAGGCCGATACGAATCCTATCCGCCGGACCGAGCGCAGCCGCGAAACAGTGAGCGGTTTCAGGGGGGTCGATGATCCGGCGCAGTTTGCGCGGTCTTTGCAGAGTTGGCGTCAGGCGGTCACCGACCATCAGCAGCTGCCACGGTATCGCATGGCCCAGCGGCTCGGACAAGGCTCGCAGGGGCTCGTCTATAGTGTTGCCGATCGCGACTGCATGCGTGAGGTCGCGCTCAAGACCCTGCATGCCCACCAGTGCGCCCCCGATGATGTGAGCCGCTTCATCCACGAGGCTCAAGTCACCGCCCAGCTCGAGCACCCTGGTATCGTGCCGGTCCATGACCTCGATGTCCTGCCCGACGGCACGCTGATCTACACCATGAAAAAAGTCGAGGGTCAGACCCTCGCCGAGCTGTTGGGTGACAATAGTGCATCGAAAGGAGGGGCTACGGTCGCGGAATTTCCGCGTCCGGGCGTCGATGAACTGCTGCAGATCTTCGTCAAGGTCTGCGATACGGTGGCTTTTGCGCACAGCCGGGGAGTGATCCATCGCGACCTGAAATTGCGCAATCTGATGATCGGCCGATATGGTGAGGTCCTGGTTATGGATTGGGGCCTTGCGAAAGTCCTCAACGATCCTTCAGAACCAGTTGCCAGCGGACTCCGCCAGATCCATTCGTTGCGCTCGATTCCGGTCGAGGATGGCAATGACATCCACCAGACTCTCCAGGGCAGTTCCATCGGCACGCCCGCGTACATGAGTCCCGAGCAGGCGCGCGGCGAGCCGGCGGATCAACGCAGTGATATCTATTGTCTCGGGGTGGTACTCTACACCTGCCTCTCCGGTGAATCGCCCTACCAGCGTGGGCGCATCCGCTCGACCATGGATCAAGCAGCCAACGGTCAGTGGCGACGCCTCGACCATCAGGATCAATGTCGGAAGCTATCGAAACGCCTGGTCGCAATCGTGCATAAATGCATGGCCTTCGATCCCCTGGACCGGTACCAGAATGTCGACGCCCTGGTCCTCGACTTGCGTGCGTTCATGGGCGGACATGCGGTAGGCGCGCATCGCGATTCGGCCTTCGACATGGGGTGGCGATTCTTCTGCCAGCAACGGCTGGGCTTGGCGATCTTCGGGGGATTGATGGTGGCGTTTTCCGCCGCCGTGGGTCTCTGGCATTGGCAGCAGGAAAGCCGGTATCAGTTGCAGATCCAGGAATTGCGGCAGTCGTCGGCGCAGCACGAATTGATGGGCGAGCTCGACGAAGCCCGGCGCGATCATGAGCAGATCCTGCTCGGCAACCCCGACGATCGCCAAGCGCTGGATGGCCTGCAGCGTCTCCGTCAGGCGATGGCCCGTCGTGGTGATGAACAGCTGGCGTTGCGTAAGCGCCAGGAAGCCGCCACCCTGGTCCGCGAAGCGAACCGTCTCGGTGCCCTGGGTGATGACGAGAGCCTGCATCGGGCCACCGAAGGCTATCTCCGGGCCTTGGGTTTGATGCCCGACGATCCGGCAATTGTCCGCGATTATCAGCGGGTAACGGCGTTGATTGCGCAGCGTGACGAGCAGGCCAACAGCCAGGCGCGGGCGGCCTACCAGGCAAGCCGTGCCAGCGAACTTTCGGCGCGCTCGGCGGATGCTGAAATCGCTGGCGACCTGCGCTTGGCGATCGGTCTTCTGGAGGCCGCCTTGCAATTGGATCCCACCGATCAACGGACCAAGCATCATGCGACCTTGGTGGCGCATGCCGCCCAGCTCGATCTGGCCGCGGAGGTACGTGCGCGTCAGGCCGAAGCTGCGGCGTTCATAGTTCAGTGCCGTGAGGCCGTGGTCCAGGGTGACCGTATCTCGGCGCGTGGCTTGTTTGAGCGCGCCCATGGCATCGACTCCGAACATCCGGATCTGCCCACACTGCTTCAGGAGGTGCTCCGCCTCGAGCAGGCCGAGGTTAACGCCCAAGCTCAGGCGATCCTCGCCGAGGCTCGGCCGCACCTCGCGCAGGCGCGGAAGTTGGCAGGACAGCTCGAAGATGCGGCGGCGGACGCGAGCCTCAGACAACAACGCACGGCGGCACTGGGCACCGCCCTGCGGTTGCTCTTCCGCGCACATGCCGTGGCTCCCGGCAATGTGCGCGTACGCACCGCCCTCGGCGAATTCTATCGGGCGCGACTGGCGGATCACGACGAGCTCGGACTCGGTGATGAGGAGACCGTCGCCGAGGCTGCGGCCTATGATGATGGCCGCCAGGCCGACGCACTTGCGGGCTTGGCCGAGCTGGAAGTCCACGGCGCCGATATCAGCTGCGTCCGTCAGCTTGATGATCCGGCCTCGACACCGCTGAAGATCGTCGATGGGACCTCGGCCAAGCTCCGTTTTGGAGCCTGGGCGGTGACCGATTCCGACGGTCGTTCCAGTCACCTGCGAGTGCGTCGTGGGCAGAAGCTGATGCTCACTTGGTTGCCTGATTTTCCGGCCCAGTTGCTCCTGGTGCCGGCGAACGAGGCCATCGTTGGTGGTGAGACATGTACCGTGGCCGCCTTCCTGGCCTCGGCGCCGATCACCGAGAGCGAGTTCTCCGCGGTCTTGGCCGTGGAAAAGGGCTTGCCACCAACGGCTGCGCCCACGTTATCAGCACCGGTAACCGGTCTCACGCAAGCGCAGATCCGCGACTACGTGGCCGCACGCGCCAAGCGTGAAGGCATCGCTTGGCGCCTGCCGAGCATCGCTGAATTACGTGTAATGGTTGATATCCGCCAACCCGAAATCGCCCAGGGCACGGATGGTTCTCTGGTGGTGCTGGTGGATAACCGGCGCTTCGTGCACTGGTCGGCAACCACGCCCCAGCTTGGGGCGCGCTTCCGCGTGGTGCGCGATCTCGCGCCGGCCCAGCATTAGGAGTTTATCCCCGACCGGCTCCTAGGATCCGGTCGGGGATAAACTCCTAGGGTTCGATATCGCCAACCGGTCGGCCGGAGATGATTGTCGCCAAGGACTGGACCTCGTCGGGCAGGGCGCTGCGATCGAAGCGCGCCGTGACCCATTTTTCGTCCTGGTACCAGCGCAGGATCACGAGCTTTTCCGGCGCCGGATACGGCCCGCCGGGCTGCAGGACCGAGAGCAGGGCCATGGCTTCGCTGATTTCCGCGGGGGTCCGCCGGAAACCGACGGCGAGCGTGCCGCGGACGGTCTTGCCGCGTCCGTCATTTTCGAGCAGATGATGTACCGCCCGTTTCTCATCCGCGAACAAGGTCAAGGCGGCGATCATGGTCTGATCTTGAGTCGGATCTTGATCGTAGGCATGCAGCTCATGCCAGAATGGTGATGATCCCGACAGGCCGTAGCGCCACCAACCTCCGGACGCGCGGTTGTTCTCGCAACCGGTGGAGAGGGAAATCAGCAGCACGCTCAACGAGAGAAGGAGCCAGTGCATTCGATCACCTGCTTTGAAGAAGAGAGCTTTCAGGAAGTGCTTTCAGGAAGAGCTTTCAGGAAGAGCTTTCCCGAAGCGGGCCCTGTAGGCCCGGCCATGGATCGCCGACCTGGCCACGTTGGCGCAGCCAGCAGTCGGCCAACACTAACGCCGTCATAGCTTCGACAATCGGGACTGCGCGCGGCAGCACGCAGGGGTCGTGGCGGCCCTTGGCCTGCAATTCGACATTGTTGCCAGCATCATCGGCGCTGGCCTGCGGTTTGAGCACGGTCGCGGTGGGTTTGAACACCAAGCGCAGGTCGAGCGGCATGCCATTGCTGATACCGCCTTGGATTCCGCCGCTGCGGTTGGTGGTGGTGGTCATCGCCCCCGCTTGCCAAGCGTAATGATCGTTGTGTTCAAGGCCGCTCAATTCGGCCCCTGCAAAGCCGCTGCCGACCTCGACACCCTTGCACGCCGGCAAGGACAGGAAGGCCTGCGCGAGTAAGGCATCGAGCTTGTCGAACACCGGCTCGCCCAGGCCCGGGGGCAGGCCCTGGACCACGACGCGGATGTAACCGCCCAGGGAATCGCCGGCCTTCTTGGCCGCGAGGATGGCGGTCTCCATGGCGGCGGCGGTGGCCGGATGCGGACAGCGCGTGGGATGGGCGTCGACCTCGGCGCGGGTCACGGCCAGGGCATCGATCAGCGCCCGCGCATCGTGGTGCTGCACCCGCTCGACCCAGGCACAGATGCGTAATTCGGGAAAACGGTTGCTGAGCATCTGCTCGGCGACCGCACCGGCGGCGACGCGGCCGACGGTTTCGCGTGCCGAGGAGCGCCCGCCGCCTTCCCAGGCGCGGATGCCGTACTTGGCGTCATAGCCGAAATCCGCGTGGCTCGGCCGGTAGGTATGCCACCAGTCGCTGTAACTGCCACTGCGCTGGTCCTGGTTGCGGATCATGATGGCGATCGGCGTGCCTAGGGTCTGACCCGTCTCGCGATCGAGTCCAGAGAGGAACTCGGGGGCATCTTCTTCGTCACGGGGAGTGACAAGCTTCGATTGCCCGGGGCGCCGGCGAGCGAGAAATGCCGCGATTGCCTCGCGATCGAGGGCGACCCCCGGTGGGCAGCCATCGATGACGCAGCCGACGGCCGGACCGTGGCTTTCCCCGAAGGTGGTGACCCGAAAGGCGTGGCCGAAAGTGTTGTTCGCCATGATGGAAGCAGATGGTGGAGACTTTTAGCGCCGCGGAAGCTGCAGCGTCGTCGATGGACTTGCGGGAGACTGGAGGGTCCAGTCCGGCCTCTCGCCGAGCACCTACGTTTCTCCTGAGAGCTTAACTTGCCCCTCATGGAAATCCCACTATGTATCCAGACCCTTTTAAAGCACTATGGCCCCACCAAAAAAACGTACCGAAGTCAGTCCCGCGATGAATCGTCCCCGCTTCAAGAAGCCTAAGCTGGACGGGTTCAACAATCTGACTAAATCGCTGAGCTTCAACTTGTATGACGTGTGCTACGCCAAGACCGCTGAAGAGCGCAATGAGTACATCCAATACATCGACGAGGAATACAACGCCACGCGTTTGACCCAGATCCTCACGGAAGTCACGCGCATCATCGGCGCCAACATCCTCAACGTGGCGCGCCAGGATTACAATCCGCAGGGGGCCTCGGTGACCATCCTGATCAGCGAAGAGCCGATCGAGAGCGAGCCGGAAAATCCCGAAAAACCAGGTCCGGTGCCGTCGGAATCGGTGGTCGCGCATCTCAACAAGAGTCACATCTGCGTGCACACCTATCCGGAGTCGCATCCGTATAACGGCATCGCCACCTTCCGTGCCGACATCGACGTCTCGACCTGCGGCAAGATCTCACCGCTGCGGGCCCTCAACTACCTCATCCATTCCTTCGACGCCGATGTCCTTTCGCTCGACTACCGCGTGCGCGGCTTCACCCGCGACATCGAAGGCATCAAGCATTACATCGATCATCCGATCACCTCGATCCAGAATTTCGTCTCGCGCGAAATCATCGACGATTACCAGCTGATCGACGTCAATAATTACCAAGAGAGCCTGTTCCACACCAAGATGTTCCGTAAGGAGATCGACCTCGACCACTACGTGTTCCAGGGCACCAAGGCGAGCAAGGGCAAGTTTGGTGGCAAGCATGAGCAGGAGCGCGTCAAGAAGCGCCTGTTCCAGGAGATCCAGGAGATCTTCTACGGTCGGAACTTCGAGCACTAAGCCGAAAAAAACCACTGCCATGTCGGCGGTGGTTTTTTTGACTCAGATTTTGCAGCTCAAGGCGCCGACAATTCCGCCAACAGCGGTGCCTGGGCCAAGGGCGCTGCTGCCAGGAACGGGACCTTCCCGCCGCTGTAGCCGGTGAGGTCGAAGGGAAAAACCTCGCGGCCCGAAAAATCGGTGATGCGTCCACCGGCACCCAAGACTACGGCGGCGGCGGCGACGACATCCCACAGTTTGCCATTCAGGGTGATGGCGCCGCAGGCGGTGCCGGCACCGACCTGTGCGCATTCCAGCGCCGCCGAGCCCAGCATCCGCAATTTCCAGGGGCATACCGTCAGTAGCCGCAGCGCCCAGTTGGGCAGGGCGCCGCCGATCAGCAGGTTGCTGGTGATCATCAACAGGCTTTGCGCGCCGGGAGCTTCGGCCTGGACCATGGTCGGGTACCAACGGCCAGCCCGCACATGCCAGGCGCCGTGGCTGGTGGCCCCGATGTGCACGCCGAGAAACGACTCGTCGCGGGCGATGTCATAGACCACGCCCATAATCGGCATACCCGCTTCAAGCAGGCCGATGCACACCGCGCAGGCGCCGTAACCAGCGATGTAATTGTTGGTGCCGTCGATGGGATCGATGACCCACACGCGCGTGCCGCGCTGCGGCGGACGGTTGGTGATCGCCGAACCATCGTCGTTTTCTTCGCCGATGATGCCGTCCTCGGGATAGCGCTCGCTGAGCGCGTTGACGATCAGGCGCTGTACCGCGCGATCGGCCTCGGTGACCGCCTCCTCACCGCGCTTGAGCTGGCGCGCGACCGCGCCGAACTGTTTTCGGGCGAGGGCGCCGCCTTCGCGGGCGAGGTTGTTGAGCCAGAGGAGATCGGGGGTCATGGGCGGGCTCGCTGAGACGTACGGGGGAAGGTGGGGGGAGACACGCTAACTGCTGGCGGACTCGGGAAAGGTCGATCCGTGACAGAGGGCAACGCTGCCGACAGTTGCTGCCGACAGTTGCTGCCGACAGTTGCTGCCGACAGTTGCTGCCGACAGTTGCTGCCGACAGTTGCCAAACCCAGTCGGCGCGTGAACGTCATCCCCATGACCATGCCCCTGACGAGCTCCGCCATCATCCTCGCCGCCGGTAAGGGCAGCCGCATGGGTTCCGACCTGGCGAAGGTCCTCCATCCCTTGGCCGGCCGGCCGTTGGTGATGCACGTCCTCGATACCTGCCTCGAGTTGAAGGTCACGCAGAAGGTCGTGGTCGTCGGCCACCAGCGTGAAAAAGTCGAGCTGATGACGGCCCCGTGGCTGCCGACCTGCGTCCTCCAGGATCGTCAGCTGGGTACCGGTCACGCGGTGCTGGTGACCGAGAAATACGTCACCGGCGATCTGGTACTGGTGCTCTGCGGCGATTGTCCGATGACCCCCGCGAGCCTGCTCGCGGCCCTGATCGCCAAGCACATCGCCAGTCATGCCGCCTGCACCGGAGTGGCGGCGCGCATGACGGATCCGACCGGCTATGGGCGGATGGTCACTGACGCCCAAGGGCGCCTGTTGAAGATCGTCGAACACAAGGATGCCGATGACGCGACACGGGCCATCGACCTCGTCAACAGCGGTATCTATGTCTTCGACCGCCGCGAGCTGTTCCGCTGCCTGCATGAAGTGAAACCGAACAACGCCCAAGGCGAATACTATCTCACCGACGTGGTCGGGATGCTCGCCCGCGAAGGCAAGGTCGTCGAGCTGGTGATCACCGACGACGTTGCCTCTGTGCTCGGCGTCAACACCCCCGCCGACCTCGCCACCGCCGAGCAGCTGCTGGCGAAGCGTCGCCAGGCGTAGCCCGGGCATGCTGCCCAGGTGCGTGTGGATTTCCGTGCTCCCGTGAGTGCGCTGCGACGGCCCTGGGCTCAGATTTCTCCGCTGCGCATCGCCAGTTCTTCGACATGCGTGCAGTCATTCATGGTCAGGATGCGGCCAATTTGCGGCTGTGCGCCGCCGATCACCGGCGCGAACGGACGCACGCGCATCAGCGCCGTGTTGCCGATCGAAAGATGCCAGATGCGCTCCAGCGGCAGGCCCATGAGCAATGGCATTGCGATAACAACGATGTGTGAAACAGCTTGAAAAATCAGGGATATTTCACTTGTATGTAGCCTGCAGTAAATTTTTGCGACTGCATGGACATCTCTCGTCGCGCACTGCGCTATCCC
>JBIILZ010000041.1:0-30150 GCA_044338255.1 Planctomycetota bacterium | reverse complement strand
GCGCGCAGGGGTCAAGGGGGCCGGATTCAACGGACTGATCCCCGCCCACGGGGTCTTGATTCGCTCGTGGCATCTCCTAGGAGCCTGTCGGAGATAGGCCGACGCTGCCGTAGGAGACCGAGTCAGCCGACCGAATCTATTTCCGACAGGCTCCTGGGAGCTTCACTATACCTCACGTTTATCGACCACGGCAAGTACGCCCCGCTCGCAGGTCACGACTATTGCCCGCAACGTAGACACGCTTGGTGTCGGCCCTTGCCGTCCTTGCCGTCCTTGCCGTCCTTGCCGTCCTTGCCACCCTGCCGCGCGCCAAGCGGCGGCTTGCCCTGGATGGTTTGCTGCGACACTGCTGCGCATCAGAGACGACTGGCGCTAGGCCGTCGCATGACGGCTAACGCGGGACTCAACCGCGATGGAGTCTCTGAGGTATCCGCCGCGCGCCTGGGCATCCCTGACCGACCCTCGGAGCCTGCCCATGTCCGCCCTCGCCAACTCATCCGCCTCACGCCACACCGCGCCGCGTTCGTTGCACGACGCCGATCCCGAAATCGCAGCTCTCGTCGATGCCGAATTCGCCCGCCAGCAGCACACCATCGAGCTGATCGCCTCCGAAAATATCGTCTCCACGGCGGTCATCGAGGCCCAAGGCTCGGTACTCACCAACAAATACGCCGAAGGCTACCCCGGCCGCCGCTACTACGGCGGCTGCGAAGAAGTCGACAAGGTCGAAGAACTGGCGATCAAACGCGCCCAGGCCTTGTTCAAGACCGATTATGCCGTCAACGTCCAGCCGCACTCGGGCTCACAGGCTAACATGGCGGTGTACATGGCCGCCGGCCTCGCCAAGGGCGATAAGGTCCTGGGCATGAGCCTCGACCACGGCGGTCACCTGACGCATGGCTACAAGCTCAATTTCAGCGGCCTCGATTACACCATCGCCTCCTATGGCGTGACCCGTGAAACCCAGCTCATCGACTACGACGCACTCGAAGCCCAGGCCATCGAATTCCAGCCGAAGATGATCATCGCCGGGGCCTCGAACTATTCGCGGACCATCGATTTCGCACGCTTCGCGGCGATCGCCAAGAAGGTCGGCGCGGTTCTCTTGGTCGACATGGCGCACATTGCCGGCCTAGTCGCCGCCGGGCGACATCCCTCGCCGTTCGGTCATGCCGACTTCGTCACCACCACCACCCACAAGACCCTTCGTGGCCCGCGCGGCGGGATGATCTTCTCGCGCACCCCAGAGTTCGCGAAGAAGGTCAATTCCCGCGTCTTCCCCGGCATCCAGGGCGGCCCGCTGATGCACGTCATCGCCGCCAAGGCGGTGGCTTTCGGCGAAGCCCTCAAGCCCGAATTCAGCGAATACATGACCCGTGTCCAGGCCAGCGCCTCGGCGATGGCCAATGAATTCAAGCGCCTCGGCTGGCAGGTGGTCTCCAACGGCAGCGACAACCACCTGTTTTCGGTGAACGTGATGTCGAACGGCGTCACCGGCAAACAGGCCGAAGACCAGCTGCACCGCGTCGGGATCACGGTGAACAAGAATCTCATCCCCTTCGATCAGCAGCCCGCCCAACAGGGCAGCGGCATCCGCATCGGTACGCCCGCCGTATGCAGCCGCGGCTTCGGCGTCGCCGAGGCCATCGAGATCGCCCGTCTCATCGACCGTGCCCTGAAGGCCGGCGACAACGCCGGTGAATTGCAGGCGGTGACCACAGCGGCGCGAGCCCTGTGCGATCGCTTTCCGATCTATCGCTGAAAGCAGCTGATCCTGAGCCCGCAGAGGTTTCCTCGGCGGGCTTTTTCGTATTCGGGGATCAAACAGGGGCCAGGGGCCAGGGACCAGGGAACAGGGACCAGGGGCCAGGGACCGGGGTCTGAAAACATTCAACCAAGCCCTGCTGTCTTTTTCGAGTGATGTGCCACGAATATCACGAGCGCCAGGGAAGGTGCATCACTGGTCACTGGTCACTGGTCACTGACTTCTGGTCACTGGTCACTGACTTCTGGTCACTGGTCTCTGGCTTCTGGATTCTGGCTTCTGGCCCCTGGTCCCTGGCTTCTGGATTCTGGCTTCTGGCCTCTGGCCCCTGGTCCCTGGCCCCTGGCTTCTGGTCCCTGGTCGCTCGTCACTGGTCGCACATAACAATCCCGTAACAACCCACCGGTTGGCCTATCCATTTAGCACGACAAGATAGTTACCACCGAGGATCCCCATGGTTGTCGTCGCGCCGTTGCGTTGCCTGCTCATTTGTGCCGTCGTCCTGCCCTTGGCGGCGGAGACCTTGGAACCGGTCCGTGATCTGCGGCTGAGCATTTCCGCCATGCCCACGCCGATGGTCGACGAGGACCTCAGCAACGCCAGCGGCTCAAGCACCTATGCCTGGAAGAACAACGGCTATCCCGGTGGAATCGGCGCACGCATGGAGCTCGGCTGGTGGCAGGGCGGAGCGCTCAAGGCGACCTCGCCGATCACCAGTCTGTGGATGGTCGGCATCAATTTTTCGGCCGCCAACATCACGCCCGATTCCTATGAGATCGGCGATGCCACCGCGCCCAACAATCGCCAGGATCTGCGCACCCAATTCCGTCAATACGGCATCGCTGCCGGCTATGGTTTGGCGACCATGCCCACCGACACCGACCTCGGCGATCTACACTGGGAATTGCTGCCAATCCTGCGCGGCGGCTATGGCACCGCCGACACCGTCTCGCCGGGCCTCAATCCGACCGTAGCCAACGGCCACGGCCTGTGGTGGGAAGGCAGTCTCGAAGGCGGTCTCGCGCTCACCGCCGACAACTGGGTCTTCAATCCCTTCATCGGCGTCGCCTACGGCAAATTCACGACCTCGATCGACCTGCCCAACGCCACCACCAGCGACCTGACCATCACCACCTTCGCCCCGCTGCTCGGGGTGCGCGTGGGCGGGAGCTTCTGATGATGTATGCACTTCGCCTGATCGCACTGATGCTGCTGAACCTCGGGATGCTCTCGGCGGCGACCGTCGATACGGTTGCTTTCGTATCTTCCAACGGCACCTATGGCGTGGGTGATGCCGTTATCATCCGCGTGACATTCAGCGGCAATGTCAATGTCAATCAAACCACGTCACAATTACGCTTGAAACTCAACCGTCTGGCTAATGACGCGTATGCGACCGCTACCGCGGACGCCACGACGGTGACTACGGCAGATTTCAGATATATCGTAAGAACCGGTGATTTTAGCACCGATCTCGATTACTCCGACACCGGCGCGCTCACCGGCGTGACCGGACTGACGCTCGGGCTTCCTGCCGTCGGGACACTCTCCGGATCGGCAGCGGTGAGAGTCGATACGCCGCTTGTCGTGCAAAACGTCACATCATCCCCCGCATCAGGCACACTGGCCTTGAATAGTAACACGACGATCACCGTGGCGCTCAACCGTTTTGCGACGGCGACCGCATTCACCCCCAGCCTAAAGATGGCAAGCGATCTGACGGGGGGAATCGACGCCCCAGGATCCGCAGTAAGTGCCGGCCCGGTTTCATCGCTCAGTTTCACTTACACGGTGGGAACCGGACATGCGAGTAACGACCTGGACTACCCGAGCAGCAGCGCTCTGACCTTGAATGGTACGCTTGATGGGCTTTCATCGCTCGCGCTGCCAACGCCGGGAGCAGCCGGCTCGCTCGGCGCCAACAGCTCGTTGGTGGTCGATGGCATCGCTCCCACCTTGACCATCACCACGCCAACGTCGGACCAAAAGACGGCACCGATCACATATACCCTCACGGCCAGTGAATCAGTAACCGGGCTTAGCTCTGTCTCATTAATTCCAAAGCTTTGCACAGCGACGCTCACCGGTTCGGGAACCGCCTACACCGCATCGTTGACCCCGATCAGCACGATTCAACTCTCGACGGCAGCCACTGCGGGCGCGACGACTCTGGCGGTGAATGATATAACCGGCCTCGGCCTATCCGTTGACTGTCCCGTCGTTATCGGTGGCGTTGTGTACACCATCGCAAGCCTGCCCTCCAAAACGTCCATCACCCTGACCACCGCATTGGCCATAAGCCAGCCAAGTGGAACTTCGATTTTCCCCCCCACCGGCGTCAGTGTCGGAATCGAGCTTAACGCAAACGCCGGATACGATGCGGCCGGCAATGGAACTAAGGTAGTCAGTAAAGCACCAACGATTTACGATCCAACACCCCCTTTTCCGAAAATCACCGCGCCAGCGGCGACCACGGCACCGACCACGCTCGAGTTCACGATTGTCTTTACCGAAACCGTCGCCACGACGCTGACCAATAGCGGCATGACGGTCACCAATGGCGCGATTACCACGATTGATGGCGCTTTGAATCCGACTTTCAAAGTTACCGTTACGCCCACCGACAATACCCTGCCGGTAATCCTTACGCTGCTGGCGGGGGCGGTGGAAGATGCTGCCACCAACAATAGCTTGGCGGCAACGGCAACCGCCACTCCGACCGACAGCACTGCGCCGATACTGACGATCACGAACCCTGCGACCGCTCAAAAAACGTCCCCGATCACGTATTCGATTGCCGCCAGTGAAACCGTACTCGAATTCACTGCTACCGGATTGACGAAAACAAATTGTACCGCGATTCTCACTGGATCAGGAGCGGCTTACACCGCACGACTCACCCCCGTTAGCCCGATTCAACTTACCGCTGCGGCTGCGCTCAATACCACCGACCTGATGGTAAATCTCACGACTGGCCTCGCTGCCGGCGACCCCATCTTTATCGGCAACACGGCATATATCATTGCGACTCTGCCCAATTCAACCTCCATAACCTTGACATCGGCCCTGAGCGCAAGTCAGCCAAACGCTACCTCCATTTTTTCCTCCACCGGTATCGATGTCGGAATGGGTATCGCCGTAGATGCGGCACATGATGCGTCGGGCAATAAAACGGCGGCGGTCCCAAGCAAGACCACCAAATACGACCCCACACCGCCATTGCCGAAGATCACCAAACCAACCGTCACCGCCATGCCGGCGACGATCCTGTTCACGGTTACCTTCAATGAGGCCGTTGTCGCGCCTCTGAACAACAGCGGCATGTCGGTCGTCAACGGCACGATTACCACCATCGACAGCACCCTGTCACCGATATTTAAAGTTACGGTTACACCCACGGACCGAGCCTTACCCGTGACGCTCAACGTGCTGGCGGCGGCCGTGACCGATAGCGCCACCAATAGCAGTCTGGCCGCAACGGCGACCTTTGATGTGACCCCACCGACGGTGACCCTCAGCGGCCCTTCGGCTACCGCGACGAATCCTGCCGAATTGGTGATCACCTTCAGCGAACCCGTTGTTCAGTCATCCCTCGATGCAACTGATTTTGTCCTGCCTGCTGATGTGACGCTCAATACCATCACCTGGAATACCAGCACCACTGCGACGGTGTCCTTCACTCTCCCGACCTCCACGACAAAAGCAGATTATCCCATTAAGATTAAAGTCGGTGCTGTGACCGACGCGGCCGGCAATGCCAGCACCGATACGCCTTCGGCGACGATCTCCTATGACCCGCTGGCGCCCACGCTGACCCTGACCTCACCGACCACTCCCCAAGCCGCCAGTCCGATTACGATCAAAATTGAAGCCAGTAAACCTGTCACCGGCTTAACCCCGAGCGACTGCAATGTCAGCTATGGCACAGCGAGCAACCTCACTGACATCAACGGCTCGGGCACCAAATACACCGTTAAACTGACCCCCGTCTCGACCATGACCTTGGCACGCGCTGCCGCCGTCGGCGTGAGCACCATTCGTCTGCAAGCGAGGGCAACTACTCCTCTCGCAAATAACACCCCCGAAAATACTATCCCTGCGAATACCGTGTTACTGATCGGCAACTCGGTAGTGCGTCTGGCCACGACGAAGGAAGAGACGATTATCGAAGCCGGCGTCGAGGTCGCTCTCGAAAGCCCCCTGTCAAGCGCACTCGCACTCGACTTGCCGGTGTGGCAGGCCACTGGCACACACCCATCGATCAGTATTCCTGTAAACTCGTGCGAGGATGACAACCACACAAAGAACTCGAAGGAGGCAACTAGCGTGAACATGACATACGATCCGACCCCACCGATGTTCCGCATCACCGCCCCGACCAAGCTCGAAGCCAATGGCAGCGCGATCTTCACCCTGACCCCGAGCGAACAGGTAAACAACCTGACCCCCCTCGGACTCACCGCCACCAACGGCACGGTCACCGCCGTTAAGGAGGCAGCTGATCATAAAACCTGGGAGGCCACCGTTACCCCCAGCGATGCGACCTCCGTCGGGCTCAGCGTCAATGCCAATGCCGCGATCGATCTCGCGGGCAACCCCTCGTTGGCCGAGCCGGCCGCGAGCATGACCATCAAACCCTACGTCACCAAGGTCACCTGCAAGAATACCAATGGCACCTATGGCTCCGGCATCCATCTGCAGGTGGTGGTGACCTTCAACGAAGCGGTCACCGTCGTCGGTACGCCGTCGCTGCTGCTGAATCTGACGACCACGGGCAAGAAGGCGATCTACGGCAGCACCGCCAGCAATGAGCTGGTGTTCGATTACACCACCGTCAATGGTGATCAGACCACCGATCTTGATTACCTGAGCACGACGTCGCTGGCCCTGGAGGGAGCGACGATCAAGGATGCCAGTTCAGGCGCTGCCGATCTGACCCTGCCCGCGCCGGCGGCGTCCGGTTCGCTCTCGGCCAACGCCGCCATCGTCGTCAACACCAGTGGGCCGACCGGCCCCGGCAAACCCGAGCCTGGGGACAATCCTTCCGCCGGTGCCGGTGGTTGTGGCGCGGGCTCGGGCATCGCGCTGATCCTGGTCGGTGGTTGGCTGGGGCTGAGCTTCAGCCGGCGCCGTCGGGCGGCGTGATTCTACCAGCGGCTTCGTCTGTGCGTCTGACTGCCCCTCCCGGCTTGTGCCGCTCAGCGCAGTCCCACCGTGGCACCCACGCTGTAAGCTGTGCCGCTGCCACCCTTCCCTGTTGAGTCGCCATGCGCCTGCGCTTCGCCCTGTGTCTTGCCGCCACCCTTCCTGCCTGGGCCGAGAACTTCGATCCGGTCGACGATCTGCGCTTCGGGATCACGATCCAGCAGGCGCCGACCATCAGCGAAGTGATCACTCCCGCCGGCGGTGCGGGAAAGAACTACAATTGGAATGGCGGGAAGAGCTTCGGCACGCGCTATGACATCGAATACGATCAGGGCATGTCGCGTCGCCAACGTGCCCAGCCGGGCTTCCTGTGGTCGGTGGGCGTCAGCTACAGCAACAATGACATCACCCCCGATTCCTACGACACGGGCAGCGGCACCGCGACCAATACCCGCGAAGACCTGCAGCTCGAGTATCGCCAGTATGGACTGATGGGCGGTGTGGGCTGGGCGACGATGCCCGCCGGCACCAGTCTCGGGACTTATCATTTCGAAGCCTCCCTGCTCGGGCGTGGCGGCTGGTCGACGGCGGACACGACCTCGCCCGGACTGACGCCGGAAGTCAGTAGCGGCAGCGGCCTCTACTGGGAAGCCGGCGCCCGCGGAGGCGTGGTGTTGTGCGATGAGCATTGGCTGCTGGCGCTGTCCCTCGGCTGGCTCTATGGCAACAACACCCTCGATGTCGATCTGCCCGGTGGATACAGCAGCAAAATGACCATCATCCGCAATGGCGCCGAAGGCGCCCTGCAAATCGGCTACAGGTTCTGATATGAAATTCATTTCCCTCGTCTGCTGTCTGTGGATGTACGCGATGTGCGCTCTGTGCGCCGGTGCCGCCGAAATCGCCATCACTCCCGCCTCGGGCCAGGCCTACGACAGCACCGGTCCGCGTTACGCTGGGTCGCCGATCAGCCTGCTGATCACACTCTCGGCACCGGCCACGGCTGCCGTCCCGCCAAGCAATACCGCCAACATCGGCATCTTCACCGGGACCACCTTCAACAATGCGGCGCGGGCGGTGAGCAGCGAATCGATCGCCCTGGTCTCGGGCACCAATCAGATGACCTGGCTCTACCGGGCGACGCCGACCTTTGACGGCACGGCGACGATGATCATCAAGCTCGGGACCTTTGGCCTGGGTCTGCCGAGCAGCGATTTCTCGTACACCCTGGTGCTCGATCGCAAGCCGACGGTCTCGATCCCGGCGCCGGGCACCAGCGGCAACGATCTGATCTTCATCTCGACCATCACCAGCGGCCTGGCTGGTACCGAGCCGGCGGCCTTCAACAGTTCGTTCCTGAGCATCTCCAACGGCGTGCTGCACGGCACGCCGGTGCAATCGGGCAGCGTCAACACCATCGCCGTCACGCCCTATGGCTACGGCAGCGTGACCCTGACCGCCGCCGCCGGCTATGTCAGCGATCAATACAGCAACACCAATGCCGAGACCATTTCCACCGGCACCTTCAACGCGCCCGGCGGCACCACCTTCGTGGCTCCACGTGTGGTCAGCATCAGCGGCGTCAGCCCGGGGAACCTGGTCTATCGCACCGGCCAGGTGATCGATCTCGCCGTCACCTTCGATCGGGCGGTGACCCTGGCCGGCAGCGCCGGCATCCCCTACCTGCGCTTGAACAGCACCGGCAGCGGCAGTCCGGCCTATGCGATCTACACCGGTGTCAGCGGCAACAACCTACTGTTCAGCTACACCATCAGCGATGGCCAGGCGGCACCGATCCTCGACCTCGTCGACAGCGCCGGCCTGGTCCTCGCCAGCCAGACGGCGCTCGTCGGCACCGCCCATAGCCCTGATTTTGTGGCCCTGATCACCACGCCTCAGCCGGGGTCCGGCAATTCGCTGTCGAAGACCACCACCTATGCGATCAATGTCGACCCCTCGAAGCCGCTGCCAGAAGACGTCAGTGGCGCCAATGCTCCTGGCGCCTGTGGCGCCGGCACGGGCATAGCGGTACTGCTCGGCCTGTTGGCCGTGCTCGCCTGCAGACTGCGTCGGCACGCGGAAGGCAGCTCATGCCCCTGACCCCTGGAATCCTCGGTACGCCGCTGTCGCCGACCGCCACCCGCGTGCTGCTGCTGGGCGCCGGCGAGCTGGGCAAGGAAGTCGCCATCGAGCTGCAGCGCCTAGGCTGCGAAGTGATCGCCTGCGATCGCTATCAAGACGCGCCGGCGATGCAGGTCGCCCATCGCAGCCATGTTTTTTCGATGCTCGATGGAGCGGCGTTGCGCCGAGTCGTGGCCCAAGAAAAGCCGGACCTCATCGTTCCCGAGATCGAGGCCATCGCCACCCAGACCCTGGTCGAGCTTGAGCAGGAGGGCCTGCGCGTGGTGCCCACCGCCCGCGCCGCCCGTCTGACCATGAATCGCGAGGGCATCCGCCGGCTGGCCGCCGAGACCCTCAACCTGCCGACCTCGCCCTATCGCTTCGTCGCCAATGCCGACGAGTGCACAGCGTCGGCGGCCATCCTCGGCTATCCCTTCGTGTTGAAACCCTTGATGAGCAGTAGCGGCAAGGGCCAGAGCGTGGTCAAGACGCCGGCCGATGTGGCGGCGGCGTGGGCCTATGCCCAAGAAGGCTCACGCGCCGGTGCCGGGCGCTGCATCGTCGAAGGCTTCATCACCTTCGACTATGAGATCACCGTCCTCACCGTTTCCGCGAGCAATGGCATCCAGTGCTGCCCGCCGGTGGGCCACGTGCAGATCGACGGCGACTATCGCGAATCCTGGCAGCCCTGCGTGATGTCCGAGCGCGCCTGGGAGAATGCCCAGGTCATGGCCCAGAAGGTCGTCGCCGAACTTGGCGGCTGGGGACTATTCGGGGTCGAGGCCTTCGTCTGCGGTGACGAGGTCATCTTCAGTGAGGTCAGTCCACGCCCGCACGACACCGGCCTGGTAACCATCGGTTCGCAGGCGCTCAGCGAGTTCGCCCTGCACGCGCGCGCCATCCTCGGCCTGCCGGTGCCGCCGATCCGTCTCCTACGGCCAGCGTTTTCGGTGGCCCTGCTCGGCGAGGGCGAAGGCGTGCCGATGTTCCATGGACTCGACCGCGCCCTGGCGGTACCCGATTCGCAGGTGCGCCTGTTCGGTAAACCGGTGTGCAGCGGCAAACGACGCCTCGCCGTGACGGTCGCCAGCAGCGACACGCTCGATGAGGCCCGTAATCGCGCGCGTAGCTGTGCTGCGGCGGTCAGCATTCAGCTCACCTGATCCGAGCAGCGGCCAGGGACTCTGAATCTTATGGTACTCATAAGAGCTCTGAAAGTCGCATAGATTCTCGGTAGGAAACCACCTGCTTGTTGCGCTCCTGCTGGTTTATCGGGTATGAATTCCCCGATGACCCTCTCGGTACGTGACTTCGCGCAGCAGGCCCTCAATGGGCAGGTGCCGCCACCGTTGCCAGACACCTCCATGTTCGGTCGACCGGTGGGGGCTTGCGGCCCGCATACCGTGCTGGTCGTCGACGATGATCCGGCGATCCGCCGGATCGCCACCGCCGCTTTGCAGCAGGCCGGGTATCAGGTCCACACTGCTGCCGATGGGGCGGTGGCCCTGGAGCTGCTGCTCCGCCTAGCCAAGGCCCGCCGGCCCCTGGATGCTCTGCTGCTCGATGTGCACATGCCCAATGGCGGCGGGCTGGGCTTCCTCGATGCGATGCATGCCGCCGGCATGGTCGTGCCGGTGATCGCCATCACCGGTGATCAAGAGCGCCAGACGGTGGTCGAGCTCCTGCGCCGCGGCGTCGGCGAGATCATCGACAAGCCGATGCGGATCGACGCCATGATCACGCAGGTACGCACCTTCCTCGAGCGCACCGCGACCCTCGCCGAACGTCGTCGTGCCCGCGAGACAGCATTAAAGGCCGAACTCGAAGCCGCGGATCGCGCGCGGCGGGCGACGCAGCGCAAGGCCGATGAGGCCAGCGACAGCTTCTACCGTCTCGACGCCCAGATGCAGTCGGCGCGGGCGGCGTGGCGCGACCTCGTCGGCGTGCTGGTGCCGCCGGCGGGAGTCGGTCTGGCGTGGCGCAATCGCCCGCTCTCGGACATGGGAGGAGATTTCGTCGGCCTGCGTTCGACCGGCTCGGGATGCCTGCTGCTGGTCGCCGACGTCGCCGGCCACGATCTTGGGGCCTCGATGCATGGGGTGCTGATCAAGGCCTTCTTCGATGAGAACTGCCGTAGCGGCATGGGCGTCAGCGGAGCCGAGGAGTTCATGCACAAGCTCAACCGCCAGCTGGTGCAATCGTCGGAACAACGGCGGTTGGTGACGGCGCAGCTGATCGTCATCGATCTGCTCCAAGAGCAGGCGGCGGTGGTCTGCGCCGGGCACCCGGCGGTGCTCATCGACCACCAGCGGGTGCTCACGCCGCTCAGCGGCGCCGGCAGCGTGCTGGGGATCAGCGAGCAGGTCACCTTCACCCCTTCGACCATTCCTCTGGTGGCGGGCGATCGGCTGTTCGTGTGCACCGACGGCGTCTGCGATCTGCCGCGGGTCGATGGCCGCACCGGCGAGCGTACGCGCTTCGGCCTCGATGGCCTGGCGCGCTCCTTGACGGGTGCGCCTGGGCTCGAAGCCGCGGTCACCCGCGCCTGGGATGACATCACCACCTTCTGCCGCCGCAAACCCGTCGATGACATGCTACTCATCGGCCTGGAAGTGCAGGCCACCCTCGATGACTACGAACCGACCGAAAAAATCAGCGATGGCGCTTCCGGTCAACGCCCACTCGCGCTCTAGGACGACTTATGTTTCAAGCTTCTGAAGACCAAGGTACGATCTCGTTCACCCTCTCCTCGGAGGCGGCCCTGGTCGATCGCGTGGTGGCCGGCAGCAAGGACTACCTGGCGCAGTTCGGCGTCACCCACCTCGCCGACATCACCATTGTACTGCGCGAATTGCTGATCAATGCCATCGAACACGGCAATGGTAACGAGCGTAGCAAAACCGTGACCTGCACCATCTGCAATCTCGGAGCCACGCGTTTCCAGCTCATCGTCGAGGATCAGGGGGCGGGGTTCGCTCACGGCGCCTGCGATTTCACCATGCCCAAGTCCGGCGAGACCCGCCATCGCGGACTGCCCCTGGTCAACAGCAGCTGCGATGAGCTGGAGTTCAACGAGCGTGGCAATCGCGTCACGGCCTTCATGACCATCCTCAATCCCACCGGCTTCCCGCTGGTGGTCGAAGGTGATACGGCGGTGATCACGCCCAGCGGCGATCTCACCGCCGCCAGCGCCGACACCCTGCGCCGGCTACTGCTGACCGAGACCGACAACGGTCGGCGACGCTTCCGCTTCGACCTCGGCCAGGTCCGCGATCTCGACTCGGTGTCGTTGTCCGTGCTGGTGGCCTTCGCGCAGCTCCTGCGTGCCACCGGGGCGCCCTACGTGATCGGCCTGGTAAACTGTTCCGAGGATCTGCTAAGCCTCTTCCGGCTGACCCGCCTCGATCAGGATTTCATGTTCACCCTCGTTGCACGCGCCTGAGCCGGGAACCCCTTATGGACCTTTCCATCGCCAACGAATTCATCGTCGAATCGAAGGAGCATCTCGCGACCATCGAAGACGATCTGCTGGCTCTCGAACGGCAACAGGATGCCCCCGAACGAGCCCTCGTCGACAAACTGTTCCGCGCCATGCACTCGATCAAGGGCGGAGCCGGCTTCATCGGCCTGAAGAACGTCAACAACCTCGCGCATCGCATGGAAACGCTGTTGTCGCTGGTGCGCTCAGGGGCGATCAAGCCCACCCAGCCGATCGTCGAAGTCCTGCTCAAGGGCTCGGATCAGATCAATGCCATGCTCGATGACCTCGAGCATTCCAACGACATCAACATCGCGGCGATGCTCGCGCATCTCGATACGCTGCTTGATCAGAAGGCTCCTCCGCAGGTCAAACAGCAGCTCGCCACGCCCGCTCCGATCCAGGTCAAGAAGACCAAGGCCGCCTACCCGTTCACCGTTTCGCAGTTCGATCTGCGCCAGCGCAAGGCCGAGAACTGCTACCTGTTCGTGCTGCGTTTCGATCTCTCGGCGATGGCCGCCTCGGGCGGCCAGGGCCCGGTGGCGCTGGTGCGCGACCTCTCGCAGGCCGGCGAAATCATCGATGGCCATCTGCGCCACGAAGGCGATCTACGCACCGCCGTACCGGCGCGTCTGTCCTATGACGTGCTCTTCGCCACGCCCATCCCTCAGGATGTGCTCGGCCAGTTGCTGCTGGCCAATCTCGGAGTGCCCGATCTGGAAGTCGTGGCCGTCGAAGAGGCCGATGTCGCGTTCGCGCAGGCCACCGTGCCCGCCACCGCACCGGCAGCGGCGACACCGGCGACACCGCCAGCTCCAGCCGCAATGACAGCTCCAGCCGCACCGCCAGCTTCAGCCGCAATGACAGCACCGCCCGCTGCGGCTGCCCCGACTCCCGCTAGCGCACCCTCGGCAGCATCCATTGCCGCACCAGCGCCGGCGAAGAACCCCGCGGCGGTCGCACCGGAGCCGGTCTCCAGCCCATCTGCGGCGCCGGCTACCACCGGTGCGCCGCCGCCCGAGGCGTCGGTGCGCATCAACGTCGAGATCCTCGATGAACTGATGACCCTCGCCGGCGAGCTGGTGCTGGTGCGCAACCAGCAGCTGATGATCTCGGAAAAAGCCGATCCGATGCTGCGCGCGGCGGTGCAACGCCTCAATATCGTCGCCACCGAGCTGCAGGAAACCATCATGCGTACGCGCATGCAGCCGATGGGAAATCTCTTCAACCGGTTTCCGCGCGTGGTCCGCGATCTCGGCAACAAGCTCGGTAAGCAGATCGAGATCGACATGGTCGGCAATGATGTCGACATCGACAAGACCATCCTCGAATCCTTGGCGGATCCCCTGCGGCATCTGGTGCGCAATAGCTGCGACCACGGCCTGGAAGCGCCCGACGAACGCGTCAATGCCGGCAAGCCGGCGGTCGGACGAATCTCGCTGCGCGCCTTCCATGAAGGCGGCCAGATCAACATCGAGATCAAGGATGACGGCCGCGGCATCAACCTTCAACGAGTCAAGGCCAAGGCCGTCGAAAATGGACTGAAGACGCAGGCCGAGGTCAATGCCCTCAGCGAGAAGGACGCCATCCTCCTCATCCTCCTGCCGGGTTTTTCGACCGCGGAAGCCGTCACCGACGTCTCCGGTCGAGGCGTGGGCATGGATGTGGTCAAGACCTCGATCGAGCAGCTCGGCGGGCAATTCGACATCTCTACCAATCCCGGTCAGGGCACCACGATCCTCCTGCGCCTGCCGCTGACCCTGGCGATCATCCCCAGTCTGATGGTGGGCGTCGGCGAGCACCGCTACGCCCTGCCCCAGGTCAATCTTGAGGAACTGGTCTGCCTCTATGATGACGAGGTCGTCAACAAGATCGAGATCGCCCGCGATCAGGAGGTCTACCGCCTACGCGACATGCTGCTGCCCCTGGTGCGCCTCAGCGAGCTGTTCGTCCATCGCGAACCACTCAATGCCAAGACCCGCAATGCCATCACCGAGAAGCATCGCCTGGAGCGCGCCGATGTCGCGACGCGCGGCGAGACCCTGACCTTCGCCGTGGTCAAGGTCGGGGTCAAACGTTTCGGCCTGGTCGTTGATCGTGTCATCGGCACCGAGGAGATCGTCGTCAAACCCATGCATCCGGCGCTCAAGCATCTGCACTGTTGCAGCGGAGCGACGGTGATGGGCGATGGGCAGGTGGCCTTGATCCTCGATATCGAAGGGATCTCGAAACACGCCGGACTGTCCGCCGAAGGTATGCAGCGAGCTGGTGAATCGGCCAAGCACGCGACCAATGAAATGCAGGCCGATGCCCATCACATGCTGCTGTTCCGCTATGGTGCCAAGGAGCAGTTCGCGGTCGCCCTACCGCTGATCAAACGCATCGAGCCGATCGCCATGGATCGCATCGAGACCATCGGCGACAAGGAATTCATCACCATCGATGGCGCCCCGACGGCGATCCTGCGCCTCGATCGCCTGCTCAAGGTCAGCCCGTGCATCGACAAGACGCAGCAGTTCCTGCTGCTGCCCAAGCACACCCGCAAACCGTGCGGCATCCTGGTCTCGGAGGTCATCGACATCGATGGCACGACCACCGATGTGAATACCTCGACCCACCGCGAGGATGGCGTGCTCGGAACGGCAATCGTCCGCGAGCATCTGACCTTGTTCCCGGATCTCTACCGCCTGATCGAGAAGGCCGATCCCGAAGAGCGCCCGAAGGAACGCGAAGGCAAGAAGATCCGCGTGCTGCTTGCTGAAGACACCTCGTTCTTCCGCCAGCTGGTGCGCGGTTATCTCGAATCCGGCGGCTTTGAGGTGACTGCGGTCGAAGATGGGGCCCTAGCCCTGAGCGCCTTCAACAGCCAGCATTTCGACATGATCGTCAGCGATCTCGAGATGCCGGTGATGAACGGCTGGGATTTCATGAAGCAGGTGCGTGGTGGCCATCACAATGAATGCGTGCCGGCCCTGGCCTTGTCGTCCTTAGCGACCGAGGAAAGTATCACCGCCGCCATCCACGCCGGCTATGATCGCTATGAAATCAAGATGGACCGCGGCCGCTTCCTGGTCGCCATCAACGAGATGGTCGATCGTCATATTCGCCGCAGCGTCGGCGCCGGAGCTGCATCATGAGTGAATCCCCGGCCATGACGCTGCATAGCGAAGTCGCCACCCGCCACTTCGTAAGCTGCTGGATCGGCGGGCGGCTGCACGGCATCGACATCCTCGAGATCCGTGAAATCAATTCCGAGCGCGGCTTCACGCCCATCTTCCACGCCCCACCGCAGGTGCGTGGCTATGTGAACATCCGCGGGCAGATCCATCTGGTGATCGATCCGCGCATTCCATTGTGCCTGCCGGAAGCGCCTCCGGGAACCCTCGTCAAGGGCCGCCAGCAGCTGTTGATCTTCAAGCCTCATGTCGCAGAGACCTTCGCGCTGCTGGTCGATCGCGTCGGCGACATCATCGAAGTGCCGACCGATCGCATCGAGCCGCCGGAGAGCGCGACGCCGGTGAACGCCTCGCTCAACGCCGGGGTCTGCAAGCTCGATGGGCAATTGATGGAGCTGCTCGAACCACGTGGCTTCCTGAATTTCGCGATCTGATGACTGGCGACGGCTCGTTATTGCCGGCAGTGCCGATTCGCGTCCTGATCGTCGATGATTCATGGGTATTCCGTGTCGCCGTCGCCCGTGCGTTGACCAACGAAACGGGTCTGGTGGTCGCCGGCTCCGAACACAACGGGGTCACCGCCATGAAGTTCCTCCGGAATAATCCAGACATCGATGTCGTCACCCTCGACCTCGAGATGCCGGAGATGAATGGCATCGAAACCCTCAAGGCGATTCGCGAGCTCAATGCCAGCCGGCCTCGTGAACGCGAGATCGGCGTCATCATGCTCAGCGCCCACACGACGCAGGGTGCACAGTCGACCATCGCCGCCCTCAATGCCGGGGCTTTCGATTTCATCGCCAAGCCCGCCGAGGCCAACCAGAGCGAAAGCCTGGCCTCCCTGAAGCTGCAGCTACCGCAACGCATCCGGGCTTGCCAGCAACGTCTCCGGCGGGTCAGCCGACCGCTCCCCGCACGGATTCCGACGCCGGCGCCATTCACCAGCATGCCCCCGACGCGGACGATCGGCTCGCGGACTCAGCCGATGCAGGCCATCGTCATCGGCGTATCGACGGGCGGGCCGCGAGCCTTGCTGACCCTTCTGCCGCGCCTGACGTCGCTGACGCGCTTGCCGATCATAATCGTCCAGCACATGCCGCCCAAGTTCACGGCCTCGCTCGCCGAGTCTCTAGCCAAACTATGCACCTCGACGTCGGTGACCGAAGCGGTCGATAATGACCCAATCACGCCCGGTCACGTTTACCTCGCTCCCGGTGGCAAGCACCTCATCGTCCGTCGTACCCCTGCGGGCGCGATCGTGTGCGGGGTGAATGAGAACCCTCCAGAAAACGCCCTGCGTCCGAATGTAGATGTCATGTTCCGTTCGGCAGCCCAGGTCTGGGGCGGCAATGTCGTCGCTGTCATTCTCACGGGCATGGGTACCGATGGAACTAAGGGACTAGCTATTCTCAGGCACGCCGGAGCCTTGGCGATTGCCCAGGACGAAGCTACCAGCGTGGTCTGGGGCATGCCGGGCTCGGCAGTGGCTGCCGGACTCGTCGATCAGGTCCTGCCGCTGGAGGCTATCGCCGAGGCGGTGGCTAAACTTAGCCGTTGAAGAGTCCAGCGGGACAGTTGCAGCGCAGATGCCGTTCACACACCCCGCCCCGCTCACTCTTCCCGGCCCTTTGACCGGTCCCGAGGCAGACCCTAAGCTGCCACACCTGTCGTAACCGGCTGCTGATCTGCGGTGTCGATTCGAGTTGGAACCTTTAGGTAAAACATCACCTATGCACACATTCCCGGTTTGCTGGGGCCTCGACGTTGGCCATGCGACTATCAAAGCCGTTAAGCTCGCTCGCCAAGGAACCAAGGTCTCGGTCTTAGGCTATGCCATTGAACCCATCACCGTCCCCGAAGGCGGTGACCGCGAGGAGTCCGTAGTCGCGGCCCTCAAGACCATGGCCTTGCGCGAGGAGTTCAAGGATACGCCAGTGCTCGCGGCGCTATCTGGGCGGCAGGTGTTCAGCAAAACGGTGAACATCCCGATCCTCAATCCGAAGAACATCGAGCGCATGATCGAGCTCGAGGCGCAGCAGCAGATTCCGGGTGATTTCAGCGAAATCGAGTGGGGCTACCACATGAGTCCGGCGGCCGATGGGGCCTCCAAGGATGTCGCCTTGTTCGCGGTCAAACGCGAGCTCACCCAGGAGGTGATGATCAAGTGCCGGCGCGCCGGGGTCAACCTGGTCGGCATCTCGATAAGCAGCCTGGCACTCTACAATTTCGTGCGCTTCGACCAGGTCTTCCCCGAGGACGAGACCGTCGTGATCCTCGACGTCGGCGCCGAGAACACCGACCTCGTCTGCTATCAGGGTGAAACCCTGTGGATGCGCACCCTGGGCGTCGCTGGCAATGACATCACCAAGGCCTTCATGAAGAAATTCAAGGTCTCGTTCGATGAAGCCGAGATCCTCAAACGTCAGGCTGGCGACAGCAAGCAGGCCGATCGCATCATCAAGGTGATCGAGGGCAGCCTCACCGAGTTGACCAGTGAAGTGCAGCGCAGCCTGGGCTTCTACAAGAGCCAGAATGCCGCCGCGAAGCTCGATAATCTGGTCATCAGCGGATCGACGTTCCGTCTCCCGGGCCTGCCCGAGTACATGGCCGAGCGCCTGCGCTATACCGTCAACATCCTGGAAGATCTCGACAAGATCCAGGTCGCCGCCGGTCTCGAACGCGACCATTTCATGCATGACCTGCAAAGCCTGGGCGTGGCCATGGGTTTGGCCCTGCAGGGCACAGGTGTCGCACGCGCCAACGTCGACCTCATGCCGAGCAGCCAACAACTGCAGCGCGTGCTTGCGACCAAGCGCTGGGCGGGTCTGGCGATCGTCGCCGCCATCGGTGCGACCCTGGTCCTGGATCACATGGTCGTCGGCGGCGTCGCCGATGAGAACGTGCGCCTGATCAAGAAGATCAAGGACAGCTACTCACAGAACAACGTGCGCCAGCAGGCCTCACGCGAGGCGTTGAGCGAGGTGGCGCCGAAGGCCACCGACCTCAAGTCGTTCGAGGTCTATGGCACCCAGCAGGGGGTGACCGCGGGCATCTACCATGCGCTGCTCTCCGCCGTGGTCAGCATCAACCAGGCCCGCGGCACGGTTGCCGGCCCGCTCGATGCCACCGGCGAGAAGTCCGCAGCCAAGCCGACGCCGCTGCAATCGATGTACCTGCGCAGCGTGACCTTGCCGCCGTTCGCCTCCGACGGAGCCAGTGGCCCCTTCCGGCCCTTGGCGACGACCCGCAAAGTCATCCTCGTGATCAGCATACCGGTGGTGGCCTCTCCGGGTGAGGGGACGCGCCAACTGCTTGACGTGCTCAAGGCCCTGCCGGTCCCCGAGACCCTGGCCGCCGCGCATCCCGACATGGCGGCATTCCGCGCCTGGCAGGCGAAGAATCCATCCGCCGCCGCCGACGAAGTCGCCAAGCACCAGCCGAAGCTCTTTAGCGATGTCCAGGCGATCTCGGACAGCGCCGGCGAGGAGAGTTACTTCTTCATCGACAAGTCGGCAACCGACGCCAGAGGCGATCTCGCCCCGGTCGAAGAAGAGCGCAAGGCGCCGGCAAAACTGGTGACCCTTGCCTGCACGCTCAAGGGCCAGGAGGCCGCACCATGAATCAGCTGAAGCCGTTTACCTTTTGGATCGTGCTCGGAGTCATCCTCTTCGCTGAGCTCGTGTGGTGGGTCCTCTCGATTCCCGACCTCGATATCGTCGGCAATAAGGCCAAGGCGCAGGAGATGCAGAACACCCTCAAGCAGGAGTATAAGCATCTCACCGAGCTCGAACGTCGCGGTCGCAACGCCAGCCCGCTGGGGGTGTTCGATGCCGAAAAACCCGACGACATCCGCCGCCTCACCGACGACTACCTAATCACGCCGGCGTGGAAGGAAGTCCTCGATCCGCACGTCCAGGGCTACGACAAGCAGCTCAAGGCAATCAAGGAGCGCCTGGTCGCGCGCAGCAAGCACCTCCACGAGCCGATCGCCGCCAGCAACGATAAATTCGGCTGGTATACCGCCTATCAGAATGCCAGCGAAGAGCAGCTCAAGAAATTGGCTGCGGCCGGCGCCCTGGTGATCACGGCCGAGCCCTCCAAGCCGATCAGCCGTGTGCCGGGCACGGACCCCGCGGCCGCGAGCACGGAGAAGCGTACGCTCGATTTCGCCAATGACGCCACCCTGCGTGCCCAAGCCGGATTCTTCACCAAGGGCGCGGACCTGCCTGACGCCGGTGAGTATCCGGTTTTGACCCGGCAATTCCGGACCATGGAGCTGATCATCTCGATCATCACCGAAACGGTCGCGGCCAATGCCCCCAACCCGCTGGTGAATATTCCCGATGCCCCAGTCGCCAGCCCCAGCGGCATCGTCTCGGTCACGTGGGATTCCATCGAGCCGACCCTCGGGAGTGAAGTCGGTAGCTACGCCGAAGCCTGGCATCTGAGCCTGACCCTACAGGGATCGGTGACGGCCCTGCTGACGACCACCGCCGCCCTTGAGCATCCGCGCAATGACCAGTCGCCGATCTTCGTCATCACCGGTGGCGAATTGACGCGCAAGACGGCCTTCCTCCCCGGCGAACGCAAGGATGTCGGCAGCGAGATGGCGACAGCGCGAATCGAGCTGCTGGTGCTGGATTTCACCAACGCCCTGACCGGCGTGAAGCACACCTCCGAGACAACCGCCGGTAATGGCGCGCCGACGGGCGTCATGATGCCACCCCCGGAACAAGCACCTCCGCCGCCCTCCCGCCCGGCGGCTTCGCGCAAACCGTCCGCCGAAGAAGAACCCCAATGAGTGCCAAGCAATTCTTCACCGCCCACGGTGAAAAGGTCGCCCTGTCGCTTACCCTGCTGCTCATCGCGGCCCAGTGTTATGTGACCTTCACCGACACCTCGATCCGTCCGGAAAGCATCAGTCCTGGCGAAATCGACACCAAGAACGCGGCCATCGACGCCGTCTTCCAACAAGGAAAGGCTCCTATCCTCAAGCCGGTGCCCGGCTACCTGGCGGATATGGAATCCCGTTTCGATAAGATCACCGTGCCCAGCCCCTTGCCGTCGTGGCTCACCGCCGCCCCGGATCGCGGTCCCGGCTCGGGCGGTCTCCTGCTCTATGTCTTCGAGGTTCCGGCGCCGACCATCACGGTCGTCGATACCGTCGGCAGCGCCGAGCTCACCGTCACCTTGCCGACCCCCGCACGTCCGACCGGCAAACGCATCAGCGACAGCCTTTCCAGCACCTGGGAGCGCACGAGCGAAGGCATTTCCAATCATGCCGATGATGTCGGCGTGGTCATCGAGACCCACCGTGGCGATGGCAATTGGAAACCGTTGAATGCCAAAGCCCTCAAACAGGGGTTCATCACCCTGACCAAGCTCGAGGAATTGAGCGGCAAGATCCCGGCGGAAAATCTCGAGCCGTGGATCCGCCATTCCTTCCGGGCACGACTGCTGGCCAAGGCCACCGGCCTGGATTTCGACCACGCCATCCCACCAAAGGCCACCGCCAGCGTGCTGGTGGTCCCCGGGACCCTGGCGGCCGAAGGCGACGAGGTCCCCTGGAACGAACTCACCGAGAAGGTTCGCGCCAAGGATCCCAAAACCCTTGAGAAACTCGCCAGGCCGAGCAAAGACGCCGCCCCCGGCATCGTCCTCGCCGGCGATGAAAAGATCTACTCCGGTGGCAATAGCGAAGTGGTTGCGGTGCAGGTCACCTCGAACGTGCGCTTCGCCCTCGACAAGGTCGGCAGCGATGCCACCGATGCGACCAAGGCAGCGGCAGTCTTTCTGGTCACCAAGCAGTTCACCGGCAAGACCGGCGACAAGCTGTGGCTCAAGCCGCAGTCGTTCAAGGCCGCCGTCGGCGATACCGTCGGCGGCGTGACCAAGACCGAGATTCCCACCAATCCCGGGCCGATCGTCAATGTCGACCTGTCGACCCCGTTCAAGGTCGCCGAGATCAAACGCCAGCAGAAACGCGTCCTCTACTGGGAGATCCTCACCGAGTCGCGTGCCGGCGGCAAAGGCAAGGATCTCAAGGTGCAAGCCAAGGAAGCCCAGGTCGACGTCGTCGTGGTGGAGAACAGCCGAAGCCGTAACCGCATGGAGCTGACCAAGCTCATTCCGGTGAAACGGCCCTCACGAGCGACTGCCATCACCTTCCCATATCTTGCTGCCGATCTCGACGAAGAAGCTGAATTCCGCCGCAATCCTTCGGAATTCGTGCAGGCCCTGGCGCTTCCGACCGAGCCCAAGCGCCATGAGCCCGGTGAGGGCCCTTTAAGCAAACTACGTGACGATCATCCCGATGCGGCTGATCTCTATACCACGGACACCGCTTACTTCGAGCTCGGCGACGGGCGGTTGGTGTGGTGGGAACCGCTCAACAAGACGGTTCGCCAGGATCCCGAACCTTCGAGTGAGCCGGCGCCCTCCCAGATGCCACTACCGCCGATGGCCCCCCCCGGCGTGATGCCACCAGGGATACCACCAGGGATACCACCAGCGATGCCACCAGGGATGCCACCTCAAGTCCCCGGCCCGGCGCCGAAAACGCGTTAAATTCATCGTTGGCGGGTCAACCGTCACCGGGCGGCGTGAGTGACACCACCTCGGGTCCACCGCCGCCCTTCATTTCCTTGTCTGGGTCGGTCGTAAGGATCCGCCCGTCTCTGGCTTGAGGCAGTTACCCCCACCCCTCGCCAGCACTCGTTCAGGAGTCGTCATGCGCAGTCATAGCCGCCTTCCGCTTACCCCCATGATGCTGGCTTTTGCCATGCAATGGGTGGTCATTCCAGCGGTTCATACCGCCGAAGCGGAGAAGACGGACGTCCCACCCAGCTCCACCACGGAGCCGCTCGAAAGCACGGCCTTGCGTGCCCAGGCCGCTCTGGCGCAAGCCACCGCCTTGTACCGCAAGGCGAACTTCGTCGAGGCCAAGGAACAGATCGACGAGGCCGTACGCCTCGATCCGGCCAATGCCCAGGCCCAGTCGCTGCGCGAAGATATCCTGGCGGTGCTTAGCCAACGCGACAATCGCGTGCAGATGGCCACCAACTGGGCACGCACCATGCAGGACGTGCGGACCCAGGAAACCGTCGTGCGCATCGGGTCGCTGATCGCCGATGGCGACAAGAAGCGCGCCGCCGGCAATTATGCCGGTGCCGAGTTCGATTATGATCGCGCGGAAGTCGCCATCCGCTCGTTCCCCTATCCGTTCCCCTGGGGCGATCTGCCCGCCCAGATCAGCGGCAAGCGCGTCGAAGCGCGGGCCTTGTCCCGGAAGCAAGAGATCGATACCGCCGCCAAGTCACGCGAGGACGCCCAAGAACGCGCCCGTGGCCAGACCGACCTCCAAGAGCAGGCGCTCAAGGCCAAGGTCGATGAATTGCTGAGCCGGGCGAAGGACGCCTACAAGCGCAATGATTTCAAGCGCGCCGAAGTCGATGCCTGGAATGCCTACGAACTCGATCGCCGGCGCGAAGATGCCCGCACGCTCTATCTCGACTCCCGCCGCCAGGGCCACGAGCAGTTCGATGACAAGTACGAAGACGCGCACCTCGAGCGCATCGCCCGCGTCAGCGAGTCGATCCATCGCTCCCTGATCCCGCAGAGTGAACTCCTGGTCTACCCCGAGGACTGGCGTCGTCGCTCGCAGCGCAAGCCGCGCGAGCTCACCGTCAGCAAGGACGAACCCTGGGTTGCCGCCCTCCATGACCGGCTCGAACAGCGCATCACTTTCGATTTCCAGGATAAGCCCTTCGAAGAAGTCGTGGCCTTTCTGCGCCAGGTGACCGGGGCCAACATCATCGTCGCCCCGAGCGTCCAGGCCGCCCAGGCCGGTGGCGGCGCGGTGACCCTCAATGTCAAGGAGATGCGTTTCGGCGATGCCCTGAAGTGGATCCTCGAACTGACCTCGCTGAAGATGGCTCTGCAAAACCAGGCCATCTACATCAGCAATGAGGCCATCGTCGGCTCGGTTGCCCTGCGCATGTATGACGTCACCGACCTCATCCAGACTCCGGGTGATATGCCGGGCCGTGAAATGGCCTATTCGTCGAGTACCGGTAGCGGTGGCGCCGCCGACCTGTTCACCAAGGATGACACCGTCGTCACGCCGCCGAATCCCGACGAACTCGTCGAATTCATCAAGAAGAACGTCGCGCCCGATCAATGGGATGAGGCCAAGGGCAATGGCATCGAACAGCGTGCCGGCTCGACCCTCTTCATCAGCCAGGTTCCGGAAATCCACGCCCAGATCGAACAGCTGCTGACCAGCCTGCGCAATCAGCAGTCACTCCAAGTGACGATGGACATCCGCCTGCTTGATGTGCGGAAGAATTTCTTCGAGGAAATCGGTGTCGATTGGGCTCGCGGCAACCTCGTCAGCGGCAATTCGGCGGCTGGCTACCAACGCCAGAACGACAATTCGACCTTCACCAGTACCGTCGGTACCAGTGCCGCCGGCAACGCCGCTACGGCCCTGCCCAACAATCAGACCACCTCCGGGTATGGCCAGTTCACCAATCCGAACAGCCCACGTGGCCTAGTTGCCAACCTGACCCACAGCCCGTTCAATTTCATCGGTACCGATCAGGTCAGCATGATCCTCTCGGCCGCTGAGAGCGAGAGCACCGCACAGATTCTTCAACACCCCAGTCTGACCTGTTTTAACGGACAGCGGGCGAATGCCTCGTTCATGGATCAGTTCGCCTACATTTCGGACTACGAAGTCGTCAGCTCCAATCTCGACCCCAAGGTCGACGTGCTGACCTTCGGCAACATCATCGACATCCGGCCGGTGGTCAGTTCCGATCGCAAGTACATCACCCTCGAGGTCCGTCCAAGCTCGGTCGGCCTGCAGGGCGTGTTCACCGAAATCATCCAGGCACCCCGCGTCATCACCGTCGGCGGCGGCGGCGGCTCCGGCATTGGCGGCGTGGTCACGCCGGCCGTCAACTATCCGCTCGAACTGCCCAACGTGAGCGTGAAGACCCTGCGCAGCACGGTCATGCTGCCGGACAAGGCCAGCCTGCTGATCGGCGGCTTCCAGCACAGCCTGCGTGAACGGACCCAGGTTGGCATCCCTTTCCTCAGCCATATTCCGTTCCTGGGTCGTCTGTTCAGCCGCAATGGCACCTATGACGAAGATCGTCAGCTGTTCTACCTACTGCACGCCGAGATCATCGACCTCAACGAAAAAGACGCGTTGCAGTGATTGCACGGCGGCGACGTCCTGATGGTGATCCAAGCGGATCAATGCACGCCGCGGGCTTTGCCCGTGACGCGGCCCGCCCATCCCGCCGTGCCCGCCGCCCGCGCGTTCTCGGGGCCCTGGCGCTGCTGCTGCTGAGCTGCGGAACGGCCCCGCTGACCGCGGCCGATGCGCTACCACCAAATGCATCCGCGCCATCGACCGATGCCGCCCTGATTTCGGCTCAGGCGGCTCTTGCCGATGGACGGCTTGCCGAGGCCCGTGAGCTCCTCGAACATGCTCAGCTCAGCGCTCCGCAAGACGCGCGGATCATCAAGGCCCTTGCCGATCTCGATCTGCTTAGCGGCAGCGCCCGGCGCCAGAGCAGCATCACCCCCAATCCGGTGTTGGCGGACTGGGCCCTGGCTGAGATCCGCCAAGGAGAGATCCGTGCCGATGCCATGGCCCGCGCCGGGCGCCTGAATGATGCCAGCGAACTCCTGGAAGTCGTACGCCGCAATCTGATCGCCCGGGAATTGGATGCCGACGAGCGCGTCGCGGACGAGCTCGCCAAGGTTGAGGGCACGATCGCCCGTTATCGCCGTGAAAGCATCGAGAACGGCGCTCGACTGACTGCTGCCGCGCGCGCCCACGCCTTGGCCGAGGCTCGCGAGCAAGTCGCCGACGGCCTTGCCGCCAATGCCGCCACCCGCGATGCACGCCTGCTGCGTATTCGCGGCCTGCAACGCAAAGCCCTGTACGAGCAAGCCCTGGCCGAGTGCCGTAAACTGCTTGATGAGGAAAGCGAAAATCCCGAAGTCAGTGCGCTCTATGGCGATTTGCTGGCTGCGGTGCATGCCCAGCGCAAGCTCGATACCGAACAGGCCGCGCTCGACAGCCAACAGGAACTGCGTGAACGCATCAGCCGCAGCCTGATTCCCAGTGGCCTCGATGGCTGGCCCGTCTATCCCGATGCGTGGGTTGGGCGCCATCCCCTCGCCACCCAGCTCGACCGCCAGGGCAGTGATAAGAATGCCGAGCCTGAATGGCGTAGCGTGTTGCGTGATAGCCTGCGGCGGCGGACCTCGATCGACGTCGACGGCGGCAACGCCCTCGACGTCCTCCGCGCCCTGGCCAACGAAAGCCGGATCAATCTGGTGATCGATCCGGCCATAGCCGCTGGTGCCGATCGCCCAATCACGCTGCATGCGCCGAATCTCACGGTCGAGCATGCCCTGACCTGGCTCTGCCAGTTGATGGAGACGCGCTGGACGCTGGTCAATGGCGGGGTGTGGATCGGTACGCCACCACTCGAAGCGACGACCTTGGCCTTGTATGATGTCGCCAATCTGGTGCATCACGGCTTCGATCAGCCAGGTAGGAAGTTGACACTGGGCGCCGGTGACGCTGCGGGTGGAACGGCGCTCTTCGCCAAGGACGACACCGCCCAGACCAAGCCGCCCACGCCTGAAGAAGTGGTCGACCTGCTCAAGACCAGTGTCACCCCATCGGTGTGGGCAGTTCCCGAAAATGCCATCACCATCCGCGGCAATACGCTGTACATCACCGCTCCGCCCGAGACCCATCGCATCTTGCGGGAATTCATCGGCAGTCAGGAGCAGGCCCAGAATCTGCTCGTACGCGTCGACGCCCGGTGGCTAGCGCTCGATGATACCTTCGCCGAGGAAATCGGCGTCGATTGGACCATCAACGGATCGCAACTGGCCTTCATCCAGCCCGCCGCCGGTCTCGCCCAGCAGAACAACAATTCGACCTTTATTGGCACGGCTGTCACCCCCCTACCCCCAACTTCGCACCAAAGTGGTAGCGGGGTCAGCGCTCAGGGCATGAAACTGAGCTTCGGTCTAATCGGGCCGCTGCAGCTCTCGGCGGTCTTGACCGCAGCCGAGAACAACGTCCGTGGGCGCGTGCTCAGCTCGCCGTCAGTGACCACCCTCAATGGCGTGCGTTCCCATGTCTTTGTCGGTGATCAGTCGGCGTATATCAGCGATTACGAAGTCGTTTCCTCCAATCTCGATCCGATCGTCGCGGTCTTGACCACGGGCACCAGCCTCGACGTCAAACCTTTCGTCTCCGCGGATCATAAATACGTCACTCTCGATTTTCAGCCGGCAACCTCATCGGCTCGCTTTTTCACCGAATTCATCACCTCTCCGCGCGTAATTACGGGTGCTCCGGCCGTCAATCCGAACGCACCCATCGTCGGCAATATGAATGCTTTTACGGTCACCGCCGCCGTGACCTATCCGATCGAATTGCCGAACCTGACTGTGCGCGAAGCCGCCACCACCCTGACGATCCCGGATCGTGGCTCGGTGTTGATTGGCGGCTTCGGCAACGTGGCCGAAGAGAGTACCTCTTCAAAGATACCGTTTCTTGGAAATATTCCTTATCTCGGCCGGCTCTTCGGCCACCGCGGCCGGTATAGCGATCATCAAAAGCTCTACCTGATGGCCACCATCACGATCATTTCATACGACGAACAGGAGGCGAAGCTGTGACCACCCCGCGCCAGAGCGTTTTTTCACGCACCTTTTCCCACACGAATGGTGCCCTAACGCTGACCATGCTCGCGCTGTGCGGAATGCCGCTGGCTGCCGCCGATCAGCCGGCACCAGCGCCGACGCCAGCGCCGGAGCTCAGCCCCGCAGACGGGCGTCGCCAGGCCTTGGCCGAGTCGTCCTATGTCGCCGGCATGAAAGCCCGCGACGAGGCCCGTCTCGACGATGCGCTCGCCGATCTGCGGCGGGCGGTCGACTATGCGCCGACCAATGAGACCTACCGCAAGGCCTTGAAAAACGTCGAGGCCATCGCCGGTCTGAGCCGCGACAGCCGCTCGACTGCCGTCGATCGCATGACCGACGAGCTCAGTGTCCGTCAGCAGGAGCTGAAGACAGAAGCGGTCGCCCGCCTTGATGATGGCGTCAAGGCCATGGAAGCCGGCGATTACACCGAAGCCGAACGCCTCTTCCAACAAGCCTCGGTACGCCTGGAGACTCTGCCTTTTGCCGATCCGGCACGCGAACCGGAAATGCGTCGCGTCGAAACGCTGCTCAAAGAGAACCGCGTCCGCCGGGAAAAACAGGAACGTGAGGCCGCTACCAAACGCAGCCAGAACGCCCTTGATCAACAGCAGCAGTTGCGCGATCTCAGCCTGCAGATCGAGCGCGACCGCATCGACGCCATGCTCAAGCGTGCGCAGCGTGCCCGTGATCGTCGCGATTTCGACGAAGCCATCCTGCTCTGCGACCAGGTCCTGAAAATCAACCGTGCCGAGGATCGTGCCGCCTCGCTGCTGGCCAAATGCCAGCGCGAACGCCATGCCTATCTGCGTCAGGTGACGGCTGATCGCTGGGATGAAGAGCACAAGCTGCTCACCGAGCAGATCCGCTCGGCGATGCTGCCGCAGATGGAAATCATCACCTACTCCAGTGACTGGCCGGAAATCGACGCCCGTCGCAGCGCTCCCGTGCGTGGCAACCAGGGCGAGGACCAGGCCTGGCGCAAGGATCTCAACAATCAGCTCGAGCAGGAGAACACCCTCGACTTCGAGGATAAGGATCTCGGCGAGGTGGTGTCGTTCCTGCAGAAGGTCTCCAACGCCAACATCGTTCTCGATCCCAAGGTGCTCGCCGCCAACCCGCCGCCGATCACGCTCAAAGTCGAGCGCATGAAGCTGAAGTACGTACTCGACTTCATCATGAAGTTGACGGCACTGAACTACACCCTGCGCGACGAGGCGATCTACATCTCCAATGCCGAAGGTCTGCGCGGCGACGTCTACATGAAGATCTATGACGTGCGCGATCTGACGCATGCCATGCAGAGCTTCCCTGGCCCTGAGCTCGACATTCCCGAACCGGGCGGCAAGGGTGCAACGATGTTGCCTCCG
Organism: Planctomycetota bacterium; assembly: GCA_044338255.1. Classification (GTDB taxonomy): domain Bacteria; phylum Planctomycetota; class UBA11346; order UBA11346; family UBA11346; genus CAIUVD01. The sequence goes on along the minus strand of JBIILZ010000041.1, from coordinate 1,353 downwards.
ATCGAAACCGGTGACAAACAGGAGACCAGCGAATTCATCGACATCATCAAGAAGGTCGTGGCGCCAGCGACCTGGACCACCACCGGCATCGATATCGGTGAATACAACGGCTCGATGGTGGTGACGCAGACCTCGGAAGTCCATCAACTGACCGATGAGCTGCTGCGTTCGCTGCGTAACCAGAAGGGCACGCAGATCCATGTGAAGTGCAAGTTCCTGACCATCGAGAATTCGGCTCTCGAACAGATCGGTGTAGACTGGAACAACTTCACCGGACCGGCGACGCCCCCCGGCTCGGGCATCGCGCCAATCACTCCGATCCCTGGATCAGGCACGGCTTTGCCGGGCGTATTCTATGGCAACGACTCGACCAACACCAACACCGCCGCGACGGTCAATAACAACCTCCTGGGCTACACCTCGGATACCTCGTTGAAGGCTCCCAACAGCGGAGAAGGCCTGCAATTCGGCAGCCAAGCCTGGTCATTGGGTAACAATCTCTACGCTAGCGCGGTGCTCACTGCCGTTGAGAAGGAACGTAAGGGCAACGTCATCTACGAACCCGACCTGACCATGTTCAATGGCCAGCAGGCGCATCTGGTGAACATGAATCAGCAAGGCTACGTCGCCGACTACGACGTGGTCCAGGGACAATACGATCCGATCGTGACCGTGCTCTCATATGGCACCGTGCTCGATGTCGTGGCCATCGCTTCGGCCGACAAGAAGTACATCACCATGACCCTGCGCCCGACCAACGCCCAGGTCAAACAGTGGCGGCGCTTCGGCGGTGCGATCAATGCCGCAACCAACGGCTCCTTCCCGGGCGGACCTATCGATCCCAACGTCAAGCCGGCGATCGGTGGCGGTTTTGCCGGCTCGGCACCGTTGATGATTCCCGAACTGCGCTATCAATCGACGCGCACCTCGGTCACCATTCCCGACGGCGGCAGCCTGGTGATCGCCGGCATGACCAACGGCGAATCGAGACGCGAGCACGCCGGCATTCCGTTCTTGAGCCATATCCCCTTCCTCGGCCGTCTGTTCTCGAAGAACGGCAGCCAGGAAACCCTGCTCAAGAGCATGATCGTGGTCCAGGCCGACGTGGTGATCTTCGAAGAGATCGAAAAGAACCTCTGATCAGCGGCTCCTGCCAAAACGACAAAGCCACGGCCTAGGCCGTGGCTTTGTCATTTTCCGGCTTGCTGTACCGCGCTGTTGACCAGCGACCAGCGACCAGAGACCAGAGACCAGAGACCAGAGACCAGAGACCAGAGACCAGAGACCAGAGACCAGAGACCAGAGACCAGAGACCAGAGACCAGAGACCAGAGACCAGAGACCAGAGACCAGA
>JBIILZ010000040.1:0-30561 GCA_044338255.1 Planctomycetota bacterium | reverse complement strand
TAGCTGCAGTGAAATGACTTATGTACATTTTATTCATAATGAAAAGTCATAAGTGAAGGTGGTTGTTTAAACCCACGAAAAAATTGGCAGTTATCTCAATTTTCAGGGATGAGCGCATTGTGCGTTGGTATCCAACAGCCATAGATCCGGAGAGCTCACCGCGACTTTCGCCGTGGACGGCTCTGGCGCGGGATGCCTGCCGGGGCCGCAACACCTGCGATCGCCTCGGGATCACGCCATCCTACCGGCATCGGCTCGGGATCAGGGAAGGGTTCGTGCTGCTGGTCGAGCCATTTCCACAGGTCCACCGGCCAGCCTTTGGCGTCGCGCACGACCTCCCTCAGCGGTTCCAGGATCACGCGATCACCCTCGCGATAAATAAGGACCTCGGTGCCGGGCAGGCGGAACTCCTTGGGTAGGCGCACCGCTTGGCTGCGGCCATTGGCAAAGAGCTTGGCGCGGACACTCGACTCGGCAGCACCCGCCACCGGCAGGATCTCGTAGACAGAGAGATGTTCTCGTGCGCGACGGGCCATGGCCGGCTCCTTGGTAGTACCTGGAGTCTATACCAACGTCGGAAATGACAATTATTAAATAATTAAAAGAATATCCACCTGGGGCGCATTATTACCTGCAACCTGAGGCTGACAGAGAAGACCCGCAGAAAAGCGAGCGCCCCTGGCTCAGGAATTCGCCAACGTCGCCGGCGCCGGAGCGCGTTTTTCCGGGGGCACGACGAGGTTCTGCGCGGGTTGGGCCATGAAGTGCGGCGACATGATCTGCACCCCGAATTCGTTGAAGGCGTCCTGAACCTCGGCGTGCAGGGCCGAGAGGATCTGCAGACGTTCTTCAACGCGTTCGATGCGGCAGTGCAGCTGATATTCAACGTAGAAATCCGACAAGGCGGTCTGCAGGATGGCTGGCTTCACCGTCTGCACCACGCCCGCCGTGCGCGAGGCGGCGAGATTCAGCAACGCATGCACCTGACGCCACGGCGTGTCGTAGCCAATGGTCACGGTGGTGCGGATCATCGGCCCGCTGGCGGGGTCGAAACGCGAGAAGTTGCTCACCGAGGTGCCGGTGAGGATGGCGTTGGGCAGAGTCACCTCATGACCAATGGGCGTGCGCACCTTCGTCGAGAGGAAGCCGAGCTCGATGACCCGGCCGACGACCTCGCCCACCTGCACGACATCGCCGGGCTTCATCATCCGCGAATAGACCACCACCAGCCCGCTCATCATCTGATTGACCATGCCCGCCGAGCCGAGCGTCAGCAGCAGGCCGGCGAACACGCTCACGCCCTTGAAGGCATCACTGCTGCTGCCGGGCACGTACGGATAGGCGACGGTGATCGCGAACAGCCACAAGACCGCGCCGACGATGCGCCTGGTGGCCTTGGCTGTGTCGGGCTCCATCCAGCTCACCTGGATGCTCCCGGTCTCAACGCTGGTGAAAAACGAATCGAGGCCGCGCGCCACCACCCGAGTGAGGAAGATGATCACCAGGACCATGCCCAAGCCGGGCAATGCGCGGAGGATTCCGGCCAACAGATACTGGCCGAAATGCAGGAGGTGATTGCCGAGCACCTCGGCCAGCGGACGGGTGTAGGGGAATTGCAGCAGCACCGTCGCCAGCCACATATACAGCACGAATCCGACCGCGATCCATACCACCGTGCGCAGGGCCAAGCGCAGAAGTCCGCGCACCGCCGGCAGCGGATCCAGTCCACCCAGACGGATGAGGTTCGGATGGAAGGCGGCGACGCGCCCAAGCAGCAATCGATGGCTGCGGAGGATCAACCACATCGCCATGAGCATCGCCAGGGTCGCGGTCACCGACCAGACCACGGCCCAAATCAAGATCTCCGGCTGGCGTTGCGCGCGCCGCGCATCGAGGACCAGGCGCAGGTTGCCGAGGGTCTCTCGGGCCACGAGCGCAGGATCACGGCCGGGTTCGATGTCGGCATCGAGCAGCACCAGGAGCATCTCCGAATCGACGTAGATGGCCTGGCCCGTGACGCCGCCGATGGCCAGCGGCTTGACGCTCAATTGCCCGCCCAGTGTGCGCTCGTCCAGCTGTTCGAAACGGCGCTGGATGCGGCTGATGCGCTGCTCGACGTCGAGGCCCTCGATGCCGGCACGTAGCTCGGCAACGGTGCGATTCCACACCACCACCGGATGCGGCTCCAACGGTTCAAGAGTGGTTTCCGCGGCCGACGCCATCCAGGCCGGAGCGACGCAGAAAAAGAAGGCGATGAAAAGCCGCTGCCACATGGTTCAGTTCCCGACGACGATCACGAGCAACGGAGCTGCCCTGCGCACACAGGATCTAAACACCTGCGGCAGGCTGACTCGCGAACAGCACGCAATATTGGCAGCCTCGACCGTTCGCAATACGTCAAGGTGCAACCATCACGTTCATCATTCGCTACGCTCCAGGAGCCGTCTGCGGGCCGCGCTTTTGCTCGGCCTTGGCTTTCTTCTTTGCCGCGATCTCCGCTTTGCGTTCGGGGCTCAAAGCCGGCCGAGAAAAATCCTCACCGGTGATCGCCGAGGCCGCCGCGCGGATCGCCCCCATGTTGGTGGTAGTTTTCTTCAGATAGCTGGGCGGACAGGCCAGGCGATCGGCTACCGGTCGATCGATGAGGTAGATATTCACTTCGCAGTCGTCATGCCGTTGCCGGGCATAGGCGGGATTGCGCACCAGGAACTTGGTGAACACCACCACCGGGTCGATCTCTTCCTGACCGAGAAAATAACATTGATGGATCGGAATCAGGGCATTCGGTGTGCTGGGCGGCATGGGCGGCATAGACGGGAAGCATCCTCGCTCGACTTTGGACTCAAGGAGCGTCGCCGGCGCTTAGGCGGTCAGGGTGCCGACTGGTTGCTGATCGAATCGCTGAAAACGACACAACCCTGGCTTGCACCAGGGTTGTGTCGTGTGGGTTCCTCGACGGGGCTCGAACCCGCGACCTCCAAAGTCACAATCTGGCGCTCTAACCAACTGAGCTACGAGGAACATCCGTTACGAACGAGGGAGGGACGATAAGAATCACCTGCCCGCCGTCAAGCCGGCGGAGGTCCCAGCGGGTCGATGGCGCACAGGCCACCGACGCGCGAAATTTCGCCGACCACCCGACTGGTCTCGTCAAAGGTGCGCGTGTTGTATAAAACCAGCTTATGCAGGTGCTCATATGACTCGGTGCCCTCGATGAGCTCGAGCACGATGCCGATCCCATCGGAGGTTTGACGGGCGACACGGCCGCTGCCGCTGATCTCTGCATCGCTGTTCAAGGTGATGCGTACGTGCACCAGGCTCTCCACCGGCAACTGGACACCGGCGATGAAGACCCCGGTCAGGGCCACATCGCGCAGGATGCCGGCGTGCGCGACCCCGTCCGGGCCGCTCACAAGGGCCGGATGGGCGGTGCCGACGCGGGTGAAGGCGCGCTGATCAGGTGCATGCTGATTCATAAAATTCCTTATCCTGCGGAGAGACCGCATCCGTGCTCATGCTAACCGCCGCGCCCGACTTGGCCACTGGTCACTGGTCACTGGTCACCGGTCACTGGTCTCTGGTCTCTGGTCGCTGGTCGCTGGTCCCTGGTCCCTGGTCCCTGGTCCCTGGTCCCTGGTCACTGGTCGCTGGTCTCTGGTCGCTGGTCGCTGGTCCCTGGTCACTGGTCACTGGTCCCTGGTCCCTGGTCCCTGGTCACTGGTCCCTGGTCACTGGTCACTGGTCTCTGGTCCCTGGTCCCTGGCCAGCGGATACTGACGATTTTTTTTATGCATGCCTACGTCTGGGGGCTTCTCCGGACGAGGCGCTGACCATGATCGCCAACCTGCATGAGCCTTTTCGATATTCTGCTGTGGATGGCGGGAGCCTCCTGGCTGGTACTGGCGGTGATGGGCGTGCGCCGGGCGCGCCTGGGCGATCGCACCACGCTGTACTACCTCCTCATGATCGGGCTCATCGCCACACCGCTCGGGCTGCTGTTGCCGCAGGCGTTGGCCGCGATCCTCGGCGGACTATGGCTGATCACGCTGGTGATTCCCGGCCTGCTCGGGCGATTGCAGACGCGTTTGATGTGGCGACGGCGCTTTCATGCCGCGGTGCGCCTCAGCCGCCTCATCGCCTTCCTGCAACCGATCGGTCCGCACCGCACCATCGCCATCATCCAACGCTATCAGGCTCTGCGCGAGTCAGAACGCAGCGCGGAAGCGCAGGCCCTGGCCGAGACCTTCGCCCAACTTCCGCAGCTCTACCAACAGCAACTGCGGCTCTACGTTCTGAGCAGCGAGCAGCGCTGGCCGGAACTGCTCCAGCTCCTCGCCGAGGCCCCGGAATTATCCGCCGAAGGGTTGCTCTATCGCCTGCGGGCGCATGCCGAAACCGCCGAAAGCGCTGGAATCGCCGGCATGCTCATGGATTTCCAGGCCCTGAGCGAGTTCCGCGACAGCCACCCCGGGCTCTATCGCCAAGCCCTCAGCATCGTCCTCGCCTTTGCCGGCGAAGGCGCGTTGATGAAACCGCTGCTCGCCCAGACGGCAGCTAATATCCAGCGCTTCTGGGAGGCGACAGCGCTGGCAGCGTCCGGCGATGAGCCCGGTGCTCGTGAAAAATTGGAGAGCCTGCGTCAGCCGGGGCAAGCGGGCCTCAACGCCGCCATCACTTGGCGATTGGCCCATATGCCGCTGACCGTCGCCAGCTGGCCCGCTGAACTGCGCCAGGTCCTGCCGTATGTCACCGATGGTCTCGCCAGCACCGGCTGCGCTCGGCAACGTCCGTGGTTGACCTGGCTGATCCTCGCTGCCTGCGTGGTCATGCTGATCATCACCGAATCCGCTCCGCAGAGTTCACTGGCGCTGTGGACCTATGGCGCGGTCGACACCGATCTCGGCTGGAGCGGCAACAGCTGGCGCTTCCTGGCGGCGGCGTTTCTGCACGTCAACGTCCTGCACTTGGGCATGAATGGCCTCGGCCTGCTCTCCTTCGGCCCGGACCTCGAGCGGCTCTTCGGGCGTTGGCGATTTGCCCTGGTCTACTTCGGAGCCTCGCTCGGCGGCATGGGCCTGGTCCAGGCGCTGGCGTTCGTCTACGATGAGCGCTCCATCGTCGTCGGCGCATCCGCGAGCATCATGGGCTTGGTCGGCGCCGAGCTCGCACGCATCCTCCGCACCCGCACTCCCGGGCAGGCGTGGTGGCAGGATGCGCAGATCCGCCGCATGGGCATGATCGTCGGCCTGCAGGTTGTCTTCGACCTCGCCCATCCGGCGGTCAGCCAGGCCAGCCATATCGGCGGCTTCTTAAGCGGACTGTTCCTGGCGTATGTTGTGCTGCGCGCTGCGCCGCCACCAGGTCCCGCCCGCGACGAGCATTAACGTCACAGCCAGCAGCTGATACCACGTCAGTCCGGCGAGAATCGGCGGATTTTCACGCATGAACTCCAGGACGAAGCGCAGCATGCCATAAGCCGTGAGGTAAATGGCCAAGCGTCGACCGCTGGCAAGCTTCCGCCGTGCCGCCCACCACAGAAGCCCGGCACTGAGTACATGGAAGGCGACCTCGACAAACTGTACCGGCCAACGCCCATGCCATGCCCACCAGGCCGTACTGGGATGCCCGGCACAGCAACCGGCGGCGGCACAGCCCAGCCGACCGAAACTCAAGGCCACCGCCAAGGGCAGGGCGAAGCGGTCTCCGGTCGGGCCGCGGATGCCGCGATGCCACTTCACCACCTCCACCGTCACCCAGCCGCCGAGTATCCCGCCCAGCACGGTGCGTCCACCGAGCGGCAGCACGTCGCGCGGAAGATCCGACGGGCGCCATGCCCAGCCAAAGAAATCCGCCGGCACCTCGCCGAGAAAAGCCCCGGCTACGGCACCCAGCACCGCCGCCATCAGCAAGGCCCGACGATGCGGCTCCAGTTCCGGACGATCAGCAGACTGATGCTGGCTGACGGCAAAAGCCGCGAGCATACCCAACGCGACCCAGAGACCGTAGGTCATCGCTCGCCAGCGGGGACCAGGGTTTCCGCACGTAACGGTGCAAGGACCCGTTGCTCAAGATCGTCGCGATAAAACAGATTGTAGGTATCGAAGGGCATGACGCGCTTGCCATCAGGATGGGCGATGTGCACGCAGGTCTTGCGCACGCTGCGCAGATCGAGGCTGTGGCGGTCGAGAAACTGCATGATGATGACGCGGAAGACCTGATCATACGTCGGGGCCGCCATGCCCACAGCTTGGCCGATGCCCGGCAAGCAACACAGCAGTCGATGCAACGCCCCGGCCGCCGAGTGTGGACTGTGATGGGTGCTGAAGGTCTTGAACAATTCATGCCGCAGCTTGGCATCGGCTTCGTAAACGATGGTGTTGCGGCCGCCGTCGATCAGGACCTGTGGATCGATCAATCCGGTCAGCGGCGTGACCCGGCCGGCTTGCTTCAAGGCATAGCCCATAGCCAGGCAATCCGGATGGCAGGGTACCGGAATGAGATCCTCGGCCTTGAACACCGAGGTCTGTTCGAGAATCCGTCGACGCACCTCGCTCAAGGTCAGGCGATGCTGCGTGGAATCGAAACCCTCATTGCGTCCGGCATCCTGGACCGGCTGGAAGGTGACCCCGCGCACGCACGGCTGCTGCAGCGCGTAATCGATGATCTCCCCAAGTTCATCATCGTTGAGTCCCTTGCGTACCGTCACCACCAGGGTCGTCGAAAGATTAAGCGCGTTGAGCTTGGCCAAGGCTTTGTCACGGATGTGGCGCAGATCCGCGCCGCGCAAGGTCTGTAACGGCCCGGCGCGCCGACTGTCGAACTGCAGATACACTTCGAAGCGCGGCGCGTAGCTCGCGAGACGTTCGGCGAAACCGGCCTCGGTCGCAATGCGTACGCCATTGGTGTTGAGCATCAGATGGCGGATCGGCCGCCGCCGGCAGGCATCGAGGACGGCGAAGAACTCGGGATGCAAGGTCGGTTCGCCACCCGAAACCTGGACGATGTCGGGCTCCTCCTCATTGGCGACGATGCGCTCGAGCATGGCCTCGATCTGCGCTAGGAGCCTGTCGGAAATAGGCGACCGAGGATGGCGAAGGGTTCGTGCGGCAGATCCAAGGCGGCAAAGCGGGCGGATAGCGAGAGCTATCTGACCGTTTTGCCACCGCCGGAGCTGCCGCACGAGACCGAGTCAGCCGACCAAGCCTATCTCCGACAGGCTCCTAGGCTGCGGTGGGTCTGACGATCAGGACCGCTGCCGGCGTAGCACGTCGGACAGCGCAGGTTGCAGGTGTCGGTGATTTCCAGGAGGGTCAGGCAACCATGCTGTTCGTGCTCTGGGCAAATACCGCAATCAAAAGGACACCCATAACGATGAGCGGTGTTCGGCTGCACCACCTGCTCCGGAGCCTTGAGAAATTTCTCACGCCCGAGCCGCCAATACGCGGCATCATCTGCGATCAGGACTTTTTGCACCCCGTGGAACGGACAACGTTTGAGCAGAAAAACCTGACCGTCCTCGATGATCTCCTTGGCCTGCACAACGCGCAGGCAGGTCGCGCAAAGGGCCTGGGTGGCGGCATAGAAGAGATAGGGACGGACGCGCTCGGTCATTGTCGGGCACGCTGCGCACACGGTTAATGAACACAAGAATCAGTCCGTATTTAAACCCACTGGGTGTAGGATGAGGGCATGGGATTTTCGCTGCTCGGAATAATGGCCATCCCCGCGGTCCTAGCGCTCGTGTCCGCCTGGGGTGCGGTAATGCTCTTCTATGTGCAGATGAACAAGCCGCTGATGATGCGCATCTTCATCTGGATCTGCATCGTCGTCCTGGCAGGTTTCGCGCTCGCCATCGGCAGCTGCTTCGCGATGTTCATTGGCGGTGGCGGAATGGGAATATCCGGGGGATCCTCGCACTCGAAGCCGCAGGGCGTGTGGCCATATCGCTGCTCGGCGACCTCAATCCCTGCGGCAAGCTGACCCTCTCGTGGCCGCACCACGTCGGCCAGCAACCAGTACGTTATGACCAGGCTCTCGGGGCGCATCAGAGCGCCTATCCGGATCTGCCCGGGGTCGGTTTCGATCCGCTGTTCGCGTTCGGCTTCGGCCTGTCCTACACCTCCATCCGCTATCGCTGGCTGCGGCTCGGAGCCAAGATACTGGCTGCCGGCGAGGCCCTCGTCGCCAAAACCCGCGTCGCCAACAACGGCCTGCATGCCGTCGATGAGATCGTCCAGGCTTATCTTCACGACCGCTACACCTCGGTAGTCTGGCCGGCGAAGAAGCTCAAGGCCTGGACCACCATCCACCTCGAGCCCGGAGAGGAACACACGGTGACCTTCACCTTCCCCTACGCCGACCTCGAACTCTGCGATGCCGCCGGCGAATGAGTGGTTGAGCCGGGTGAGTTCGAGCTCCTGGTCGGCGGCAGCAGCCGTGACGGCGATCTGCAGCGCGCTGCCTTCAGCGTCGTAACCTAGCAAACTTGAGTCAGAAGCCGCGCACGTCCTCCCAGGTGAGCGCGAACCGCGCCAGGTATTTCTGCAGGCGATCGGCATCGTTGGCGGACTTGCGTGCCAGACGCGTGACCGCAAACAGATTGCGTCCGGCCTCCGAGAGCGAGCGTGATTGACGGCAGATGCGCACGACCTCGGCGAGCTGGACGCGATCGAAGTGATCCAGCGGTGCCGCCTGCGGACCACGCAGCTCATCCAGCAGCGGCTCGTCGACGAGCGCCGCAGGCGCTTGCCATTGCTCACGTAGACGGGAGATCTCCTCCTCGACCAGGGCCACATCGATGCGACCGTTGCTGGCCAAGGTCGCCATGCGCGTCACGGCCGAGCCGAGGTCGCGGAAATTTGCCTTCCAGGCCGCAGCTGGGGAGTTGGCGAAGTCGAGGAAACGGCTGCGGGCCTCGCGGTTAAAGCTCACCTTGCGTCCATGATCGCGAGCGAAGCGTTGGAGTTCGAAATCGAGATTAGGCTCGATATCTTCCCGTCGCTGGGCTAGGCCGGGGAGGATGAACGTCCACAGATCGATGCGCGCCAGCAGGTCCTCGCGAAAGTTTCCGGCGCGCACCGCCGCCCGCAGATCGCGATTGGAACCTGCGATCAGTTGGAAATCAGAAAGCACCGGCTTGTCGGCTCCCAGAGGCAGGAACACCTTGTCCTCGACAGCGCGCAACAGCATCGCCTGTTCATCGAGCCCGAGCTCGCCGATCTCATCGAGGAACAGTACGCCGCTATTAGCGCGTTTGAGCAGCCCCTCGCGATCATTGAGCGCACCGGTGAAGGCGCCCTTGCGATGACCGAATAGCGCCGAGTTGGCGGCGTCACCCCTGACCGTCGCGCAGTTGAGCTCGACGAAGGCCCCATCGACCAGATTGCGGGCCTTTTTGAGTTCAAAGATACGCCGCGCCAGCACCGTCTTGCCGGCCCCGGTCGGACCGCCGAGGAGGATCGGCGCACGAGTGGCAGCGGCGACCTGTTCGACGCGTGTAATCAATTGCGTGAATGCCGGGTTGCGCGTGGGGATGCCGGCAGTGAGCACGGCGGCGCTGGCGGCGCGCTCGTCCGCGAAGCGCGAAGCGAGCTTATCGTAACGCGACAGGTCGAGATCGATGATGGTCGAGGTCCCCGCGAACGTCGCCCGACCCTCCCCTGCGTCGGTGCGCCCGCCGGGGCCACGCTTCACCCCCGGCTGGGTCTGCACTAGGCGCGCCGGAAAGTGCCGGGTCTCGGTCAGCAGGAACAGGCAGATCTGAGCGACATGCGTACCGGTGGTAATGTGCACCAGGTAGTCTTCCTCATCCGGTTTCCACGGATAGCCGGCGGCAAAACCCCACAACGCGCCGTAGACCTCTTGGAAGTCCCAGGGGTCACTGAATTCGATATGCCGGCCATGGACCTTGGTCGTCGGCGAGACCTGATGGATGTCCGCGGTGATGCCGGCGGCGAGGTTGTTGTAACGCCGCTGATGGAGCATCTCGAAGCGACTGATGAGCAGATCCTCCTGCTGATGCAAGCCCACCGTCGGACGCCAGCGCAGCCACCGCTTGGCGTCATGCCCAGCATCGAGCACGGGGCCGAGCAGGCCAATTACGACGAGTGGACGATTCTTTCCCATGACTCGAATATCAGCGAATAAACACTCTCACAAGAGAAGGTATTGCCCACTCAAAGCGCACGTACACGCTCCTTACATTAATCGTAAGTATAATAATATAATATTTTTACGTATATTTATCAGCATTCCGTCCGGTCCTGGCACAGCCTGCGCATCTGCTCACCCATCCACCTGGATCAGATCATGGCCAACCCGCACCTTTTCCCGTCGCATCCCGGCGCCCTGCTGGCGAAGACTGATGCCTTCAATGCTGCCGGTGGTCCAGCGTACGTCATATCGCCAAAGTACGCCTTGGCGCAGTACGCCGCGACCGGCTGCCTAAACGGAACCTTCTACGCGAGTGCCGATGAGCAGCTGGAGATGGTGCTGACCTTGGCGCACAGTGTCGAACCATTGTGGGTGGCGCAGGTCGCCCTCCACGCCCGGGCATCCGGGCATATGAAGGATCTGCCCGCCCTGCTCCTGGCGGTGTTGGCGGTCCGCGATGTGAGCCTGCTCAAACGCGTCTTCGCACGGGTGTGCAACAACGCCAAGATGGTGCGGACCTTCGTGCAGATCCTGCGTTCGGGAGTCAGCGGCCGCAAGTCGCTGGGCACGGCGCCGAAAAAACTTGTGCAGGCGTGGATGGATCAGCTGTCTGACGCCCAGCTGCTGTCGGCAACCATCAGTAACGATCCGCCATTTGCAGATCTGGTGCGGATGGTCCATCCCAGACCCAAGGATGCGACGCGGCGCGCCTTTTATGCCTAGGAGCCTGTCGGAAATTAGGCTTGGTCGGCTGACTGGGTCTCGTACGGCATCTCCGGCGTTGGCAAAACGATCAGATAGCTTCCGCTATCCGCCCGCCTTGCCGCCTTGGATCTGCCGCACGATACCTTCGCCATCCTCGGGCGCCTATCTCCGACAGGCTCCTAGAAGCAGGATAAAAAACTGGAGGTGCTCGTGGTGCCCTTCGAATTGCTCACCAGCTCGCCCTTGGATAGCAAGGCCTGGTGCGCGATTGCGCGAAGTGCGTCGTGGTAGCTCAGCGATAGAGCAGTCTCTATCCCGCAGGGTGTCCGTTCCCTGAATCTCGTCGTGGCTTGTTTTTACCTGGAATAACCATGCTTATCATGACCCAATACGAAACCATCACCGCTGCCGGCGCCGTGCCGATCAAGGCCTGGGTGCGTGGCGTGCCGCTCGAAGATGAAGCGCGTGCGCAGCTGCTGAACGCCGCGCGCATGCCGTTCATCCATTCCCACGTGGCCGTGATGCCCGACGTGCACATGGGGATCGGGGCCACCATCGGCTCGGTGATCCCGACCATCGGCGCCATCATCCCGGCTGCGGTCGGAGTCGATATCGGGTGTGGGATGTGCGCCGTACGGACCTCGTTGAACGCCGCTGATCTGCCCGATCACCTGGGGGCGGTGCGCGAGGCCATCGAGCGCGCCGTGCCGCATGGACGGACCGACCAGGGCGGAGCCAACGACCGCGGCGCCTGGCATGATCTTCCGGCTCGGGTGAGCGCGCTGTGGCACCAGCATCTGGCCGGTGATTACGCGCAGATCGGGGCCAAATACCCGAAATTGTGCCGTGGTAATTCGCTGAACCACCTGGGTACCCTCGGCACCGGCAACCACTTCATCGAGGTCTGCCTTGATGAAGCCGGGGCGGTGTGGTTGATGCTGCATTCCGGTTCACGTGGCGTCGGTAACCGTTTCGGCGAATTCTTCATTGGCATGGCCCGCGATGATTGCCGCCGCGCCGGCGTCGATCTGCCGGATCGCGATCTCGCCTATTTCAACGAAGGCAGCGAGCACTTCCACGACTACACCACGGCGGTGACCTGGGCCCAGACCTATGCCCGCATCAACCGTCAGATCATGCTCGAAAACGTCATCGCCGCCGTCGCCAAGACTCCCGGCATCAAGCCGTTCACGTGCACCCTCGAAGCCGTGAACTGCCATCACAACTACGTTCAGGAGGAACAGCATTTCGGGGCCAAGGTGTGGGTCACGCGCAAAGGCGCGGTGCGTGCCGGCGTGGGCGAGATGGGCATCATTCCCGGCTCGATGGGCGCACGCAGCTATATCGTCTGCGGCAAGGGTCATCCCGAATCGTTCTGTTCATGCAGCCATGGGGCCGGCCGAGCGATGTCGCGGACCAAGGCCAAGAAGCTGTTCACGCTCGCCGACCACGCCTTGGCCACGGCCGGCGTCGAGTGCCGCAAGGATGCCGAGGTCATCGACGAGACGCCGATGGCCTACAAGGATATCGACGCCGTGATGGCGGCGCAGAGCGACCTCGTGGAGATCGTGCACACCCTCAAGCAAGTGGTCTGTGTGAAGGGATGATCACCATCGACGGCACCATGGGCGAGGGCGGCGGACAGATCCTGCGCTCGTCGCTGACGCTTTCAGCGCTCACCGGGCAGCCGTTGACACTGACGCGGATCCGTGCCCACCGGCCCAAGCCGGGCCTGCAGCGTCAGCATCTGATGGCGGTGCAGGCGGCGGCGCAGGTCTGCCAGGCCGAGATCACCGGCGCCGAACTCGGCAGCGGCACCATCACTTTCATCCCGCATGCGCCATGCGCTGGTGACTATGTCTTCGACATCGGTTCGGCGGGCAGCACCACTCTGGTGCTGCAGACGGTGCTGCCGATCCTGCTCGCCAGCGACGGGCCATCGCAGGTACGCATCAGCGGCGGCACGCACAACGGCATGGCGCCGACGGTCGAGTTCCTGTGCGAGAGCTTCCTGCCGGTGCTTCAGAGCTGCGGCGTCAGCGCGACGATCGCGCTCGAGCGACATGGCTTCCATCCTGCCGGCGGGGGCACGCTGGTGGCCACCATCCAGCCCTGGCGCGAGACCATCGCCCTCGACCTCCGCCAGCGCGGCAAGCTCCTCGGACAGCACGCCGAGGTGCTGCTCGCCAATCTGCCGGCGCATATTGCCAGCCGTGAAGCCGAGGCCCTGAAGCATGGCCTGCACTGGAGCCGCACCGATATCAGCGAGCGGAGCGTCGCTGCCCACGGCCCGGGCAACGCCATCATCGCCCGGCTGCGCTACACCCACGTCACCACCGTGTTCAGCGCCTTCGGTGAACTGCGCAAGCCCGCGGAACAGGTGGCCCAGGACTGCGTCAAGCAGGTCCGGCGCTATGCTGAGCACAGCGCCCCGGTGTGCGAGCACCTCGCCGATCAGCTGCTGCTGCCCCTGGCCTGCGGCGGAGGAGGCTGTTTCCGCACACTGAAGCCAAGCCTGCACACGCGCACCAATGCGGCCGTGATCGCCGCCTTTCTTGGCGAAGTCGTGAGCATGGTCGAGGATGACGAAGGTGCCGTGATCACCATCCGCGCCCAGTCTCCGGGCGGCTGGCGCCAGCCGCGCTGGTCTTAAGCATATCACAGGATTGTCCGGTGGTGTATGGGCCGTTGGCGGTACGGTACTTGTCTTGCGACATCCACGCAGCCAGCAGAAAACGGACCCATGACCCAAGTCGGCTTGAGCGCAGACGGCAACCACATCGTCTTGCACAAATTCCATGGCGGCATCGCGCTGCCGCCGGCACCTGCATCGGTGACGAAACAGGTGACGAGACTGTCGACGTCGACCACAGCCAGGCTGCTGGTCATCGACACCGAAACCACCGGCCTGAATACCGACACTGTCGAGATCATTGATCTATGCCTTGCCGTCTTCACCTATGATCCGGCAAGCGGCGAGCTCCTCAGCCATGTCGCGACGCACGAATGGCTGCAGCAGCCGCGCCTGCCGATCAGCGAGGAGATCACCCGCATCACCGGCATCACCAACGAGCTGGTGGCGGGTAAACAGATTCCCGTCGCAGAGGTCGAGGCCCTGCTCGCCAGCGCCGACCTGATCCTCGCCCACAACGCCAAGTTCGATCGCAGCGTGATGGTCCGGCAATTCCCGGCGGCGGCCGAGATCACCTGGGGTTGCACCCTGAACCAGATCGAATGGACCGGGGCCTGCGGAAAATCGCTGGGCTCCCTGGCCCGTGATCATGGCTTCTTCTTCGAAGGCCATCGCGCCCGCGCCGATGTCGAAGCCCTGGTGAAGATCCTCAGCACCGATCTTGCGCAGCTCGGCAGAAGTGCTCCGTATCTTGCCGAGATCCTCGCAGATCTCGCCCAGCCGAGGCTCTTCTGCGCCCTTGAGACACCATTCTCGGCCAAGGATGCGATCAAGGATCGCGGCGGCTACTTCTGGAACGCCATCGCCAAGCGCTGGTGCAAGCACCTCGCGCAGGTCGATCTCGCCGACGAGACGGCGTGGTGGAACAGCCTCGCCAAGGCTCATCGCGGCAGCGCGATCACCACCGGTATCATTCCCAGCAATAAGCGCTTCGATGACAAGTTCGTCCCGCACCTGACGTTCGTCAAACTCGGCTGAAACCAAGGCCTCTCAGCTGGCGTGCTGGCTGATCAGATCGGCGAGACGATCGCCGAGCAGCTCATAGGGATTGACGACGATGTTGGCGCCGGCGGCGAGCAGCTCGGCATGTTGTTCCGGGCGATCGGCGGTGGCGATGATCGTGGCCTGGGGCGCCAGGGTCCGCGCCGCCTGCACCAGGGCGCGATTGGTGATGCCCTTGAGCAGCATGTCCGGAATCGAAGAGATGATGATCTCGGCGTGGGCGAGATGCGCGTGGTGCAGTGTATCCAGGCTCGCGAGATCTCCGAAACGGCCGGCGATGCCGAGAGCCTTGAGACGCTTGAGGGTCTCGGGATGAAAGTCGACCGCCAGCAGACGTGCCCGGCCTGCCGCCGGCAGCGAGTCGATCAGCGCCTGGGCGGCACGATGCACGCCAAGCAGGGCCACCGGATGGCGATCGCAGGTGCTGTCGTTGAGCTGTTCGATGCGCGTCGTACTCAGACCGATGCGACTCAGCCAGCGATCGTAGATGCGGAACAGCGGCTGGCTGAAGCGGATCCCATACGAGCTGAGTACGGCGGTCACCGCCAGAGAATAGAGGACGACGTTGATCGATTCCTTGTGCAGATGGCCATAAGCGACGCCCAAGGTGGCGATAACCAAGCCGAATTCTGAAATCTGCGCAAGATTGAGGCTGACCAGGAAAGCCGTGCGCCGGCCCGCGCCACCGAGTGCGAGCAAGGGATACAAGGTCGCGAAGCGACTGCCAATGACCACCACCGTGACCCACAGCACCGGCCACACCAGAGCCCAGGAGGGCGGTGAAATCTGCATGCCCAGGGCGACGAAGAACAAGGTCAGAAAGAAATCGCGCAGAGGCAGGGTCTTGGCGGTGACATGCAGCGAATAGGGGAAGGCCGAGATCGCCAGGCCGGCGACGAGCGCGCCCATTTCCTTCGACAGACCCATCGCCCCGGCGGCCCCGGCCACCGCCACGCACCAGCCGAGGCTGGTGGCCACGACCAGTTCCGGCGAGCGCGCGATGGCGGTGAACAACCGCGAGAGAACCACCCGACTAAAGACGAAGCCGCAGATCAGCAGCACCGCACTCGCGCCCAGCGCGCGCAGCAGCGGCCACGGGCTAGGATCGGTGAAGTTGGGCTGGCAGGCGAGGACCAGGATCGCGTAGAGATCCTGGACCACCAGGACGCCGACAGTGATGCGCCCGGCCTCGGTATCCAATTCGAAGCGATCGTAGAGCAGCTTGACGACGATGGCAGTCGAACTGAGGCCCGCGATCAGCGCCAGATACAAGCCCTGACGATCGTCGCCGCTCAAGGCATATCCCAGGCTCGGGAAGACCACCATTCCTACGGCCACGCACAGCGGGAATTGGCCGAGGCCGGCGATCAGCAACGGCTTGCCCGAGGCTTTCAGACGTCCGAGGTCCATCTCCAAACCGATGATGAACAGCAGGAGGATCAACCCGATCTCGGAGATGGTGTCGATCGAGGACAGTTCATGGACCCAACCGAAGCCCACCGCCGGACCGACGAGCGCACCGGCCACCAGATAGCCGAGGATCACCGGCTGACGGAGGAAATGCGCGAGCAGGCCGAGAGCCGTCGCTGCCAGCACCGCCACTCCCAGATCATGCAGCAGGAAATCCATGAGTTCGGCGAGGATCGGCAGCTCCGCGCTCCTCAGCAACGTCTATGTGCGCGCTAATCGTCCTTGCCGGCCAAGCGCAGGTTCATCTTAGTGCGCGGGCCGATGAAGCCGCCGCCACCAATGCGATCGAAAATCCGCACGGCGATTACATTCGGTCCTGCGACCACCAACTGACCCGGTATGCGATAGACGCGTTCGACGGTCCAGTAACCGAGCACGTTCTTATCCACCCGCCCGACCGACTTGCCGTTGAAAAAGGTCTCATCGAAGTCGTCGATGACCCCCAGGCCCATTATGAGATCCTTGCCGGCGGCGCTGGCCGGCAGCTCGATGCTCAGGCGGAAGACGGCTTCGCCATCGAGCTCCCAGCCGACACTGTAATTTTCCCACATCCCTGGCACCTGATGAGAGATCCAGGCGTGGTCATCAAAGGCCGTCGCCACCGCGGCACTGGCCGCGGCGCTGATACCAGGATCAGAATAGGCTTTACTGAGCTCCTTGGACGGCGGCAAAGGAGCGGTCGCGGACGGCGGCAAAGGAGTGGTCGCGAGGGCCTTCCAGGGTACCGCCAACGACCATGAGGTTGCCGCTTCTGCGGTCGCGGACTTCGCCGGCGCCGTGATCGTCAGCGGTTTTGTAGATTCCTGCGGTTCCGCCCCTGGAGCTGGGGTCTTGGCTTCGGCGGCCTCGACCAGCACCACGCCGTTTCCGATGACCAGCAGCAGAGAAAATACCAGGGTACGCATTTCGGGTTGGAGCTTCTACGGGTGGTCGGTGGCAGCGTTGACCTGCCGATGGGTCCACGGTGCCAAGGCCGGCAGCAACAGCAAACCTGGAATGGCGGCCAGAACCGTGAACCCGAAGAATTCGCCCCAGGTCAGTCCGTAAAACAACTTGTCTGCACCCGCGGAAGCCGAGAGCAGATCGCGTCCGGCCGCCACCAGGCTCGATAACAGGGCATATTGGGTGGCGGCGAAGACCGGCGTGCATTCGCCGCTCAAGAAAGCCACGAAACTCGCCGTTCCCAGACCGGCACAGAGATTCTCGACGGTCATCACCGCCATCAGCGCCGGCACGCCCCCGCCCCAGGTGGCCAAGGCGGCATAGGCGAGATTGCTCGCCGCCTGACCGATGCCGAAGACCCACAACGAACGGTTGAGTCCCAGTCGCGGCATGGCCAAACCACCGAGGACCACACCGACGATCGTCGCACCCAGGCCGTAGGTGTTCTGCACGAGGCCGATCTGCTTCAAGGTAAAGCCACCATCGGTCAGCAGGAAGGTGGTGCTGAGCACGCCCGCGAGGGTATCGCCGAGCTTGTAGAGGATGGCGAAGGCGGCGATGGTCAGGGCGGCTTTCGCGCCACGCCGCTGGAGGTACTCGCGCAACGGCTCGACGACCGCCGCCCGCCAAGTGGTGGGCGGGGTCGAAGGCGGCTCGCGCATGATCAGCCACGCGCCCAGACCGAGCGCCTGGACCCCCGCCATCAACAGGTAGACCGTCGGCCACGACCACGTTTCCGCGGCCATGAAACCGAGTCCGCCGGTGACCAGCAAGGCCAGACGATAGCCGATGACGCCGGCCGCCGCCGCCGTGCCCTGCTGGCTGGCGGCCACGGCTTCGACGCGATAGGCATCGACGACCACGTCCTGGCTAGCACTGAAGAAAGCGAGCAGCATCGCATTCGCCGCCAACCACGGCAGACCGCTTGGCGGATGATGGAGGCTCATGGCGGCGGTGCTGAGGATCAGCCCGAGCACGGCGAGCATGAACCAACCGCGGCGCCGACCTCCTGGAGGCACCACGCGATCGAGTATCGGCGCCCAGAGGAATTTCAGCGACCACGGCAGACCGATGAGGCTGGCATAGCCGATGGTCACCAGCGAGACGCCGGACTGGGTCAGCCAGGCCTGCAGACATTTGCCGACCAGGAATAACGGCACGCCCGACGAAAAGCCCGCCAAGAGCAACACCGCCAAGGAACGCTCGCAACAAAATGGGGACCACCGGCGCACGGGGCCACCCTATGAAGGCCGCGGCACTTGGCCAGTAGGTGCACACAGTGAAAAGGCGCACACAGTGGAAAGGCGCACACAGTGGAAAGGCGCACACAGTGGAAAGGCGCACACAGTGGAAAAAAGCCGACCGCCGCCACACTTCTCCGCATGTCCGAGGCCGACCCCATCCTGCTGCCTGTACCCCGCCAACTGATCCGCCATGGGAGCTGGTGCCAGGTGCCGGCGATGCGCACCATCGGCCCGACGCCGGTGTTGCCACCGACATGGCAGGCGGCGACCGATGACCGTCCGTGGCTGACGGTGACCATGACCCCGCTGATGGCGGCGCAGGCCTACACCCTGCACGTCACCGCGCACGGCTGCCAAGCGATTGTCAGCGATGCCGCCGGCGTGCGCCATGCCGCCGAGACCCTCGCGCAATTGGTACAGCAGTACGGAGCCCGCATCCCGACCCTCACCATCCACGATCAGCCGCAGTTCGCGGTGCGCGGGGTGATGCTCGATGTCAGCCGCGATCGCATCCCGACCATGGCCGAGTTCCAGCGCCTGATACCGCAGCTGGCGGCGTGGAAGTACAATCATCTCCAGCTGTACGTCGAACACACCGTCGCCTATGCCGGGCATGCCGCGGCCTGGCAGGGGCTCGATCCGCTGACTCCCGATGAGTTGCGCACCTTGGATCAATGCTGCGCGGATCACGGCATCGAGCTCGCCGCCAATCAGAACTGCTTCGGCCACCTCAGCGGCTTCCTCGCCAAGCCCCCCTACCAGCACCTCGCCGAGATCGCCGTCGATGGCACCTGGGACTTCAACGGCCTAGTCACCCGTCGTGGACCCTTCAGCCTCTGCCCGGGCGAGCCGGCGGCGCGGGCTTTCGTCGCCGACCTGCTGGCGCAGCTCTGCCCGCTGCTGCGCTCGCCGTGGCTGAACATCGGCTGCGATGAGACCTTCGACGTCGGTCAGGGGCGCTCGCGCGAAGCCGTCGCCCGCCGCGGCCGGGCAGCGGTCTACCTCGACTTCCTGCGCGAAGTCTGTGCGCTCGCCGCGACCCACGGCAAGCGCCCGCAGTTCTGGGCCGACATCGCCCTCGAACATCCAGAATGCCTGCGGGAGCTGCCACCGGTCTGCGGTCTGGCCTGGGGCTACGAAGGCGACGCGCAGTTCGCGCAGTGGTGCACCACGTTGCGCGCCGCCGGTCATACCGCGTGGGTCTGTCCAGGAACGTCCTCGTGGCGCTCGATCACCGGCCGCACCACCGACCGCGGACAGAACCTGCTCGCCGCCGCCGAGCAGGGCGCCGCCCATGGCGCGAGCGGCTTCCTGGTGACCGACTGGGGCGACCTCGGCCATCGTCAGCAATGGCCGATTAGCCTCCATGGCTTGGCCGAGGCCGCTCACCGCGCCTGGAGCGGCAGTGCCGCCTATGATTCCCGCGCCAGCGGCCTGCACGGCTTCGGCAATGCCGACGTCGGTCCGTGGCTGGATGCGCTGGGCGATGCCGATCGCAGCCTGCGCTTGGGCGGCGGTCGGCTCATCTCACCCGACCGCGCTGACGGCAAGCGCACAGCGCTGCGCAATGCCACGGCCCTGTTCACCGATCTGCACTTGGCCCTCGATACGCCCTACGTCGGCAGCGGTGGGCAATGGCAAGAGGTCGACGAGACCTTGGCGCAACTGCAAGCCACCCAGCCGCGGGTCGCCGACGCCCAGCTCGCGCGAGAATTGACGCTGACCCTGAGCATGGCGCGGATCGCTGCCCAGCGCGCGATCGCCCGCCGCCATGGGGATCGCGGCGGCTTGCGCGCCCTCGCCGGCACCTGGCGCCAGGCCCTGCAGGAACAGCGCGCGCTGTGGGTCCTGCGCTCTCGCACCGGCGATGATCAGGTGGGCGGTCTGGCCACCAGCTGCGCCCATGATCTGCGACTGATCGCCGAACTGGAGCAGGCATGCGTCTGATCGTCGGCTGCATGACCGGCACCAGTCTCGATGGCCTCGACAGCGTGCTCTGCGAAGTCTCGGGCAAGGGCCTGCGCCTGCGAGCGCGGGTGGTGGCGCGGCGCACCGCCACCCTCGGTAAGTTGGCCGAACTCTTGCGCGCCCTGGCCGAACAGCAGCCGATGACCGCCGGTGCCATCGCCGCCATCGCCCGTGATTTCGCGCTGCTGCATGCGCGTACCATCGCCCGCCTGTGCGACGGACAGCGTCCGGACCTGGTGGTGGTGCACGGGCAGACCGTCTACCACGCGCCCCCGCTGAGTTGGCAGCTGTTCAATCCGGCGGTGCTGGCGCAGGCCCTGGCGGCGCCGGTGATCAGCGATCTGCGCGCCGCTGATCTCGCCGCCGGCGGCGAGGGCGCTCCGATCACGCCGCTGGCCGATCTGCTGCTCTACGGCCATACCCGCGAACGGCGGACAGTGATCAACCTCGGCGGGTTCTGCAACCTCACCCGGCTACCGGCCGGACACGATCCCTCGGCGATCGGCGGGGGCGATGTCTGCGCCTGCAACCAGGTGCTCGATGCCGTCGCCCGCGTGGTCCTCAAACGTCCCTTCGATCCCGATGGCCGCCATGCCCTGCGCGGGATCAGCCATGCCGCCACCGAACGGGCGCTGATCCGCAAGCTCGAAGGACAACGCCACGCCCGCCGCTCATTGGGCACCGGCGACGAGCTGGCGGCGTGGATCAGCAGCCGCCCCCTCGCCGCCAACGATCTCGCCCGTACCGCCTGCGCGGCGGTGGCGGCGGTGATCGCCGCCGCCGCCCAGCCCGCCGAGCGCCTAGTGATCGCCGGCGGCGGCGTGCGCAACCGCGCATTAATGGCGGAACTGACCGCACGCTCGGCGGCGCCGGTCTCGACCAGCGACGAGCTGGGCATTGCCGCCGGCGATCGCGAAGCCCTGGCCATGGCCGTGCTCGGCGCCTTATGTCAGGACGGCGTCGCCATCACCTTACCGCAGGTGACCAAGGTCAAACGCGCGCCCCTCGCGGGAACCTTCACGCCAGGCTGATGCTCAGGAGAAGAGCAGCTGAGCTTTTCAGTCGTTCAAACCGACGATGCTACGAACGCGCTGGTGGACGGCTTCGATGACGTCCTGCGGCGTGGACGTACCGGCGGTGATGCCGATGTGGCGCTTGCCGATGAACCACGTCGGGTCGATATCCTCGGCGCGCTCGATGTGATGCGCTTCGATGCCCTGATCGAGGATCAGGCCGGCGAGCTTGCGGGTGTTGGCGCTGGTATAGCCGCCGATCACCACGCCCAGGTCGATATCCTGGCTGAGCAAGGTGGTGACGGCGCTTTGGCGGTCTTTCACCGGCTGGCAGATGGTGTCGATGAAGCGTACCTCATTGACGCCAGGATGATTGCGGATCGCCTGGACGAGCTTCTGTACCTTGCCCAGGCGGTTGGTGGTCTGCGAGACGATGCCGATGCGGCTTTCGCCATCGAGGCGATGCAGATCCTGTTCGTCGTGGATCACCGCCGCCCGTTTGAGATTGCCGAGGACGCCGCGGACCTCGACGTGGTTCTCTTCACCGATGACCACCGGGAACCAACCTTCGCGTTCGAGAAAGCGCGCCAGCTTGTGCAGGCGGATGACCAGCGGACAGGTCGCGTCGTAAACCGTGAAGCCCTTGGCGCGGAGTTCGCTCTTGGTCGTGTCGGAAGCGCCGTGAGCGGTGATCATCACGGCTTCGGTGGTGATGGTGTCGACCTGGTCGCGCTCGACGATACGCACGCCGTTGTCGCGCAGGCGCTGAGTGGTCTGCGGATTGTGCACCAGTTGACCGACGATGGTCAAGCGATCCTTGAAGTCCGGGTCGAGGGCCATGTCGATGGCATCCTGGACTCCGAAGCACGTACCCATGGCCTGGGCCAGGGTGATGCGAACCGGCGTAGTCATGGCTCCTACTGTCGGGCGGGCGGACAAAACAAAAGGCCCTCGGGAGCGCATCTCCCGAGGGCCGATCTGAAAAAAATGTCTCCACTCGTGCCGTATCTGCTCGGCGTCCTCTGAACCTAAGGTTCAGAGTGGGGATCTGCCCGGGTGAGCATGGCTCGAACGGGACGTTGACCCCCATGAATACGTGAAAGGCCAGGGGACTGCGGAAAGACCTCGAACACAGCAGAGACAGGAGTTTTATAATGGACTGGTGAGCGGATTTCCACTCCTTGACAAACGCCTAGGAGCGTGGGTAGAGACCTTTTATAGCTATGGTTTTTTCTCCGCCGCCTCAATCGGTTGAAGCACCGGCGCCACCCGACTGACGTCGTACCCCTGTTGGGCAGCGCGCTCGAGAATCCCCTTATAGATGCCGGCATCGAGCTGGCGCGTACGCGAGAGGATCCAGAACAGGTCGCGCGAGGGATGGCCGACGACCGCCCAGCGATAGTCGGGGTCGAGGTCGATGATCAGGTAGGTGGCCGACAAGGGCCACACGAAGCGTACCCGCCACTCGGCATTGCCGGTGTTGGGGATGACCCAGGCATAGCCATCCCAGTGCTCTTCAGGGGCTGTGAAATCATTGCGCCGGAAGACGTAGGTGTTCCCCATCATGCCATCCGGGCGCATGGTGTAGACGTCCGCCGTCGCGACCTTGCCGTTCTCCAGCCAATAGGGGATGTTGGCGATGACGTACCACGTGCCGAGGTAGCGTTGCAGATCGACCTGGGGCACGGTTTTCAGCGGTGGCCGCGCATCTGCGCACCCCCCAACACCGACACAGGCCAGGGCCGCCAGGAAGAGTTTTTTGAGCATGGGAGGATCCTGATGGGGTGACGGCGGCAACTAGCTCAGCAACAAGATCAGGATCTGGGCACAAGCAATGCGCGCGAGCATAGTCAGGGGATAGACCGTGGCGTAGATCCGCGAGGGCGACTCGCTGGTGGCGCTGGCCTGGGCGAAAGCCAGCGCCGGTGGATCGGTCATGCCACCGGCGATCAGGCCGGCGATCAGGCCATAGGGGTATTTCCAGAACAGCGCTAAAGCGGCGACGATCATCAAGGGCAAGGTAGTGATCAGAACACCGATACCGATGAGCACGAAGCCGTCTGGGCGCGAGATGGTGCGCATGAACGCTTCCCCGGAAAGCAATCCCACGCAGCTGAGGAACAGCACGATGCCGAATTCTTTCATGAAGAAGATCGCCGCCGAGGGCAGATAGACATCCGCCTGCCCGAGACGCCCGCGGGCCGCGACCAGCAGGGCTACCAATAGCGGTCCACCCGCCAAGCCGAGCTTGAGGGCCGCCGGCAACCCGGGAATCGCCAGTGGAATCGAGCCGAGCACCACGCCCAGGAGGATGCCGAGCAAGAACGGGACGAGATTGGCGTGATCGAGGGCCGGGGCCGAGTTGCCGACCACGCGCGCGAAACGTTCGAGGGCTTCGCTGGGGCCGACCACGCGCAGGCGATCGCCCAATTGCAGCGGGATGCCCTCAGTCGCCAGCAATTCGACGCCGGCACGCTCTATGCGGGTCACGGTCACCGCCTGGGTCGCCCCCGGATCGAGCGCCGACAAGGTCCGCAAGGCGGCCATCTTTTCACTCACGAGCATGTTGCGGATCTTCAATTCGCTGGGCTCGGTGAGCAAGTCTCGCGGCGAGCGACTGCCGCAGAGCCCTTCAAGGGCATCGAGATCCGCCGGCGCGCCTACCGCCAGGATGACGTCATCTGCCAACAGGGTCAGCGCCGGGCTGGTCACGACATAATCCGGGCCGCGAGCAACACGCGAGATCAGCACCCGACCGCCGGCACGCTGGCGCAATTCGCTGAGGGTGATGCCGACCGCCTCGGGTTTCTGCACCACCAGGGCCCGGCGCTCAAGTGGGGAAACGGCGCGCACTGTGGGCGGATCGGGTCGGGCATAGCGCCGCACGACCACCAGGGTCATGATGATGCCGACGATGCCCAAGGGATAGGTGATCGCATAGCCGGCCGCCGCCATTTCACGGGCGGCGGTCTGGGTGGCCTCGGGCATGCCGCTCAAGGCCTGGCTGGCGGCGGCCAGCGACGGCGTGTTGGTAACCGCGCCGGCGAGCAGACCCACCACCAGCGGACCTGGCAGATTCAGCAACCACCACGCCCCCGCTGCCACCAGCGAACCGAGACTGACCACCAGCATCGCCAGGGCATTCCACCGCAGGCCCTGCGCCCGCAGACGTTCGAAAAAGCCCGGTCCAACCGTCAGACCGATGGCATAGACGAAGAGGATGAGTCCGAAATCACGAAGGAATTCCAGCGTCGGATTGTGCCCGGTGGGAGCGCCCGGCGGACGGTTGCCCTGCCACACCAGGAGATCCCAGACGATGCCAGCGAACATCGCCCCGGCGACTCCCAGGCTGACGCCGGCGATGCGCACGCCACCCAGCAGCATGCCGGCCGCGCCCGAGATCGTGACCCCCACGAGCAGACCGGTGGTGGTGGTATCGGTCAGGAGCGCTGAGTACCAGGACATGGACAGGATTTGAAGATGACTTCACCCCAGCCACAAGTCCGGATTAAGCCACACGAATACACAAAAAAAATGGAGCGCGGGGAATTCCCGCGCTCCTCATCCGTTCTCAATAGGAGCCGATAAATCAGGCTCGGCCGCTGATCTTCATCTTGGCATACGATTCGCCGCCCGAGATGCGGTAGAGCATCGGTGCCATGCGGTCTTTTCCTTCGGTGAATTCGGGCGTGCCTTCCCAGCGGAAATTCTGCACGTTGGTGTAATCGCTGAAGTACTGCCAGCGCCGCGTCGGCAGGTTGCGCACCATGTGCATGTGGTTGGCTGGGCAGCCGTACTTGGTGATCGAAGCGGGAATCTCCTTGAAGGTGATCCAGGTATGCGGCCACGAGTACGACGAAGCATGGCAAAATGCCTCGGCGATGGGCTGCGGCAGCTCGACCGATTCGGCCTCGCCCTGGATCATGGTGAACATGCCGGTGAGGTCGCTGTAGGCCAGACGACCCGCCTGGCATTCGATGCCGCCGGGGGAAATGTAACCGGTCGAAAAACCGCCGCCGGGGAAGTAATGCTTGTAGACCTCGAAGAGGATCGAGTCGTTGCACCAGTCGAGCGAACCTGAACCGGAGTTGTCCATGTCGATGGTCCCGCGCAGCATGTACGCCGACTTGGGATCGAGACGGATGCCGAGCTCATCGGCCTTCTTCTGGATCTCCCAGGGCTCGTAGACCTTGCGATAATCGGCGAAGAGAATCGGCTCGCCGCCGGTGAGGGCGCTGTAGCACATCATCGTCAGCAGACCCTGGACATCGTTCTCGGTCGCGAAGGGCAGAGCCGCCTTTTTGCCCTTGTGATCGAAGGTCGAATTGAACAGGGCTTCGGCGATGTCGGCGCAGGCCATCGGCGTGCCCTTCTTGTCCGAGCCCCACGCCAACTGACTGGTCCAGCCGCCACCGATGCAGTTCAGGTCCTGCATATAATTGCGCAGGATGAGGTAGAGCTTCAGCTCTTGTTCGAGCTTGGCCTTGTGCTCGGCGGTGAGCGGCTTGGGTTTGACCTTCGAGGGATCGGTGTAGATCGGGCTCTTTTTGGCGCAGATCGACTCGATGTCGGGATAGATCTTGTTCTTCCACTGCACGTCGACGGTCCACTTGTAGAGCTCCTTGAGCTCCTTCGGATCATAGCCGCCGCCCTTGAGGATCATGTCCGAGAACAGCTTCATCGACTCGCGCACGCTCTCGACGCCGAAGAACTTGCGCGTCGCGTGGACGTGGTTCATGGCGGTTTCCATCTGCATGGAATCAGTGTCGGCGGCCAGGAAGCGCTTGCCGCGCAGCCACTGGGCGGCAGTCATGGCCCACACCAGGTCGATGATCTCGGCCTTGCTCTTGTCGTCAAAATCGGGGTTCTGGCCGACCTCCGGCATGTTGCCGATCATCGCGTGGCACAAGCGACCGGTCTGGGCGTAAGCACCCACGACCGCGTCGACGCCGACCACGCCGGGCTTCGGGGCATTGTTGCCGGCGATGCAGCACAGCGGTGCAACTGGGAAGTGCGCGGTCAAGGCAATCGCAGTCTTTCCAGGATAGAACCAGGTGTCGGGAACGATGGCGATGACGTCGACACCGGCATTCTTAAACTCGTAGGCGATGGCGTCGGCATCGGCTTCGTTCTCGACCGTGCGGCTGGCAACGTAGATACCCGGCCGGCCGCTCTTAGCGCCGATGGCACCGATGGCGCCGGGTAGCTTGATCGCGGTCATGATCTTGCCGGTCATGGCGCAGATGTTCTGCGCGCGTTCGCGGCTGGGATCGTCGATGCGCGGATCGCAGGGCGCGAAGATGCCGATGACCGGCACGGAGTTCGAGGATGGTTTCTGGATGAAGCCCATGGAGGTAGGTTCCGCAGAGGGTGGATTCCCTGGATCGTACCCACCCGGAACCATCCGCTATGTCCAGCAGCGATAGACTTGTATCCACCAGCGGCATCCTGAGGTCATGGAAGCCCCGTCTTGCAAGATCCTCTTCGCCAATCAGCTGGTCATCGACCAACGCTGGGTGTGGCGTCTCTCGGATCCGTTCTGGCGCCTGTACTTCAATCGCGATCCGGGCGCGGCCATCACCCGCCAAGGCCGGCGCCAGATCCTGCCCGCCTATCGCGCCGCCCTGGTGCCGGCGTGGTGCGATGCGCGAGGGACGTGCAGCAGTCCGGTACGGCACTTCTACATCCATTTCGAGACCCCCGGCCTGCCCGATGCGTGGATCCGTCGCAGCTGCCCCGACCCCTTGCTACTGCCCGAGGATCAGGTCCTGCGCGACCTCCTCGATTCCTTGGCCAGCGAAGAACCCGGTCGCGTCGGTTGGCACCTGCGCGTGCAGAGCGCCGCCGCCTGGGCCCTGGCGCGGGCGCTCGAACAGGTCGACACCAGCACCCTGCCGGCCATGAGTCCGCAGGTCGATGATGCGGTGGTCGCGCTCGCCCTGCGGACGATCGAGAAACGTCTCGCCGATCCCCTCAACATCGCCGCCCTGGCGGCGCCGTCGGGGTTATCAGAAGATCACTTCGCGCGGCGTTTCGCGCGCGTCACTGGACGCCCGGCGATGCGCTGGCTGCAAGAACGACGCATCGCCGCCGCCGCCGATCAGCTGATCCATTCGCGCGCCGCCCTCGACGATATCGCCCACGCCACCGGCTTCGCCAACCGTTTCCATTTCACGCGCATCTTCACCCGCCTGATCGGCACGCCGCCCGCGACCTATCGCCAGCAGCACGCCAACCGCGTCTAGATCGTTTTATCTCTTGGCCAGGCGCCATGCGATCCGGGTCACCGCCGTGCCGCCTTCGGCGAGGGCCGAGAGCAGGTCGTGGTTGCGATGATTTCGCAATTCACCGAGCAACACGCCGTCGGCGACTTCCAGGGACAAGACTCCAGCGCTGATGCTGATCGGCTTGACCTTGAGCAGTTCCTTCTCGTTCAAGGCCACCGCCAGGGCCCCGCGCACGGCGGCAAAGCGCTTCATGCGGCGTACTTCCTCGCTCGAAAGGAAACCGCGGACGAGGTCGTCGATGCCCTCAGCCTTGCGATAGCCGAGGCGCGGCTTGCGCGCCAGGGCCCGATCGCGCTCGGGCGACGGCGGTGGCAGCGGACGGCGCGGCGGAAGGCTCACAGATGATCCACGGCGGCGACGAGATCCGCCAGATGCAGGATGGTCACATCCGCCTGCGCGGCGTGGAGGGCGTCTTCGCTGTAGATGCCTTCCGTCCAGCGCAGGCAGGTGCGCAGACCCGCACGCTGGGCGCCGGCGACATCGCGCATGGGATGATCGCCGACATGCAGGATCTCGTGCGGCGCGACGCCGGCGAGCTCCAGCGCATGCGAGAAATGCGCCGGATGCGGCTTGATCCAGCCGACCTCGCAACTCAGCGAGTAGAAATCGATGAAGGGCGCCAGGCCATGCCGTTCGAACCATCGCCGGCAGGCATCGCCCGGCCACGGCACGTGCGAGAGGATGCCCAGACGAATGCCCTTGGCGCGCAGCGCGGCGAGCGTCGGCACGGCCTCGGTGTAGGGCAGGACGGTGTCGCAAAGCCGATCCTTGCAGCGCTCAGCCGCCGCCCGACTGCCGGCCTGGGCCGACAACGGCACTTGCGTCGCCGCCACCCACTCGTTCAACAAAGCCTGGAAATCGAACTCCCGATGATCGGGGTTGCGCAGCGGATCGATCGAAGATTTCCACTGCCCGGCGAGGGCCGCCATGCACTGGGCGGTGAACGCCTCCGGCACCACCGCGCCGAGTCCGGCGAGATCCTTGCCGAGGATGCTGAACGCATGGCGCTGGGTCGCCAAGTAGGGCATGCCGTAGTTGGCCGCCAAGGTGTCACCCCAGTCGAGGGTTATGCAGCGAATGGCCATATCCCGAGCCTAGGAGCCTGTCGGAGATAGGCCAGCAAGGCTGACTCGGTCTCGCCGGGCATCTCCGGCGTTGTCGGAATGTCCAAATAGCGCCGCTATTTGGCGCACTCCTCCGCCTTGGATCTGCCCGGCGATACACTTCGCCATCCTCGTCGGCCTATCTCCTACAGGCTCCTAGCCTGTCGGAGATAGGCCAGCCAGTGGCGGTATCCCCTACGGCCCGGCGATGGCGGCTATTTCGTCCTTCGCATAATGCCGACGAGGCTTCAACTACGGCGGTGTCAGCCGAAGACGCCCTGCTTGTTTCGCGGACCCTCAGCGGTGACCGCGCCGCCTTCGAGGCCCTGGTCGCGACGCACCTGCGCCGCGCCCAGGCCTTGGCACGTCTGGTGGTCTACGATGCGGCCGCGGTCGACGATGTCGTCCAGGAAGCCTTCATCCGCGCCTACGATCGCCTTGGCAGCCTCAGCGAACCGGCGCACTTCCCCACGTGGTTGGGAACCATCGTCCACAACGAAGCAGTGTCGTGGCTGCGCCGCCATGCGCGGCGTGGACAGAGCCTCGACAACCTCCAGGTAGCGTCGCCCGAACCCGACGAAGCCGATGCCCGATTGGGCCGCCTGCGGGCGGCGATGGCCAGCCTGTCACCAGCTTATCGGGCGATCCTCGCCTTGAAGTACGAGGCCGATCTCGACTATCTGCAGATCGCCGAAACCCTGGGATTGTCGGTGGCCAATGTCGAAAAAAGATTGTACCGCGCGCGTCAGGCGCTGCTCGAAAAGATGAAGGACTGAACTCATGGTTGCGACCAATTCCGCGATGGTGCCACTGGGCACCCCGGCTGCGGATTTCTCCCTCACCGATGTCGTCAGTGGCGAGCTTGTGACCCGCGCCTGTTTCGCCGGCCAGCCGCTGCTGGTGATGTTCATCTGCAATCATTGCCCGTATGTGCAGTTCATCCGCAGCGCCCTGGCGCAGGTCACCAACGACTACCTCCAGCGGGGTGTGGCGGTGGTTGGCATCAGCAGCAATGATGCCACCACCCAGCCCGCCGATGGCCCGCAGGCAATGGCCGAGGAAGCCCGCTCCGTCGGCTATCGTTTCCAGTACCTCTACGATGAGGAACAGGCCGTGGCCCTGGCCTACCGCGCCGCGTGCACCCCGGATTTCTTCCTCTTCGATGCCCAGCACCGGCTGTTCTATCGTGGCCAGTTCTGCGCTGCCCGGCGCAAGCTGCAACCACTGCAGATCCCCACCGGCGCCGATCTGACCGCCGCTGTCGAGGCCCTGCTGGGCGGGGCGCCACCACCCCAGCCGCAACGCGCGAGCATCGGCTGCAACATCAAGTGGCGCGCTGATCGCGAGCCTGATTACTTCGCCGGCTTGATCGTGAAATAATGGAGAGAACCGAGCTATGGCTGATCCGCCACGCCGAAAGCACCGGCAACCGCGACGGCATCCTTCAGGGACAGGCCGACCTGCCCTTATCAGCACTCGGCCAACGTCAGGCGCGGGCGCTGGCCGATCGCCTGCTGAAGGCCCATCGCCGCACTCCTTTCAGCGCCCTGATATCCAGCGATCTGATGCGTGCCCGGGAGACTGCCGAAACCATTGGGCTGGCATTGAACCTGCGTCAGGACCGCGATCCGCGTCTACGCGAAATCGACATCGGCGCCTGGTCCGGCTTGACGCCCGAGCAAATCGCTGTGGCCTTCCCCGACGAGTGGGAGCAGTGGCAGGGACGTTCCGCGCAACTGCGCCGGGGCAGCGGCGAAAGCTATGCCGATGCCCATGCGCGGATTTCTCCCGCCCTTACCGACATCGCCCGCGGCTTTCCAGGTCAGCGTGTGCTGGTGGTGTCGCATGGGGGAATCTTGCGCGCGTATCTCGCCGGCCTCATGGGCCCAATGGCATTGCGTTAAGCACTCATTTTTTCACGATTTTCCGAGCATAGGGATGCAGTGGTTTTCGCGAAGCTGATCGACCAGCCCGAGTCTTCTT
>JBIILZ010000134.1:0-9497 GCA_044338255.1 Planctomycetota bacterium | reverse complement strand
ACGCATGGCACACGCCATGCGTCGTCATCCGGCGCCTTGCATATGCATGGTTCTCGCCGTTTTAAGGAGGTTTCCCGTTCAGCTGCCCGAATCGAGAAGTCGGATTATTAGCAGGATTACTTTGAACCAAAGACCGCGAAAAAACCGCACGCGTTCTAATGTCGCCCCCAACAGTGAGCTAAAACGAGGCTAGGTACGCATATGCAAGGCGCCGGATGACGACGCATGGCACACGCCATGCTAGGATTCCGGCAACGCCGCAGATGCGTATCTAGCCTCGTTTTTTTCAGCGGGATTACTTTGAACCAGAGACCGCGAAAAAACCGCACGCGTTCTAATGTCGCCCCCAACAGTGAGCTAAAACGAGGCTAGGTACGCATATGCAAGGCGCCGGATGACGACGCATGGCACACGCCATGCTAGGATTCCGGCAACGCCGCAGATGCGTATCTAGCCTCGTTTTAGCGTTCGAATTGTTGGATTTGGCCGTCTTGACTGATGATGAATAAGCGCTCCTGAACCATCGCCGCACTCAAGAATTCCGACTTGCCAGAGAGGTGGAACCCGCGCGGGCCGAAGACGGTCAGGCCGGTGCCGGTGGGGATGACGGCGTGTCCTTGCCAGACCAGTGCGGTGCCGGTGACTTTTTCTTCGAGGCGACCGACTTCATCCCAGGCGCGATCACCGGTATTGGCGCGCACCAGCACGCGATTGCCGGAGGTGATGATGAGGTTGGCGACGCCATCGCTGGCGACCTGCGGCAAAGCCGTACGCGTCAACGCTTCACCGTCGTACTCGATGAGCTCGGCGGAGGTATAGCCGGCGACGCCGGTGGCCGTGGTCCAGGCGGCGACCAGGGGCGCGCCCACCACCTCATTGCTGAGCGCCTTGCCATCATCGGCCTGCAAACGCTCGATAGTGCCGTCCTTGCGGACCGCCAGCACCGTGTCGCCGATGACCTTCGGAGCGCACAGGAACGCCGCACCCGATGGACCCTTCCAGGTGTTCTGCGCATCGTGGTCGTCGGTGGCATGGATCACGCCATCGAGACCGGCGATCAGCAGCATCCGGCGATCGACGATCAGAGTGCTGCGGTGCAGGGCGAGCGGGAAATCCGTGCGCCCCGACAAGGGTACGCGGCGGACCGCCGGCTTGCCATCGAGGCCACTGATCACCAGCGCGAGATTGTCGCGGGTTGCCAAGAGCAGCTCGTCGCCATCGCTGATCACTCCGGCATACACCGGGCTATCGACGGCATCGACGGCGAAGGGCACCAAGGTGGTCCTGCCCTGCACATCGATCACGCCCAGGGCGCTGCGGCTCGCGACCACCACCCGTTCACCGATGGCGACAGGGTGGTTGGTCACCAGGCCGCCGAGATTGGCGGTGATCGTGGGATGGCGCTGCAAGCGCACCAGCAGACGCCAGCCGGCCTCGGCCTGGGTCCCATTGGCGGTCTCCGAGACGTAGCCCGGGGCCCGTAGCTCAACCTGGTAATCGACGCGTTCGGCGGCGCTGATGTCGAGCATCAAGGGCGTGACGCCGATCTGCTTGCCGTCGTGCCAGATCTCGGCGCCAACCGGCAGGCTCTCGAGCGACAAGGGCAGGTATTTGAGGCCCATCTCCCGGGACAAGGTGGTAGTGGTGGCGACATCGCCCTTGACCATGGCGGCCTTCAACTGGTCCTTCAGGGCGCTGCGCCGTACCAGACGCGCCCTGAACTCTTCGATCTCCTGCACGGCGGTGGCCCGGGCCAGGGTTGCGCGCAATTCCGTGCGCTTGAGCAGGTCATCGAGTACGACCACGGCCTCTTCCAATTTATTGTCGCGACCCAAGGACCGGACATTGTCGAGGGCGGTGGCGGCGACCTTCTCGAGGCCACGGAGCTTTTCCACGCGCGTCTTGAGCGCTTCGTACAAAAAGGGATCCAGACCCGGCTGATCGAGCAGGAGGCCGATCTGCGTGGCCTGTACGTCGGGAGCCTGATCGGTGGAAATCTTGCCGACCGCGGTCAACAACGCGACACAGGCCTCCGCCTTGGGGCCGACCCCGGTCACGAGCGAGCTCGTCAGCACTTTCGCCTGCTCGATCGCGGCCGCGAGCTTATCGGGCTTATCGAAGGCGACGATGCTTTCGGCCGATGATTTCAGCAGACCGGCAATGGTCTTGCGGATCTCTTCGATGCGCTTCTGCATCCCCGTCAACTCACTCGCCAAGGTCGTATCTTCGAGTTGTGTGACCAGGCCGAGATGATCGATCTCGCCGACCGCGGCATCGCTCGCACCGCGATCGATCATCGCCTTGATCGATCCCAGCTGCTCACGCAGGCGGGCCTCTTGGCGCTTGAGATCGGCTTCGATCAGCGGCAACTGCTCGATCATGCGCGCCGGCGGTTCGGAATTGCGTATCCGCACCATGGCCATGAGACGCTTGCCGTAGAGTGCGGTATTCGAATTGGCCAATTCCAATTGCGCGATGCGCCAGCGGTCGACGGCGTCGATGGCTGGGGTTTGTTCGCGGACGATCAGACCGGCAGCGGCGATCATCGCCAGGGCTGCCCTGGGATTGTTCTTTTCGAGCGGCTCGGCGACGCGATCAGCAAGCTCGCGGGCACGCTGCTGCGAGATCGACTGTTTGCGCGCCAGCCGGCTGCGCAAGGCGTCGATCTTCTCATCCGTCGGCAGCAGCGAGAGACGCATGCCGGCTTCCTGATAGTTGCCCTCGTTGGAGAGCTTCTCGATGGCGCTGAGCTCAACGGCGATGGCGGCCTTGATGCGTCCTTCCATCTCATCGACGCGCTGTTGGGCGCTGAGATCCTTGCCGGCCTTAAAGCGTGCGTCGTCGAGCTGTTCCCGGGCATTGGCCCATTCGGACTTGCTGAGGGCATCGTCGAGGCGCTGGCTGGTCTGCGCGAATTCACGCTGCCGGGCGTTGTACTGGTAGATGAGTACGCCGAGGATGCTCAATACCACCAGCACCAAGGACAAGACCACGGTCATGAAACTGCTGCGCGGTTCTTCGATGGTCTGGCGATAGGGCGTGAACTCGCGCATCGTCGGCGTCGCTTGGCGGATTGCCGTCGCCGCTGCTGTGGTCGTACCGGTGGCCGTACCGGTGGCCGTACCGATAGCCGTACCGATAGCCGTACCGATAGCCGGCGCGCGCGTCGGCGGGACCGGACCTGAACCCTGACGGTTGCGACCGCCGCTGAGATGGCCGGAGGCGCTCCCGCCGAGACCATGGCGCGGACCGCTGGTACCCCCGCTAGGGTGCTCGAATTGGCGATCGCCGTCGGAGCGACGGATGATCTTCTTCGCCGCCAGCTGCGAGAGGGTGCGGGCGGCGTTGAAGCTGCTATCGCGGAAGAGCACCGCGATCTGCAGGATGGTGTTGGTGCCGTCGACGAAGTTGAGGATGCGCTTCTCGTAGTCGGTGAGTGCGCCCGAGCCCGGAGAATCCTCATTGAATACGAAGATCGCCTCAAAGTTGCCGAATTCCTGCTGGATCGTGCGAATCTCGGCAACGCGCTTGTCGACGGTGCTCAGCAACACCGTGGCATCGATCTTCAGACGGAAGGCCCGGCGATCGAAATCGAAACCATCGATGGTCTTGTTATCATCGAGTTCGACACGATTGATCTTACCAGTGAAGAACCGGCACAGGCTATCCTCGACCATGGCTTGCGTACTGCGTCCGACCTCGTCCTCGCTGGCATAGCCGCGGGCGACGACGAGATCGGCGGCGGCGGCCTCACCGGCTTCCCAGGAACGCAACACGTCAGCCAGCTGTTCATCAGTCAGACGGTTGTAATCACGCAGGGTATTCGCGAGCAGACGGTCCTTGTCATCACCAAGGTCGATGGCGATCGGGCTGCCGTCCTGAAAGCAGAAGCGCATGGTCAGGGTCGCGCCCTCGGCGGTGAGCACACCCGAGCGCTGCTGCCGATAAGCGGCGTGAAAATTCTCCGCGAGCATTGAATCAAGCAGCGCCATTGGGAACTCCGGTTGAGGAAGGTTAGTCCCCGCCGACGTGGCCTCAAGCAGACGACAGGTCCAAGCCAGTTGGCGGCTTATACAGAGTTGGCAAAGTCCCGAAAACGGGCTCCGCGGTCCTCGAAACCCTGGAATTGATCAAAAGAGGCGCATGCCGGGCTCAAAAGCACGGTGCCCCCGGGCAACACCGCCTGCCGGGCGAGGGCCACGGCCCGCGACAATTCACCGGCGATCACCGGCTGGCTGCCGGCGGCGCGCAAACAGGCTGCCAGGCGCTCGGCGGTAGCCCCGATGAGGATCGCCTGGGCGCCGCGGGCGACCACCGCCGCCGCCAGGGTCGCATAATCGGCGCCTTTGTCCGATCCGCCGAGGATGATCACCAGCGGGCCTTCGATGGCGGTCAGCGCCGCCATGGCGGCCTCGGGCGTAGTGGCGATCGAATCGTTGCAATAACACAGGCCCGACCTGCCGGGCACGAACTCCAGGCGATGAGGCAGGCCGTGGACCCGACGCAAGCCCCCTACGACCGTTGCCCGCGCCAGCCCCATCTGGCGGGCCATGGTCACGGCGAGCGCACCATTGCGCGCATTATGTTCGCCGAGCAAAGGCAGGTCAGCGCGCAGTGCAACCACCCCCTCAAGATCGTGAAAGGCCCCGTCGCGATAGGTTACGGTCAGTTCCGGGGCCACGCGCGGTATGTTGGCAGCCACCCGTGCCTGCAGTTCCGGGGCTAGGGCGACGGCGTCGGCCCATTCCATGAGCGTAATTTTACTGCGGTTATAGTCGTTCAGATCGGGGTGCCAATCGAGATGATCGACGGCCAGGCTGGTGAATACCGCGCCGTTGAAGCGCGGTCGCTCGCCAGCCAGGTACCAGAGCTGGAAGCTCGACAATTCGCACACCAGCGGCACCGCCGACCCGTGTCGAGCGAGGATTTCAAGAAGCGGTTCATAGCTGTTGCCGGCGACCTGCCAGCCCAGCAGCGTGGCGAGGATATGGGCGGTGGTGCTTTTGCCCTTGGTGCCGGTGATTGCGATGCGCGGGCCTGCATGGGCGGCGAAGAACAACGCCTCGGGTGAGCAGCGCGGCGGATGCACCGCCGGCCAGGCGCGCGGCGGCACCGCTGGCGAGGCCACGATCAGCTCGGCCCCTAGAAATTGCGGATGCGTGGCATCGCCGACGGCCCAGCCCCAGCCGGCGGCGAGCGCCGCCGCTCCCGCGTCGCCGAAGGCGCTCGCCGGCTTGAGATCGAGAATCGTCACCTGCGCGCCCTGAGCGGCGCAAAAGCGGGCGGCGGCCGGCCCCCCGCCATGCCGGCCGAATCCCCAGATGAGCACCCGCTGACCGGGCTTGATCGCGGTCTGCACCACGGCGTCCTGACGCATCACGGTCTCAGCAGCTCACGCATGATCTGGCCACTCGAACCGGGCAAGCTCACGCCCGCAAGAAAACCGACGGTTACGCCGAGATCGACCTGATTGCGCTGCACCTCGACGACCTTGCCGACGGCGATATCGGGGCCGACGGCGAGCAGGGAGATTTGGCGGCACCCTTCGCAGTCATCGCCATGACTGACGTAGCCATCACCGTGGCCATCGAGGTGCCGGCCATGGTCATTGGTGATGAAGAAATCGGTACGGTCGCGCAGCTCGGGATCGCCCTGAATGGTCTGCCACAGGTCGAACACATGGCGGTCGGTATCACGGATACCCTGGATGTAGCCCTGCCAATTCTTGGCATGGCCGGAGGCATCCGGCTCCTTGAAATTGATGAGCATGAGCGCCGGGCGGAACCTCAGCAGCACCTTCTTGGCCGCCACCAGGGTCGCGCGGTCGTCGCGATACCCGCCGAGCGGCACCGCCGCCGGCACACCACAATCGGTCCGCGGCTGCAGGCGCCCGTGCCAAGCGGCATCGCTGGTATCAGCGAGGATGTACAACTTGTCCTTCGAGGTCACCAGCCAGGTGGCTTCCGCGGGCATGCCGCTGGCGAGCCGGAAATATTGGAAGAGCGAAGCATGCGCCGGCAGCTCGTTGCCGCTATTTTCGATGTGCTCATAGAAACCGGTGGTGATCGCGGTGTGGCCGCAGTTGGTATAGGTCCAACCGCTATTGCGAAAATTCGTATAACGCGTGCCCAGCGCCGCCAGCTCAGTGGCTTGCCGAGGAATGTACGGCTGCCCAACCTTGCCCCAGGTCTCGCTCCACCGCGGCCCATCGATCACCGCAATCACCACATGCCGAGCCACCCCACCCCACGCCCACGATGTCGTTGCAGACAACGGCGCAGCCAAGCCCGCTTCCTCAGCGAAGCCAACCCCAAACATGATCAAACAGATCAACCAACGCATAAGAATCCCGGTTTTTTCAGTTCTAACGCAAGGCGCCAAAGGCGACGAGCAAACCTGCTGAAAATGGTGAGAGGTGGGTATATGCAAGGCGCCGAAGGCCGACGCATGGCACACGCCATGCTAGGCCTTCGGCAACGCCGCAGATACCCGCCTATCACCATTTTCAGAGCCAGCGACGCCGGCGGAAGACCCATATCGTGGTGACGACGGAGCCGATCATGATCATCATCGCCATCGGATACCCCCAGCGCCAATGCAGCTCGGGCATGAAATCGAAATTCATCCCGTAGATGCTCGCGACCAGGGTCGGCGGAAGGAAAATCACCGCTGCGATCGAAAAGATCTTGATGATGCGGTTCTGCTCGATGTTGATCAGACCCAGGGTCGCATCGAGCAGGAAGCTGATCTTGCCTGACATAAACGTGGCATGGTCGGACAAGGTCGCGACGTCGTGCAGCATGGCCTTCATGCGCGACTGGCTCTCGGCATCCAGCCAATCGTGGGCGCTTTGCTGCGAGAAGGTCATGAGTCGCGCCTTGTCGATCAGCGACTCGCGGACCTTCCCCAGAATGTGCCCGCAAGTACCAATCTTCAGCAACGCCCGCTGCAACTGGATATCGTTGATTTCACGGGCCTTGCGGAAGACCTGCTGGGATACGTGATCGAGTTCCAGACCGACCAGCTCGAGCATGTCGGCCAAGCGCTCGACGGTGGTATCCATCAAGGTCACGAAGGCCTGGGCAGCGGTTATGATGCCTGATTTGCCCGCCCGCTGGCTGAAGGTCCTGAACGACCATGGCTCGGCGTAGCGCAAGGTCACCAGCCGCGTCGGGGTGAGGATGAAGGTAACGGCGGTCGATTCGGGGCTCTCGGTCTCGGTCTTGATCAGCAGGGTCGCGGTCATGAACGAGGCGTTGCCCTCACGGTACAGACGGCTCGAAGCCTCGATCTCCTGCATTTCATCGCGGGTGGGGATCTCGAACCCGAGGAGATTCTCGATGAAGGCTTCCTCTTCCTTGGTGACATCGACGACGTCAATCCAGATCGCTTGGTCGGGTACACTCAAACCGCACGCTTCGTGCTTTTGGAGACCTTTGCCATTCGGAACCCACGCACTAAGCATGGGCATATGGTTAAGTAGTCGACACACAGGCAAGCGGTTCCAGACTTCACCAGCATGTCGCGCCCGCCCCGTGCCCTTGCCCCCCTCAAAGATGCCGCTCTGCGCTTGTTTGTCGAACACGGCATCGATGGCACCGGCATCCGCGAGCTGTCCCGTGTCGCTGGCTGCAGCGAAGCCGCGGTCTATCGCCATTGGACCAACAAAGAGGACCTCGTCCGCTCACTGTACGAGGAGCACCTGGCAACAGTGTGCACGATCCTCGACACCGCCCTGCAGCCGGCGACGGCGCCGACCTTCGAAGCCCAGGTCCAGGCGGCGGTCACCGCGCTCTATCAGCTCTTCGACGAGCAGCCGCTGGTGTTCCGTTTCGTACTCTTGGCCAAACACGATCTGGAGATGGCCAGCGCCCTCCACGTACGCACCCCGCTGGACATCGTGCAGGCTCTTGCCCAACGTGCCCTGGACGAGGGCCGCGCCCAAGGCGATGCTGCGGTGTTGGCTGCGGCCTTAACCGGCACCTTCCTCGAAACCGCGGTCTTCGTGCTCTACCAACGCCTGCCCGGGCCGTTATCGCAACATGCCGAGCGCGTCGCCAAACTCGCCCTGCTGCTGCTGCACAGCCGCACCTGAGCGTTTACAACCGCACGCAGCGGTGTTCTCCGGGCGCGCATTGCCGAGCCGCTTCAAGCAGGCGCGGAGCCAGGCCCGGGCCGTGTTCCCAAAGGGCCTGGAACAAACTCAGGCTACGTTCCTGGCGCTGACCCCGCGGCAGCAGATACGCCCGCAAGGTCCCCGCCGCCGGCAGGCCTTGGCTTCGCGACAGACGCCGCGACAAGCGCCGTACGAGATGCCGGCGTTCGCCTTCGAGGCGCTGCAGGGAACCCGCCAATTCCGGCTTCTGCCGCAGACCCTGCAGCAGTTGATCGAAGACCGTCAGCATGCCGGAGGAATCATCCGGCGGCGGATCGCGCAAGGCCTCGGGGTGCTCGGGCACTCCGCCGAGAGCCGCACAGGCCCGCGCGCACCACGACGGCACCAAGGTCAACGAACAGCGTGGCAGCAGTTCCGGCGGCGACACACCGAGGGCGGCATACACGGGCATGATGAAACGATGATAGGCGAGTTCGCCGGGCCCGCCGACGTAGACCGTGCAGGGCAGGGCCGCCTGCTGCAGGATCGGGCGCAGGGCCGCCCCCGGGCTGAGCACCGACAGCCCGCCCTGGGCCAAGCGCTGTCGAGCTTCCTCAACGCTCAGCGCCACCCGACCATCGGCTTCATCGGCGAACAGCGGCGGTGCATCCAAGGCCCCGAACGCATCCGCCGCACCGCTCGCGAGCAAGGTCTGACGCAAGGCCGCCAGCTCCGTCGCCGGCCAATGATCGAGCGCCTGCTGCACGGTCGCTCCCCAACGCGGGCGCAAGGTATGCCCTTCGATGGCCTCGACCCCGGGATAGAGCACCGTCACCAGACGGCATAGCCAGGCACCCATGCCTTCACCGGCCAGGGGCGCCTGCGCCGCCAGGAAATCACGGCCCAAACCGGGTCCGAGGTTCTTGTCGCAGGCATCCCACAGCGTCGTCCACCACAAGGTCGCCGGACGAAATCGCAGGCTCGCACGACCGGGTCCGAGATCGACGACGCAGCGCTGCAGCGTGCCATCGCGCAACACCAGATCGGCGTGACCCGCCTCACCCAGGTCGTGATCTTCGCTCGCGCACCAGAATACCGCCGGCACCTGACGTGACTGGGCCGTGGCTAGGGCATGAGCGATCTTCACCAAGGTATAGAGCGGTCCGCCACCGACGGCTGGCTGTTGTCCGGTAACGATCATACCCGGAAGGTACTCCCCACCGCCAACCGCAACAGTAACCAAATTCACGCACGCTACGCCGGCGCACCGAAGCGGGCCCAATGGCATTCACGTAGCCCCTGCGATACGTAAAATGCCGATCATTTCGAAAAAATTCACTTGACAGTTCTGTGCAAAAAATTTTCGGGGCCACATGGGCCTCTATCAGCTTCTCTTCCCCGC
>JBIILZ010000039.1:0-31050 GCA_044338255.1 Planctomycetota bacterium | reverse complement strand
GCGTCGTAGTGATTTCTTCGCTGTTGGTGATGACTTCATGCGCCCCTCCGGCTGGCCACTATGCCGGAGGGGAGTGGGGATTCATCGGGGCGTTATCGGAGGCTTACGGTGCAGCCAAACAGTTATGAGCAGACCAACAACAATCCCCAGCCATTCGGCTGGGGATTGTTGTTTAGGTGCAACCCACGCCGCGCTGTTGCCCAGACTCAGGCCCCCTGTCGATTCATCCCAAGAACCGCCTGCGGCGTGCGGCGTTGCATGATGCTTAAAATGGCGCCGCCATTCCAGCGCATTCTGCGCCTTGCAGGCAGACCGCACCTGCGTTTTTTTCGGCACCCATTTGGTGAAATGAGAAGCAGATAAAAAATGTCAGTATTGGGAGTAAATTCTTTCAAAATCCTGTCGAAACTAGGTTTTTGGGGATCACGGCTGCTTATTGCGGAAGCCGTAGAACAACGTCAACACCAAGATGCGCAGATCGAGCATCAAGGACCAGTTGGCGATGTACTCCAGGTCGAAGGCCACCCGCTTACGCATATCTTCTACTGTACGGGTTTCGCCCCGTGAACCGCTGATCTGAGCCAAGCCAGTGATGCCGGGCTTTACGAAATGGCGTCGCATGAGGGTTTCGACATCACCAGAGAAGGCTTCGTTGTGATAGATCGCATGCGGCCGGGGACCAACTAGGCTCATTTCCCCACGCACGACGTTGATCAGTTGTGGTAGCTCGTCTAAGGAGGTACGGCGCAGAAACCGACCGAAGGGGAAGATCCGCGGATCATTATGCGAAGCTTGGCGAAAATCTTGCGGTGAACGATCGCTGCCCGCAAGAGCGAGCGCCGGACCCAGGACGGATGGCACTGGGGTCGCCAGCTCCTCGATTTTCTGGCGAGTCTTTACAATTCGGCTGGTGGCTTGGTCACCACCAGCACGTCTCGTGGACATTCCCTGACCCGACGCCGGAGCCACCGCGAGCTTATCCTCCTCGACTTTGGGAGCTGCATGCATGCTGCGAAACTTGAAGACACGTATACCTCGGCCCCCCAGACCGTGCCGTTCCTGCAGAAAGAATATCGGCCCCGGGCTGACACAACGCAGGGCAATCGCCGTAACCAACATCATTGGACTGAACAAGATCAACAGCAGCGCCCCCAAAAGGCGATCTTCAATTTCCTTCACGATCATCTGCACTTCGCTGAGCGGATACTCGGTGAGGGACAGGATCGGGAGCCCGGCCATCGTACTCACCCGCATGCAGAAAACCGGAAACTCGGAAACATCGGGAGCCAACGCCACCGGGATCGCACTCGGCAACATGCGCTTCATGACCCCGGCTACCAATTCCTGTTGGCCGAACTTGGCACAGATGACAACGCGATCGGCGTTGGTTGATTCGATCACCCCTTCCAGATCGGCAAATGGATTCAGAGTCATATCTGAAACCGTCTCGGTTACATGGACATCATCACAACAGGCGGCAACGATCAGCAATCGCACATCCTGATGACGTGTGAGGTGCTTGGCAAAAGTCAGGCAGCTCTGCTTATGGCCCACCAGGACGACACACTCGTAGTCATGTCGATTGCGACGAGGAAGTACCGAGAAGAGAACGAAACGAAGCAGCAAGAGCAAGATCACCGCTAGACCGATCCATCCCATTACTACCCCTCGATTCAAAAACTCGCCGATGCGCAGGAGATAGATGGTCAACAGAAGCAGGCCAGCTACGCCCGCGATACTGCCCAATGCATGCGAGATGGTACGCCCACGAGTGCCCATCGAATCCGAGTAATACGTTCCACCGAGGAGAAAGACCAGCATGGTCACAGGAATGAGCGCTAGTGCGATGAGATGGAATAATTCATGGTGCGGCACCTTTCCGGGGACCAGCAGCAGGGATAATTCCAGAGTTCCCGCCACCAAAAGCGGATCGAGAAAAAAACACGCGTAACGCTGCGGGCGCTGCGAGGAGGTCCAGTGCATGGTATTTATAAACGCCTATGAGGAATGAAATTGAGATGAGCTGAATATTTAACTAATATATTAGTCGTAAGTGATCCGATCTTCATGAAGTTCTTTCACGCCGGAAGCCGGCGATAAAATCATCAATGGGATAGCCGAAGGCGGCTTTTATGGGATAGCCGAAGGCGGCTTTTGCTCGGTCAGAACACAGGGGATATTTAAAACTAATAATGTAAGACTACATAATTAGTATGTTTTTTGGTTGTCAATGGCTAAGAATAAAAAGCCGAATCCGTGGAAAAAACGGCTTAAAATGCAATTCTGCATCGTAATGACGTAGGAGTCTGTCGGAGATAGGCCAGCAAGGCTGACTCGGTCTCGTCGGGCATCTCCGGCGTTGTCGGAATGTCCAAATAGCGCTGCTATTTGGCGCACTCCTCCGCCTTGGATCTGCCCAGCGATACACTTCGCCAGCCTCGTCGGCCAATCTCCGACAGACTCCTAGGTTAGGCCCTGCCCAACATCCGCTTGGTTAGGAGCAAAGATTTCGGGTCCTTGGTTACGCGTGCAGGTCGTTGTCGCGCGTGTGCTCGGAGCAAACCATGCAAGTCGTGCTCGATACGACCCAAAACTTTATCGATGCTCAAGTTATTCGTGATCCATCGACGCCCGGCCAAGCCCATTGCCAAGCGACGTTGAGGATCGCGAACGAGAACGCGCAAGGCCTCGGCAAGAGCCTGCGGGTTTTCAGGAGGCACTGCCAAACCTGCCCCGCTTTGCACCACCACATCATGCAACTCCGA
Source organism: Planctomycetota bacterium (assembly GCA_044338255.1). Taxonomy (GTDB): domain Bacteria; phylum Planctomycetota; class UBA11346; order UBA11346; family UBA11346; genus CAIUVD01. The sequence continues at coordinate 28,285 of JBIILZ010000039.1, read as the reverse complement.
TCCAGGATCGGCAGTCACCACCACTGCACGTCCTGCCGCCAGAATATTTAACAGCTTGCTGGGCAGGACCAGGTCGGCAGCGCATCGCCGTTGGGGTATGATGTGGATGTCGCCGGCACCGAGAAAGGCATTGAGATGTTCAATCGGACGGAGCTCTTCAAGCTGGGCATTGGACATCCCAGCTAGGTGTGTGGCCAACGTCGCGCGTTCCGCTCCGGCACCGGCGATCACCGTGCGCCAGGCAGGCTCGTCGCGCAGACGACGCGTGGCCTCGAGTAGAACCTCGACCCCCTGCTTACGCCCAAGATTCCCTGAATACAAACCCACTACGGCGTCAGCGGGAACACGCAATTTCTCACGCTCCGGATTGCTTCCCTCCCATGGCGAAATGGCTTTGAGATCCGCCCAGTTGGGCCAATGCCGGGGTCGAAGTCTGAGCGGCGTCTTGGCGGCCACCCGTTTCAACATTCCCCGTCCGCAGGCAGTGATTAGGTCCAGGCGTGCCAGCTGCCAAGCCTCGCTCGCGCGCAGCAAGTACCCTGACCATGCGGGCAACATTCCCAGATCCAAGGCCGCATCGACTTGCAGATCCTGGATATGGTACACGACCGGCACCTGATATTTGCGGCGTAACCACAAGAGCAGGGTGCCGATCAGAAAGGGCGGAGCCACACCGACAATGACATCCGGTCTCTCGCTTAAGGTCCCGGCCCGCCCAAACCACGCTCGCAGATAACTGGCGTCCAGCGCCATGCGCGCCTTCGCCGAAACCGGAGGACCGGGCACGAAATGGCGGACGCGATGGACATGAACTCCATCCATCCATTCGTCAGCACGTCCACTCCGATAATCCTTTTTTTCGTAATCCGCAGGGACCTTCCACCAGGGATAGTGCGGCATGCCGGTCAGCACCTCGACGTCCCAGCCATGGGCTGCAAACCATCGCGCCATGCCGGTGTTGTATACCGGAATGCCGGTGGCCTCAGGAGCGTAATTATGGGAGATCAACCAGAGTCTTGGCATGATAGTATTTAGTTACTATAATATTAATCTTATGTCTAGAGTTAAATTTTTACTAATTGTGTAATTAAAACGTTACGTCAACTCATATTTGCGATAATTAGAACCATGATTAAAACATATGTTCTTGTTTAAATTACTTAAAAAATAAGGTTATTTATACAATAATCGAGATTCCCATCGATGATGCTGACCTCGTCAAAAAGTTAACCACTTGCCAATTTATTGCATTGTTGGTACTAATGTCTTTTCATGTTGAATTTTCAAGCCTCTATGTCTCTGCACAGGCACCTTTCCTCACCTCGGCACTCACCTCGGCACTCACCACGGCAAGGAATGCAGCCCGAAGAAGACCAGAGCCCCAGAGCCCGCTGCGCGCTCTGCCCGAATCCACTCGCTCAGGCCCATCACCAACTGCCCTTTCCCCTGCACGCGGCGCGGGATGTCCCGGCGCAGCCCCATCATTCCCAAAGATCTTGACGATGCTCTCCACGAAAATGCGCCCCTGGGCAGGGTTGCCACGAACCCTGCTGACCCTCGCCCGCCTGCGCTGGCTGCGACGGCAAGCCATCTCAGGCCATCACTACTATTTCGCCGACGGTGGAGCCAACTTCCGCTTTGACGACGGAGGCCGCTTGACCATGCGCGATCGGGTATGGATCGAACATCACGCCCTCATTCATTGCTCAGGAGGGCAGATCAACATCCAGTCCGGGTTCTTCCTCAATCGCAGCAGCGTGCTGATGTGTCGGAAGCACATCAGCATCGGACGAGACGTCCTGGTCGCCGATCACGTCACGATCATCGACCACAATCATGGGCTATTCCCCGTAGGCGTACCCTATAGCAAACGCGGCTACACGAGCGAGCCCATCCACATTGGCGACTTCGTATGGATTGGCAGTCACGCCACCGTGTTAAAAGGTGTCACTATCGGCGATGATGCGGTGATCGCCGCCGGCTCCGTGGTGACCAAAAATGTACCCTCGCGGGAAGTCTGGGGTGGAGTGCCGGCACGGAAAATCAGTGAACTCGTTTGATGCGCCTGGCATTGACCGCAACCCGTCACCACCGACCTCGCTCACCCAGAGCGGCTCGCTCATGACCCAGGCGAAGACCGCCTTGTTCTGGAATCTGGTCCATGGCATCGGCGCCAATGCCATCGCGCAGATCGTCAGCATGTTGGCGCTGCTGCTTTCCGTACCGCTTTTCCTCGCCTATTGGAGTCAGGAGCAATACGGCACCTGGCTGATGCTCATCGCCGTACCGGTCTATTTCCAGATGCTCGATGGCGGCTTTGTCGCCTCGGCCATGAACGAAATCGTCATGCGCAGTGCCCGGGGCGACCACCACGGTGCGCAACGGGTCTTTTCCGCCGCTCTCGGTCTGACTACCGCCGTTATTTCCGTGGCTCTCGTTTTTGCCGTAGTGGTGATCACCTTCGCTCCGATTTCCGTGCTCGATATCGCCAGCGGCCGCGCCAGCCTCCTGTTGCTGGTGGCGGCGGCGTTGCTGAATCTCTACTCAGGCCTGTACGATGCGGTATTCCGCTGCGCCAATCGCTATGCGCAAGGTGTCCTCGTCATGCAGTCGGTGCGCTTGGCGGAACTGATCGCCATCGCCATCGCCTTATCACTGGGCGCGAAATATCTCGCCGTGGCCGCAGCCATTGCCGCGGTCCAGGCCCTGCATCTGGCTTCGGTACTCTGGTATCTGCGCCGGTTGCGTCCGAATCTGAAATGGCGTTTTCAAACCTGGGACCCTCCGACGTTTTTACCCATGATCGGGCCCGGATTGGCGTGGATGGGGTTCCGCATCGGCGACGGCCTCGCCATCCAGGGTGCGATCCTGGTCGTCGGATCCGTCTTCGGCAGTGCCGCTGCCGTTACCTTCTATGCGATGCGCACCTTGAGCCGGCTACTCTTTCAACTGGTAGCTTCGCTCGGCAACGCCCTGTGGCCTGAAGTCACCCGTCTGCATGCGGCTGGCGAACAGACGGTGGTCAAGCGCATGGTCTTCCGCTTCGGACTCCTTTCCACGGGGCTCATGCTCATCGGCGGGGTACTGTTGCTGCTGCTCGCACCGTTGATCATGAACCTCTGGACCCACGGCAAGGTCCACGTCGATTGGCCAATGCTCGGCCTGCTGTTGGCCCAGGTGGTGATGCTCGGTGCCTGGTACATTCCGCGGATCTATCTGGCGGCCATCAATCGGGTCGGTTGGCTTTCCTTATGGGCGATCCTGCTCTATGCCGGCGCTCTCGTGCTCGGCATGTCAGGGAGATCACAGTGGGGGATCCTGGGCTTTGCCGGAGCCCTCGTCGGAGCTGAAACCATTTTAACCATCCTGGCCTGGCGCATCACGCTTCAGCGGATGCGGCCATGACTCCCGATATTAATCATTCGCTTTTTCATCGACCAAGCTGGAGCACCAATGACGACATCATCAACCAATACCGCCGAGCGACCACAACACCTATGGATCATCGCCCCGGTCAATACCCCGGGATTGGCCAAGAAGTTGGGAATCAACCTGCAGATCGGCGCCGGTACACGCAAGGTCCTCGGCCTGCTCTATGCAGCGCAAGCCGTCGGTTGGAAAGGTCATCTGCTTTCCACTCCGATCATCGGCAGACATGGCGGCTGGCGGCTTACCTCGTCCTTCGATCTCGTCGAGAATGAGGTCGACATCCATTACAAGCCAGCCATCGGCGTCCCCTGGCTAAGCCGCATCCTGGCCGCGTGGCACTACTTCAAGGTCGCCTGCCAGTTGCGCCGCCATCAGGATCACGTGGTGTTCTACAATCAGAATCCCGAGTATGTTCCGGCCGCTTTCATGCTGCTCTGCCGCGGCATGCGCGCGACCATCGACATCGAAGATTTCCCCGACAACCAGAAAGGCCTGCGTTCGTTGCTCAATCGGCTGTTCTATCCACTCGTGCGCAGCCTCTGTAAACCGCATCCGATCGTCGCCTCCACGGGCATCGCCGACATCGCCAAAGCCGAGAGATCCTGCGTGATCCATGGCATCGTCACCCCAGAAGACATCGGGCGCGATCCGCGCCCCGGCGAGATCATTCGCATTCTTTATGGCGGCACCATCAAAGCCGATACCGGCAGTGAGATATGCGCCGAGGCATTCAGGATCCTGCGTAAAAAAAGTCCCCCCAACATGACCGTGATCGAACTAATGGTCACCGGCTTTGGCGATGTGCGTTTGTTTCAGGACCTCGAGAACGAATTCCACCCGCAGATCAAGGTTCGTGTATGTCCTAACCTTGGACCGAGTGAATACCTCTCGATTTTACGCCTATGCCATATCGGACTGTGTTTAAAAATGCCCGACAGCAATGTCGGGCAGACCACGTTTCCCTCCAAGGTCGTCGAGTTGACCGCCAATGGCCTGGCCCTTATCAGCACCGCGGTCAGCGATGTGCCGATTTTATTCGGAGATGTCGCACTTCTACTCACGCGTGCCGATGCGCCGACCTTGGCGGATGCTATATATGATCTAGCCACAGACCCGCAACGCATCGCCGATCTTTCTACCCGCGGATGTGCACGATCGGTCGAGCGACATGCACCGATGGCTGTCGGCCACCGCCTGACCACATTCCTCGTCTGCGCCGAGGAAATCTAATGCCACTGCCAACAACCATTAAACACGTGGTCTTGTGGGAGCCCTGTTCATCCCCGCATACCCACTACCTATTTGACGCCCTCGCGCAGCTGTATCCCGAGATCGAAGTCATCACCTGTGCCGATGCGCCACTGCCCGCTGAACGCCGGTCATTGGGCTGGAGTGACCCGCGCTCACCATATCTCACCACCTTTGTCTCACCAGATGCGACGATCATTGAACGAATCGTGAAAAATGATCCGGAAAACACCATTCACATCCTCTGCGCCCTCAGACGGGTACCGATGATTCTGCAGGCAACCAAGCACATCATGGCCTGCTCGAGTCATGCTTTTCTGCTGCATGAGCCACGGGTCATCGAGGGACCAAGTGGTATTTTACGTCTTGCTCAATCGTGGCTAAACGAGTCCTGGTATCGCAAAAATCTACGCGGCATCCTCGCCATTGGTCGCAACGGTCCGGATTGGTTTCGCCTAACGGGATACCGAGCAGAACGCATTTTTCCCTTCGCTTACTTCATTCCCGAACAAGAGTGCACTTTTTCAACGTCAGCAGTGCAACCGCTGCGAATCGGCTTCGTCGGACGATGGATCGCCATGAAAGGCGTGCCCGATCTCATCACCGCCATTCCACTCATACCGATGACGACCGAACTGCACCTCACCGGTCGCGGTGCCGATGAGGCTGCATTGCGGGCTCAGGCGGCGATCGCCGGGGTTAACGCCACTTTCCATGGCGTCATAGCCAATTCCCAGATAGGGACTTTCTTGGCTCACCTTGATGTCTTGGTACTACCTTCACGCTCGATGGATGATGGCTGGGGCGTAGTGGTCAGCGAAGCTCTGATGCAAGGAGTTCCGGTGGTAGCCACGTACCAGGTGGGCGCCTCGATCATGCTCGACGATCCGCGCAATGGCCGCTGCATTGCCGCACGATCGCCGACGGAAATCGCGGCTGCCATAATCGACCTTAAGTCAACTGATGCTTGGTCGCCAGCGGCCCGCGCCGCACGCCGTGCACGCACTTGCCTGCAACTCACCGCCGTTGCCGGAGCGCACTATCTTGCCGATATCATTGATCACACCATTAACAGGAGCCCACGCCCATCGGCATTTTATCAAGCGAAGGAAACATAGCCGACATGGAAGCCCGCGTAACATACTTTACCATACCACTGCCAAGATCGAGATTGCGATCTACTCCAATGGCTGCGTCCGAAGAATCCAAAGAATCCCAATAATAGACATACAATTTTATGAAATTTTACACTACAAACTCTTGCTATCATCCTCACCATATACATGCCGAAATAAATAAAAATATCAATTTACTTTTACTTCCATGATACGCATCCAAGAATCATCAGAACTTTTATTGTCGCATTTAACCCCCTATCGTTTCCTCATCTTGGCGATCGCGTGCTTACCTTTCTTACAAATGGGTTCAAGCCTTTTTATGTCGTGCCAGGGATTCCTGGTTGCGGTCATCATTGGCTTACTGCTCATTCGTAAAACCCCCATCGGGATTGGATCCATCTGGCTGTTGTTCGCAAGCGCGTCGTTTACGATCTCCTTTTCCCTATATGCGGAAGTCTCCTTCAATTTCTTACGTGAAATCCATTTCCTACTGGGTGGATTCCTAGCCTGCTGGATACTGTCATCCTCGCTGAAAGTTAATCACGGACATGTGAAAATTGAACGAATAGCTGGGTACATGGCTACATTTATCTTTGCCTTTACCTTGCTGCAACAACTTCTCATTATGAGCGGTACATATCTAATCATACCGGTTAACTGGTACGTGAATTCAGAAGATGCCGCCCTTTCAGAACGCTGGGTTGATCACGCCATGCGGCATGGACTCGACCTGGATATCCGTGTTAGCGCTTTTTTCAGCGAACCGTCATATCTCGGTTTAATCGCTGCGGTTCTTTATTACATCCAGCAGGTCAATCATGAACGATGGCAGCCGATTCCATGCCTGATCGCCCTCGGCACCAGTGCGGTAGCGTGCACCTCCCTAGGCTTCGTCGCCAATCTGGCTCTGGGACTGATGTTTTTATCGCGTCGTCATGCGACAGCGGTGCTCATCAGCCTCCTGGGGATCTTTGCTTTCGCCATCACCATGAGTTCGGTAAGCGAGATAATAGGTAGTCGCCTACAGGCGATTATCACTGGCGATGATCAGTCAGCAAATGTGCGCATCTTTCATCCATTGAGCATCTTATCGCTCACCTGGGGAACACATATAGTCGGAATTCCCATAACTGGAATCGAAGAAGCCTTGAGCAACACAGGCTTATTTGATGTCAATGGCGAGAGCCCTTTGCAAAACGGCGTATTCAATTTTTTCTTCAGCTTCGGAATGATGGCAGTCCCGCTCTTGGTCATGCTTTTACGGAAGAAGAATCACTACTTCGTGTTAATTTTCATGATCATCGCCAATCAGAACGGTGCCTTTTTCGAGCTCGACAAGCTCGTGATGTACGCGCTCACCTGGATCGTCACTCCCGACAACACTCCCTTTTTTCTCAATCGAGACGATGCCGATGCACCTACTCCACGTAGTACGAACTCTTGATCCGGCGGCTGGCGGCGTAATTGAATGCGTTCGGCAGATGGGACTTTCATCAGTGCAGGACGGCCACCACGTGACCGTGGCGGCGCTCGATCAAGGCGATGAGCCCTGGTGGAAATCCTTCGAGCTGCCCGCTATCGCTCTCGGTCGCGGCCGCGGCACCTATGGCTACGCCGCCACCGCCCAGGATCGTCTCCGTGCCGCCAGCAGCCGAGCGGATCTGGTGGTTGCAGACGGCCTGTGGCAATACCAGTCGCGGCTCGTCCACCGCGTTTGCGCCGATCGTATCCCCTATGTCGTCTATCCGCACGGCATGCTTGATCCGTGGTTCAAACGCCAGTATCCGCTGAAGCATCTCAAGAAGTATCTCTACTGGCTGACGGCCGAGCACGCTGTCCTGCGCGATGCCCAGGCGGTGGTCTTCACGGCTGACGACGAGCGCCGCCTGGCACGCGAATCTTTCCGTCCCTATCGGGTGACCGAAGCCGTGCAGGCTATCGGCAGCGCCGGTGCCGCCAAAGAGGCCGAGGCTATTGATCGCCAGCGCGCCGCCTTCGCGGACATCTGCCCCGCCGTCGTCGACAAGCCCTTCATCCTCTTCCTCTCACGCATCCACGAAAAGAAAGGCATCGACCTCCTGCTGAGTGCATTCAAGCGTCAGGCGGCGGCGCATCCGCAACTCGAGCTGGTGGTTGCGGGTCCCGACCCCGACCATCTGCAAAGCCGGCTGATGGCGACGATCACCGACACTGAAGTAGCCAAGCGCATCCATTGGCCAGGAATGCTACGCGGCGACGCCAAGTGGGGTGCTTTCCGAAACGCATGCGGTTTCTGCCTGCCGTCGCATCAGGAGAATTTCGGCCTGGTGATCGCTGAGGCCCTCGCCTGCGGCACGCCGGTGCTCACCACCACCCAGGTCAACATCTGGCGGGAAGTAGTGGCCGCCGGCGCGGGCTACGCGGTGGCCGACCACGCTGCCGCGGTCAGCGACATGCTCGCCACATTTCTGGCTCTTTCCGAGGCCCAAGTCCGGCTCATGAGTGAAAACGCCGTGAAGCTCTTTCAGCAGACCTTCGCCATCACCACCGCGGCACGGGCACGTAATCAATTTTTCGCTGAGGTAATTGCCCGCCATGCCTGAACCCCACATCGATCTCACCGGTTATAATCAATCCTGGTTCGACCGCGGCCGCCCGGGTTGGTTCGTGATCCTCTGGGACATCGCCTGGCTGTTGCTGCTGCGCCCGTGCCCGCAACCGTTCTACGCCTGGAAGCGTACCGTCTGGCGTTGCTTCGGGGCCCGCATCGGCCGCGGCGTACTCCTGCGCAGCACCGTGCGCTGCAATTATCCATGGAAAGTCACCATCGGCGATCACGCCTGGATCGGCGAAGAGGTATGGCTCTATGCGCTTGATCAGATCACCATTGGCGCCCATGCCGTGATCAGCCAGCAGACCTATCTCTGCACCGGCAGCCATGATCTTCAAGACGTGCATTTTTCTCTGAAAATAGCCCCGATCACCATCGGTGATGGCGCCTGGATCGCGCTGCGGGCGGTGATCATGCCCGGCCTGACCATCGGCGCCGGCGCGGTCATCAGCGCCAACGCCCTGCTCACCAAGGATGCGCAGCCGTGGACCATCTATCGCGGCACTCCGGCGGCGCCCTGTGGTCAGCGCACGCTCAATCCACAGCCGGTATCCGCCGCGCCCGCAAGCGAGCGCTGACCAGCTCACTTAGAAGCATCTCTCTCAGAAGCATCTCTCTCAGAAGCAACAGGCTCAGAAACGGCTGGCAGGCACGTAGACGGTGTCACCGGGCTTCAGCGGCGGGTCTTCAGCGGTACTCGAGCCACCGAAGATCGCATGCACATCGATGACCTGGGCGGCCTGGTTGCTGCGTACCAGGACCACCCCCGATTCACTTGAGAATCGGGTGAAACCACCCGCGAGACTGATCGCCTTGCTGACCGTCATGCGCTCCGACGATGAGATATCCAGGGCTCCGCTCTTGTTCACTTGACCGACCACATAGATGCGGTCGAGGCGCGGGACCACGATCACGTCGCCGGCACTAAGCACGATATCGCCGCCATCCTTGGCCGCCGCGATCGTCGAGGCCACCGCGAGCGACAGCTTCATGCCCGGGCGCAGGGGATCGTCGCGGAGGATGAACGCTCCTGACGGATTGGCTTCTTCCTTCAGGCCCCCGGCCTGACCGATCGCCTGCAGGGCCGAGACCGGATGGAACGGATCCAGATCCACCGTCCCGGGCTTGGTGACCTGACCCATGACGAAGGCCTGACGGGCACCGAATTCCTTGATCGAGATGGTCACCACTGCGAGCTTGAGGAAATCGCGTTCGAGGCGTTTCTTCAACTCCCAGCGGAGCTCGCTCAAGGTCCAACCGATCGGCGACTGCACCTCGCCGATCAAGGGGAAGGACAGATATCCGTCCATCGGCACCAGCAGCTCGATCGACAGATCGGGCTGATCGAAGACCTGCACAGATAAGCGATCGCCGACATAGATGCGGTAATCGCTAGGAATATTGCGTGGACTCGCGGTTGAAATCACCTCGGAGATGACCGCCGGCGCGAGCTCCGCCGCGCATGCCCCGACGTGACACAAGGTCATCAACACGAAAAGCAAATTACGTTTCACCGGGAAGCTCCTGGGGTCGTGAGGTATCTGATGAATTAGACAGATACGAGGAAGGACATGGGGCTTATCAATAACTACTGGAATCGTCAATGGGTAGGTTAGTTGTGGGGCGCGCAGGCGGGGATTTGGCAGGTGGCATGCACGCAGGTCAGGTCGTCGATCCGCATTCTTGCATGCGGCTTATCCAGGCAGGGCGGCTCCCAGGATAGATTATGTCCGGGCAGGTCCTAGAGTGCTTACCTACATGGACAGCTTCCTGATTCGCGGCGGCAAGCCGCTCTCCGGCACGATTTCCGTCTCCGGCTCCAAGAACGCAGCGTTACCGATTCTGGCGGTGAGTCTGATGACCGGCGAGGTCTGCCGCTTCAGCAACATTCCGGCTTTGCGCGACATCCAGACGCAGGTGAAAATCCTCAACACCCTGGGGGTCGAAACCACCTGGGGCACGGGGAAAAACGCCAAGACGATTAGCACTCGCATCAAAGACACCTACAACAGCACGGCGCCCTATGAGCTGGTCAAGCAGATGCGCGCCGGCGTGTGCGTGCTTGGCCCCCTGCTCGCCGCCCGCGGCGAGGCCATCGTCAGCTTGCCCGGTGGCTGCAACCTCGGCGAACGCCCCATCGATCTGCACTTGCGCGGACTCGAAGCCCTCGGCGCGATCATTGAGATCGACGGCGGCAACATCCGCGCCAAAGCCCCCAAGGGCGGCCTCAAGGGCACCGAGATCTACCTCGGCGGCAAGTTCGGTTCGTCGGTGCTGGCCACCGACAACGTCATGTGCGCGGCGGTGCTGGCCAAGGGCACGACGATCATCGAGTGCGCCGCCTGCGAGCCGGAAGTCGTGGATTTGGCCGACTGTCTCAATGCCATGGGCGCCAAGATCAGCGGCCATGGCAGCCCGCGCATCACCATCCAGGGCGTGAAGAAGCTCAAGGCCGCCAACCATACGGTCATCCCCGATCGCATCGAGACCGCGACCTTCCTTATCGCCGGAGCAGTGACCCGTTCCAAGCTGACCGTCACCGGCTGCCGGCCGGATCACCTCCTGGCGGTACTCGATGTCCTGCGCCAGATGGGCGTGACCGTCGAGCGCAAGGGCACGGCGCTGACCGTCATCCCCGCCGAGCGCTACAAGCCTGCGGAAGTCACCACCCTGCCCTACCCGGCTTTTCCGACCGATGTGCAGAGTCCGATCATGACCCTGATGGCGATCGCCGAGGGCACCTCGATCCTCACCGAGCGCATCTATCCCGATCGCTTCATGACCGCCGCCGAATTGCGGCGCATGGGCGCGAACATCTCCGTGGCCAACGGCCAAGCGGTGATCCAGGGCGTCGCCAAACTCAAGCCGGCGCCGATCATGGCCAGCGACCTCCGTGCCGGGGCGGCCTTGACCATCGCCGCCATGGCCGCCGATGGCGAGACGCGTCTGTCGCGCATCTACCACATCGATCGCGGCTATGAGCGGCTCGAAGAGCGCCTGTGCAAGCTCGGCGCGCGCATCGAGCGCGTCGCCGATGAAGCCGCGAGCGAGCTCAAAGAATCGGCCGCAGGATAAGGCGATGACCGGCGAACAGACGATCGCCAGCTTCGTCGCCAGTCTGGCCGAGCGCGTGCCGACCCCCGGCGGCGGCGCGGCGGCAGCGGTGACCGCCGCCATTGGCTGCGCGACGGCAGCCATGGCCTGCCGCTACACCACTGGCGAAAAATGGCCCGAGGTCACCGCCGAAGCCGAGGCTCTCGCTCAGCAGCTCGACCTCTGGCGGGAGCATGCGCTGCTTTTCGCCGACGCCGATGCGACCGCCTTCGCCGCCGTCGGCGTGGCCAAGAAGACCAAGGATGCCACCGTGCTGCAGGCCGCCGAAGCCGCGGCGGCGGCGGTTCCTGCCGGCCTGATCGCGCTTTGCGGAGAGGCCGCCCAGGCCTGCGCCGGGTTTCGGCCACGTTGCAATCCCTGGCTGGTGTCCGACATCGATACCGCGCTGCACCTCCTCGCCGGTGCCGGTCGGGCGGCGCGAAGGACCCTGCTGATCAATCGCCCATCGGCGGCGATGGGGGACCTCGCCACCGCCACTGTGGCCAGGCTCGCAACCCTGGAGCCGAGCTGATGCGACGCCTCGGGTTGGCGCTGCTGCTGATCAGCCACTTGCTGCTGATCAGCCACCTGCTGCTGATCAGCCACTTGCTGCCGGCGGCCGAAGCCGATTACGCCCCGGCGATCGCCGGTGAGGTCCTGCACGCCAACACTCTCGAATTCGGAGTGCTCAATTTCCGCGATGTCGTGGCCCGTCCGGAAATGAAGGGACGCAAGATCCTCTTTGATAAATGCCAGGCCAAGGCTTATGGCGGCACGGTCACCGGCTGGCTGTCGATCGATCTGCCGCAACCCGATCCGGCGGGCGGCCCGAGCTCCGCGATCATCTACCGCGGGCATTTCGAACTCGCCAAGGCCGATGTCGCGACCCTGCTACGGCAGCTCGGCGGCAATGCCGAGAACCTCAGCGGGACACTCAATGGCTGGGTGGATTTCAGCCTCCCGGCGGATCATCCCGAGCAGATGAGCGGGCACGGCGAGCTCTCCCTCACCGACGGTAACTTCGTGCAGTTGCCAGTACTGGCCAACTTTCTCGTCGGTGATCCGGGCGCCAACAAGGGCAAGGATCGCTTCGATACCCGCTTCAATCTCGGCGACGGCAAGCTCACCCTGGTGTTTGCGCACATCGATGCGCCGGCGGCGAAGATCTCGATCGCCGGCCACGTCGGCTACGACGGTGATCTACGGCTCTCGTTGGAGCCGCTCTTCGCCAACAAGATCGCCAACGCCCTGACCGGTGGCGTGGCGACCTTCATCCTCAATCCCCTGACCCGTCGCGCGGCGCGCTTCACGGTACGCGGTCAGATCACCAACCCGGTCCTGGTTTCGGATCCTTTTGGAAAGAGCGCGGAATAGCCGCCCGCGAAATTGCTGAAACGCTCATCGCCGATCCGACCTTTCCAACTAAGGAACCTCTCCCATGCGTAACCTCACCTTTGCCTCTTTCCTCTTTACCCTTTGCGCGTTATCAAGCGCGAACGCTTTCGGCGCCGAGGCCGAAGCCGCCAAGGCCAAACCCTATACCATTAATACCTGCGCTGTCTCCGGCGAAAAGCTCGGAGGCATGGGCGACAGCGTGGTCAAGGTCTACAACGGCCAAGAAGTGAAATTCTGCTGCTCTGGCTGCATCAAGAAGTTCGAAAAAGACGTCGACGGCAACGTCAAAAAAGTCCAGGCCGACATGGCCAAAGCCGCCGAGGCGAAAGCCGCGGATCCCAAAGCCCCGGCCCCGGCCGCTCACGACCATAACCACGCGAAATAAGCTTCTCACAGGTGCCGGTGCCTGCCGCCACGGCGGGCACCGCTGCCTCTCCCAAGCGGAGACTCGCAGATAGCAGATAGCAGATGGCATATAGCAGATAAGAGTGTGCATGCTCCAGCCCACCTCAGCGGATATCGCCGCCTATCGCGCCGGGACCTTGACCCTGCCGCGCTTCGAGGAAGTCGATGCCTGGCTGGCGACCCTGCCGGCGGACGAGCAAGAACGTCTGCTCGGTGAGCTTGAGCTGCCGCCTTCCCTGACCCCGCCTGAATTAGCCGGCGAAATCTTCACTTCCGAATCCGCCACCAGCCGTTTTACGCCCCTGCATACGCTGGGTGCCGGCGGCATGGGCATTGTCGAACTGGTACATGATCGGGTGCTCGATCGACAAGTGGCGCTCAAACGCTGCCGCCCGCGTGGGCTCAACGAGCCGATTGCCAGCCATGCCCTGCGCCTGCGCCTGTTCCGCCGCGAGGCCGCGATCACCGCCCGTCTCGAACACCCGGGCATCGTTCCCGTCCACGATGTCGGCGCTGCCGCCGCTGGCGAGCCGGCCTATGTCATGAAGCGCCTGCGCGGCACAACGCTGGCCACACGTGCCCCGCTGCCCGCCGCCGAAGCTGCCGACATCCTGCTCAAGGTCGCCGATGCCCTGGGCTTCGCCCACCACGCGGGCATCGTCCATCGCGACCTCAAACCTGAACATATCTGGCTGGGCGAGGACGCAGAGACTCTCGTCATCGACTGGGGTCTGGCCGGGTCCACCGGCGCCAGCCTCGTGACTGCTGAACACGTGACTGGCCAAAAAGCCCACCAAACCGACCTCGCTGGTGCCAACCAGCGCCTCGGCACCCCTCCGTGGGCGGCGCCGGAAACCTCAGGGGCAGCGCCCGCCGACCCGCGCATGGATGTCTGGGCCCTGGGGGCACTGTTGCGTTTCGCGCTCACCGGCGCGGCCCCGGATCAACCGTGCGCCTTGGGCCGACGTGGCCTGGGTGCGATCGCCGCCCAGTGCATGGCGGCAGCTCCCGCTCAGCGCTACGCCGACGCCGCCGAGGTCGCTGCTGACATGCGCCGCTGGCTTCGTCACGGCATCGCCCTCGCCGAAGAACGCAGCTGGGGCATCCATGCCCTGCTCGCCGGGCGCCGCTTCCTGCAGCGCCAACCGCTGCTCACCGCCGCGCTTCTGACCGCCCTCGTGGCCGGCTTGGCGCTGAGCGCGTCGCTCGCCCGCGAACGCAGCCTGGCGACACAGCAAGCCCTGACGCTGCTGGGCACGCCACTGCCGGATGCCGATGGCCTACGGCAGTGGCGCGAGCAGCTTTCGGCCTTGCCGGAAACCGCAGCGGTGGGCTCGGCGCGTCAGCGCATCGAGCGGGCCCTGGCCGATGATCACCTCCGCGAGCTCGCCCGGCGCTATGCCCACCGTGGCCCCTGGCCGGGCGAGATCAGCGAGCTCACAGCCGCCCTGGTCGCGGCCGGTTGCGATCCCTTGGCACCGACAGCGGCCGTGATCCTCCGCGAGCATCCCGAACGTGGGCTGCTGCTGGCGGTGGCGGTACAGTTGCAGCGCGCGCTGCTGGTCGCACGCGTGGATTCGCCGCTGATCGCCGCCATCCCGCGCCTCATCGCGGACGCCGCCCCGGATGCCGCCTGGGGTTCGGTCGCCGACCTGCTGACGCGTCCACTCATCGGCCCGCATGAACTCGAATTGTGCCAGTGCGATGAATCGGAAGCCGCGCTACATCAGGAGGACACCGCCAACGTCCTGCTCGCGACCTACGCCCCCGATGCCCGCCTGGCGCGGCTTGCCGAGGAGCGCTTGCGAACCACACCCGGAGCCTTCTGGCCGCGGATCACCGCCGCCCGCGCCGCCCTCATCGCCCGGCATACGGCCGAGGTCCGCACCCATGCGCTGGTCGCCCTCGGAGCGGATCCGCTGAGCATGTGGCCGCACATCCTGCTCGCCTATGCCGCCATGGACGCTGGCGATGACGCGACCCTCGCTAGCGAGAGCGCCGCCGGCCTGCAGAGCAATCCCGAGTACCTGGAGCTGCAGGCCCTGCACGCCCTCGCCCTCGCCCGCAGCGGGCACCTCGATGAAGCCCAGACGTTCATCGACGGACTGCATCAAGCGGCGCACTTCCAGCATCACCTGCACCATCGCAGCGGGCATCCCATGGAGCGCTGCGTCGACGCTCTGCTCGCCGCCGGGGTACGACTAGGCACCTCGCCGTAAGTGTTACTTTGGTGAATTGAGCTTAGCCCTGCCAGCCTGCTCTGTGGTGATCGCCGAGTGCAAGCTCTGGGAGAGCTCGGCCAAGCGGCGACGTTGGCTCGGTGGCAGGCCCGCGGGATCAAAACGCAGACGTTCATGCAAGCCGAGCGCCTCGGCGAGTTGCTGACGATCGAGGCCCGCAGGCAGGATCAGATCGCGGATCCACAGCCCCGGCGGCAGATGTGGCGGACGGTGATGTGATCCCTCGAGCAGGGCGAGGACCTTGAAGAATTCCGAGTCCAGTCCAAACGGGATCATCGCCGCCGCCCCTGCCGAGGTCCCCACGCGCCGCCAGCGGCTGCCGCGTACCTGCCGCCAGGCGATCCACGCCAGCACCACCATGCCGAAGCCGAAGACCAGCAATTGCCAGCGCCCACCGCCCTGGCGCCAGATGTCGAAGCGATACCAGAGATCCGCCCAGCGATCGCTGACGCCCTCGAACCACGGCCGGGATTGCTGCTCCTGCTCACGCCAGCTGCCGGGCGTGGTATCGAAGTCCTGCCATTGCCCGTGGTTCCAGACCAGACACCAGGCATGGGCATCACGACCGCGCGCGATCCAGCCTTGATCATAGCGTTCGTTCATGCTGAAGCCGACCGCGTAGCGCGCCGGAATGCCGGCGGCGCGTAGCAGCAGCACCGTGGCGGTAGCGAAATACTCGCAATGTCCCGCGTGGCTGGTGGTCAGGAAACGCACCAGCGGTTGCTGGCCATCGGTGGTCGGCGCCTGCCACAAAGAATAGCTGAAATGCGTGCCGAAATAGCGTTCGAGACGTTCCATCGCAACCTCGGTAGCGAGGCCCTGGACGCCGATGGCCTCGGCGGCGGCGAGCACCGCGGCGCGTTCCTGAGCGTCGAGACGATCAAGCGTGAGGTCGTCGGATTGCGGCTCGGGATCACGCTCGCTCGCCGATCCGCGCTCGACCTGGTAGACCGCTAGGGGCAGTCCACCGCGCAAGCGCACTGCGCCCAGGCCACCGACCTCGGCCTGCGCCTGTCCGACGAGGTGCAGGCGCAGGCCGTCATTCGGCAGCGCCAGGGGCGTATCGCCTTCAGCCGTGGCCCGGGTGATGGTCAGCAACGGCTGAGTACTGAGCTGGTTGCCGGCATGATTGGTGACATGGGTGGGATCCAAGGGCCCGAAATCATGCCGGGCCGTAGCCCACAACGAACCATGGAAACGATTGAAGGCAGCCTCGCGCAACAGCCCCGGAGGCTGGTCATCGGGAGTCGTCGCGCGCAGCAGGATGGCTCCCGATTGCTTGAGCGCGCCGATGGCGCCGAAGGCCGTCCGTCGCGATAGTTGATCGGGATTGGTCTTGCCCCCGCCAAAGGCACCACCGCCTCCTTGGAAGCGTTCCTCGACGGCCGCCCAGGCCGCACGCGTGGCGCGATGGCCGAACGGGGCGATGATCGAGGTCGTCGCCAACAGCAGCAGGATGATGACCCAGGTGCCGGTCCCGTAACTGCGGCTGCGCCACGGCCACCAGGTGAGCATCAGGACCGCCAGCCACAGCGGCAGGAAGTACAGCGCATGGCTGGTGGTGGTGGTGGCCGCGAACAAGGTCACGCCGATGTAGAAATAGCCGGGATGCATGAGCATCTGCGCCCATTCCGGGGTCGGCGCCAAAGGCTGACGCTTGGCCCGCGCCTGTTCATACATGCTGAAGATCGACCACGGCAACACCGTGGTCCGGCTCCAGGCGACGCTGGCGGTAAAGGGGAAGAGGATGAACGGCAACCAGCGCAGGAAGGTCAACGCCGTGCCCGACATCCGGCGCATCGCATCCGGCTGATCCGCGGTCGGCTCGACGCCGGTGAGAGCCCCGACCGCATCGAGCCCCTGGCGGGCCATGGCGAGGTAGAAGATGACTCCCAGGAAGACCACCGAGCTGAAGCTCCATAAGCGCTCGAAGTCGGCGAAGCTGATATCGACGCGGGCCTTGATCAGGCGCGGCGCTTCGAGGATCAGACCCATGGCCAAGGCCAGCCACAGGAAGTCGGTCTGCCAGCCCCACAGCAGCAGAACCGCGATGTACCACGGTCGATGGATCTGCCAGGCGGTATTCATGGGCTCTGCCCCAAGGCCAGCAAACCTTCGGGAATACGCCCGGATTCGAGAACGATGAGACGATCGGGCTGCTGCTCGGGGGTGCCACGTTCGGCGAGCGTGGTCTGGCCGCGCGGCACCAAGAGCAGCACCACCAAGGGCAGACGCTGGACGCGCAGGCGCCGGATCATTTCCCGTCGCGGCTCATCCCAGGCCAGCAGCACCACCACGCAGCTGCTGAGCGACTCGCGATGCTGGCCGACGAGGGCCTCGAGGGCGGCGTACTCGCGCTCGCGCGTCGGCTGGACGGTGGCGAGGACCTCAAGCATGCGCTGGGTCGAACCTAGACCCCGGCCGCTGGTCAGGCCCCGGCCGCTGCCCAGGCATAGCGCCTGCCGATCGACCAGCAGCAGATCGAGCAGGGATTCCTGATCCGGCACCGTGCACACGAACGACGCCGCCACCGCCACCGCTTCCTCGAACAGTAGATCATCCCGTGGCGCGCAGCAGGTGTCGAGCACCAGGCCATGGCGCATGAGGTGCTCGTCCTGGAATTCCTTGACCACCACCCGACCGGTGCGCGCCACCGAGCGCCAGTGCACATGCTTGAGCGGATCGCCTCGACGGTAGTCGCGCAAGGCCACGAACTCCTCGGCCTGGCCGACGCCGGTGGCGAGGGCGGTGCCCTCAGACTGTTCGCGGCTTTGCCCCAGCAACGCCAGCGGCGGCAGTGGGAAGCGTGCCGGGAGGACCAGGATCGTCGCTGTCGGAGCGTTTTTCGACGTGCGGCAGAAAGCCTGGAAGACCCCGAAGGGATCGGTGCGCATGACGACTCCCGCCGCCAGCTCCAAGGGGCCGCGACGCCAAGCGGTGATCGACACCGCCACGGTGCAGGTCGCGCCCGGGTTGATGTTCGGAACCGCCACCGGCACGCAGCGCGCCGGGCGTGTCGAACGCACGAGGTAGGTGCCGAGACCGAACTGCGGCCGCCAGGTGAGCACCTCGCGCAGGCGATTCATGACATCATCGCTGGTCAACTGCGGCTCGTGCAACTCCTCGGCATAGGCGAGTCCGGCCTGGACCTGGCGACTGGCATGGCTGAGGTGCACCTGCATGGTGAACGGCGTCCCCGCCGTAACCAGGGGCGGGACTTCACGCGTGACCTGAAATTTCAAGCGGAAGAACGGGGCACTGATGAGAGCCATTAGCCACACCGTCGCCAATACCAGGAAGGCCGGAAAGCCCATGGTCTGCTCATGGTTAGCGGTGCCCAGGGTCACCGCCATGGCCACCAGCAAGGCGAAGCCGACGATGGTGAAACGGCGACGCAGCAAGCGCATGACCCCGCGTGAGGTCAGGTACCAGCGGCTCAAAAACCGTTTCACCAAGCCGAACATCAGTGCGGCACCGCGATACGGGTGAGTACGCCGGCGACCGCGGCTTCGGCGGTGGCGCCGCCGAAAGCCGCCTGCGGATCGAGCACTAGGCGATGGGCGAGGGTCGCGACCGCGAGCTGCTGCACGTGGGCCGGGGTCACGAAGGCCGCGCCTTCGCTCATCGCCAGGGCCTGGCTGGTACGCATCAAGGCCACCGACGCTCGCGGACTGGCACCGAGCCGGACGCCCGGCGCCCGGCGCGTACCGGCGACGACCTCGACCAAGTAGCGACGCACTTCATCGCTGATGCGCACCGCCTGCGCGGCCTGGCGCAGGCCGCGCAATTCGCCCACCGACAGGCACGGCTGCAGACGCTCCAAGGGATGCGCCCCCTGCTGCGCCCCGAGCATGGCGCATTCGTCATCGAGGCTCAGGTAGCCGAGCTTCAGACGGATGGCGAAGCGATCCATCTGCGCCTCGGGCAGAGGATAGGTGCCGCGGAATTCGACCGGATTCTGAGTGGCGATGGTGAAGAACACATCCGACAGCGGGCGCCGTTGCCCCTCGACGCTGACCTGGCCCTCGGCCATCGCCTCTAAGAGCGCCGACTGCGTCCGCGGCGAGGCGCGATTGATCTCATCGGCGAGCAGGATGTCGGTGAACACCGGGCCCTGGTGGAATTCAAACTCGGTCGATTTCTGATTGAAGATCGCCACCCCGAGGATGTCCGACGGCAGCAGATCGGGGGTGAACTGCACCCGCGAGAACTTGGCATCAATGACCCGCGCCAGGGCCTTGGCCAAGGTCGTCTTGCCGGTGCCCGGGACATCGTCGAGCAGCACGTGGCCACCGCCGATAAAGGTCGCCAGGACCAGTCGCACGACCTGCTCCTGGCCCTGCACGACGGTGCCGATCGCACGTTGCAGACGCGAAAACAGTTCATGCGGCGAAGGGGCTGTGCTCATGCGTATGGGTACCCCCGCGCGGGGTCCGTCGCAAGCTAGGACTTGGCACGTTGGTGCCGCTTTTCGGCAAATTGCCAAGTCCTCTCCCGGGTGCGCCGAGGGTGTGCTTACTTCCCGAAGAGGAAATGCATCACGTCGCCATCCTGAACGATGTATTCCTTGCCCTCGGCGCGGAGCTTACCGACTTCCTTGCAGCCCTTTTCGCCCTTAAACTTGACGAAATCGTCATAGGCGGCGACTTCCGCGCGGATGAAGCCCTTCTCGAAATCGCTGTGGATGACGCCGGCGGCCTTGGGGGCGGTGAAGCCCTTCTGGATCTGCCAGGCGCGCACTTCCTTGACCCCGGCGGTGAAGTAGGTCTGCAAACCAAGGAGCTCGTAGCCGGCCCGTACCAGGGTGTCGATGCCTGATTCGGTCATGCCCAGGTCTTCCATGAAGGCCTGCTTCTCATCGTCGGCGAGGCCGACCAATTCGCTCTCGATTTTGCCGCTGATGCAGATGGCCTTGGCGCCGACCTTGGCGGCATGGGCGAAGACCGCCTGCGAGTGGGCATTGCCGCCGGCCTTGATGTCGCTGTCGGCGATGTTGCACACGAAGAGCATGGCCTTGGCGGTGATCAAATGCATGTCGGCGATGTGCTTCATCTCCTCCTCGTTCAAGCCCAGGGCGCGTACCGGCCGAAGGTCCTTGAAACCGTTCACGACCTTCTCAATCGTCGGGACCTTGGCAGCGGCCTCCTTGTCCATGGCGCTCTTCTTCTTGGTGCGATCGAGGGCGGTCTTGGCGGTCTCCTCGTCCTTGAGCAGCAACTCCAGATCGATGATCTCGATGTCGCGCACTGGATCGACGCTGCCGTCGACGTGGATGACATCGGGATCCTCGAAGCAGCGCACCACGTGCAGCACCGCGTCGACGTTCTTGATCGCCGAGAGGAATTCGTTGCCCTTGCCTTCACCCTTGCTCGCGCCCTTGACCAAGCCGGCGATATCGACGATCTCAAGCTGGGTGGGGATCACGCGCACGGTCTTGACGATATCCTGCAGCACGAGCATGCGCCGGTCCGGGACGCTGACCATGCCAGTATTGGGATCGATGGTGCAGAACGGATAGTTCGCCGCCTGGGCTGCCTGAGTCTGAGTCAGGGCGTTGAAGATGGTGCTCTTGCCGACATTGGGCAGGCCGACGATTCCGCAGTTGAAAGGCATGGGGGTAGGACGCTATCTCGTTCGCCTGCGGTGCCAGCAGTGACCGGAGAAGGCCAGGGACCAGAGACCAGGGACCAGCGACCAGCGACCAGCGACCAGCGACCAGCGACCAGCGACCAGCGACCAGCGACCAGCGACCAGCGACCAGCGACCAGCGACCAGCGACCAGCGACCAGCGACCAGCGACCAGCGACCAATGCCTGCACCAGCCGATGGCACTCCTCACCATTGCGACCACGTACGTCTGCATCTATGCACACATGCATTGATCAGACAGCCTGAGCTGCCCCTGTTCGCCAATGCCACGCAAATTGCAACAATACGCCAGCTTTTTCTCTACAGAACGCGGACGATCCGTAGCCAAAGCGGGCGTTCCTCATCGGCGTCGGCGCTTAGGTTTCGACCATGAGTCTATTCCCGACAGGCTCCTAGTCATCTCGCGGCGCAGCGTTTTCACTGGCTGAGGAGACAATTGATCAGGGGAATCTGAATTCGACTTCGGGATGACGCATGATGTTGCGGAAGCGAATGCCGATGGTGTCGCCCGCGCCTCGCCAGCGCAGCAGCACGTGGTTGTAGCCGGCCTCCAAGGCGATGTCGGTTACCGTGCCGCTACCGGACACGGTCTGATGGCTAACGCCGTTGATCATGAATTCGACCTCACCGCCGCCACTGAGATCACAAAAAGTCAGGGCTTCGGGGTTGGGAACCCCGAGGTTGGTGGCGAAGTTCTGCCGCGCCACCGGCGACTCGATGACCAGCGACCACCAGCGCTCACCCAGCGCAGGGCAGGTGAACGTGCCCTCGCCGCTGAGCACGCTCCACGCGCCGCGCGTCAGTACCGGCTTGGACAGCAGACGTTCGGGATTGAAGCGGATATCTTGGAGGAACTGTTCGCGATCCCCGACCCCGGCCAGGGTCGCGATCTGCAGCGGATAGCCTTTTGAATTCTCGATCGGGCCGCCGGTGGCGTCCCCGGCCAACAGGCTGGGCCCGGGAACACCGAGGTTGGCGCGCAATCGTTTACTCAAACGCAGAAAACGCGGGCGAACCACCGCCGGCATGATGAATTGATCGAAGATGACCTGGCCGGCGCCGACGCGTACGCGGCCTTGCACCACAGCCCGCAGCGGTTTTTCATCTCCCAGAAAACGCGTGCGCGCATGGGCGCGCAAAGGCTCGGATTTCTGATCAAACGGAAACATCTCCGCCAGCATGGATTTCGACGGGGTCTCCCAGAAAGCCTCTAAGTCGGGCGTCGGGGCGATGAAGCAGCTGCCGATCTTTTGATCATGGCTATCGCCACTGGCATAGGTCCATTTTTCGATGCCGCAGCCGTCCTCGTGGCACAAGCCTGCCACTTCCGGCACCGTCGACACACGCACCGCCTGATACGTATCCAAGACCATTAGCGGCCGCAACGGCACACCTATGGCCGAGCTCCACACCGCCAAACCGATTTCATCGAGAGCTCCGACCATGATCGTGGCTCCGGCTCGCGCCTGAGCGAGCATCACTATCGGCTCTTGCTCACCGGCCTCGATAATCGTGGTTACCGAGGCTGGCGCCGTCCATGTATCCAACCAGCTCGCCAGATTCGCCAGCAAGCGCATCGCCGCTGGATGGCTGTCGGCCTTGCTGGTGACCAGCAACTGGCATGCGGCAATCAGACCACGTCCTTCATGGGCGCAGA
The DNA here is from genome assembly GCA_044338255.1 of Planctomycetota bacterium. Taxonomy (GTDB): domain Bacteria; phylum Planctomycetota; class UBA11346; order UBA11346; family UBA11346; genus CAIUVD01. Next base: position 5,461 of record JBIILZ010000039.1, on the reverse strand, counting down.
ACAATGGCGTAAAATCCAGACTGCCATGGCCAAAGCCACCTTCGCCGGCATCGAGCAGCGGCAGCATCGTCGCACCATCATCCTTACGATAGCAACGGCTAGCCACGATGGTGTCGGCAACTACCTGCGCATAGCTATCATCGCCCCAGTTGCGTAAATCCACCTCTGCGAGCCCGGCCAACGCCGCATGTCCGGGGCTGCGCACGAAAGCCGCCGACACCGGTTTGCCTTCGAGGATGACGCCCGGAAACAGGCTGACTTCCTGCTCGAGCACCAGCACCCGCCCGCCCTGGGCGGCAAAGTGCTGCACAGACCGATGCTGCTGCGAATGCGGTTGGACGACATTGCGTTCCAAGACCAACAGCCGCGGATGACTGGCTATCGCCACCTTGAGATCCGTGAACAGCTCGACGGTCACACCCATTTCAGCCCACAGCAGCAGGCTGCTGCCATTGCCGAACACCGCCACTTTTCCCTGTAAAGACAGGGTGGGTGGCGCTTCGATGCGCAAGCTACGCGTCCAGGCTTCACGCACCTGACCATCGATCATCACCTGTACTGCATACACCGCCGCACCTTGGCTCAGCGGCAAGGTCACGGCAAAAGGGAAAGCTTGCATTCCACCCCGGGCCAGATGCAGCGCCTGGCGCAGCTCATGCACCACTGCCCCGGCTAAGGTCAGGCTCACCACCAGCTCACCGTCGATCCCTGCACGCGTGTCGTTGACCACGTGCAGCATGCGCGACAGCTGCGCCCCCGGACAATAACCGGTGCGCAAGCTGCGATCGATCACCGCCAAGGAACGGAAGGCATGCGCCTGGGCCGCGAAGCCGGGTGCCGGCGTGTAACCGGCACCGCCTTCCCAGAAACGGAACTCGCACGACTGCGCGTGGACCCGCAGCGGCTTGACCCCAGGCGCGGTCCAATCCGGCCACCACAGACGTACCGCCGCATGCGGGCGCAAATTCTGCAGACACGATAGATTCCACGGCCCGAACATGCACACGCCGAGGGTCCGGCCGGCTTCGACGATCAGGGCGGTGTCCTCGGCGGCGGCCTCGTCGATGGCACTGAAATCAGCATACGCTTTTTCGCCGGCCAAATGCAGGGTGCTGTTGGGCCCGCTGTAATGGTAAAGTGACATCTCACCGCTCGACAACGGCTGTTGGCGATCCCACCAGCCGAGTCCGCTGCATTCCTTGCCGTAATGCCGGCTGATGATGATTTGCTGCTCAGACGTGCCACTGAACGCCTCGCTCCACAGCGAGCTGTCGCCGTCGTGGAAGGCCGGGCGCGTGGCATCCAGCTGGCTGAACAAGGCGCGCATCTTCGGTAGATTTTCCACCGTCAATCGCGTCTTATCACCATTCCACCGCATCTCGTTCTCGACCGACCACAGGATCACGCTCGGGCGATTGCGGTCACGGCGGACGAAGCGCTGGATGTGATCGACGGCGGCCTTCCAGTACCGCGGATCATCCGCCCCCTGCTCGCCGCCCGAACCATGCATGCCGGTTTCGTTGGTGACCAGGATGCCTTCTTCGTCAGCGAGATCGAGGATCAGGCGGGGATGCGGATGGGTATGCAGGCGCGTATGGTTGAGGTTGGCATCGCGGAGCATGCCGAACCACTGGCGAATCCAGGATTCGGTGTAGTAGAACGGGCTCATTTTATGACCCCAGTCGCTGAACAGATGCAGCGGGTAGCCATTGAGCATCAGCCGCGGACCATCAATCCATACCTCGCGGAAACCAAAACGCTCGACGTGCAGTTCACCGCCGGCAGCGGTGATCAGGCGGGTGCGCAGCATCTGCAACTGCGGCGAGCCAGGTTCCCAGCGCGGCGCGTCGGGCCAATGGGCCGTCTGCTGTACTCGCGCGCTGCCATGCGCGGGAATCGTCAGCGTTTGTACCGGCAGCATCAATGTGGTCGGCTGCAGCTCGACATCGACGTGGCGGGCCCAGGCGGCGACATCGGCGACCAGCGTCACGCTGGCGACCTGCTCGCCAGCATTGACCATCTCCCAGGTCACCGACAGCTCATTCCGCCGCGTCGAGGTGCTGATCACGATCTCGGCAACGCGCACGCTACCGCGCTCGATCAGCCAGACATCCTGCCACACCCCTGACGAATCGCAGGGAATCCAGTTCCCCGAAGGCACCAGGGTGCGGCCGCGCGCATCGCGCTCGTGGTCGGTGATGCGAAGCGCAATCTCATTCACTCCTTCGTGCAAAAAGTCCTCGATGTCGACCTCCAACGGCAGGGTCGGATGCTGATGATAAGCCACCTGCCGACCATTGATGAACAGCCAGCCACGCGGAACGATCGCTTCGAGCAGCAACCAGCGGCGTCGACCAGGAACCGCCGCAGCAACGGCGAGCGATCGCCGCACCCAGCCGGCGCGCGAACGCGCCCAGGCCACCGGATAGGTCCAGGCATCGAACAGGCCTTCGTCGTTGTCGCGGTGATCGCAGCACTTGCTGCGACCATGAAAATACTTGTCACCGGGCTGGCGCAGCCCCTCGCGCGGCTTGGTCCAAAACGACGGCACCAGATACGCGGATGCGGACCAGCCGCTCGTCGGAACCGTGGTTTCCGGAGTGGTGACGTCGACCGCACTCTGAAAATCCCACCAGCCGTTGAGGCATGTGCGTCGAACCAAAAACAGTTGCGACAGAGAGGCCGAAGCTGCGGGAGTAGTCATAGGGCTTCCAAGCAAGAGGATGTCGTAATGGTTCAGCCTGCCGTCCATCGACCCACGGTGCTAGCCGGGCAATCCGCCACGGTTCTGCCGTTTTGCGACAAACGCCTGACCACCGTGGTGGTGGCGGCCCAGCCGTCGTTTGCCTATGTGCGGCAGATCCTCACCGGAATCGGGCGTTTTTCCGCACTTCAAGCAGGATGGACGGTATCGTTGTACCCGGCTTTGGCACACGACCCGCAGCTCACGCGCCAGAGCCTCGCATGGCGCCCAGACGGCATCATCGCCTGCAGCTTTTCGCCGGCCATCTCGCGCAAGATCGCCAGCTTCGGCATACCCCTGGTGGATATGACTCGCGGTCGCACGCCATTTGCGTGGAGCCCCCTAGAGCTTGACGAAAAGGCCGTTGGCGAATTGGCCCTCTCACACCTCCTCGAGCGTGGATATCGACAGATCGGCATGGTCTTCGGCCCGGGTCACGAAAACCATGTCCGTGCCGAGGGCTTCCGCGCCGCCGCCAGACGCCGCGGCCTCGTCTGCCACGAAATCGCCCAGGACTGGAGCCAGGGCCATCTCGACCCCTTGGGCAAGGTCGGCGACCTCGCTGACTGGCTCGCCCATGCTCCCCGCCCGATCGGCTTATTCTGCTATAACGACGATCTGGCGCAGCAGACCGCCACCGCTTGTCACCGCATCGGCGCGGTCATCCCCGATGAAGTCGGCATCCTCGGCTGCGACGATGACCACATGACGTGCTTCCTCGGCGCCCCGGCACGATCCAGCGTCATCATTCCGCATGAGGCCATGGGCTATCGCGCGGCGCAGCTGCTCGCCGAGCTGTTGGCCGGCAAAGCCTTGCCGGCGCGCGAAGTCTATGCTCCGCATGAAATCGCCGTGCGCGTCTCAACCGATCGCCAGACGTTGACCGACACCAGCGTCGGTCAGGCCCTGGCATGGATCGCCACCCATCTCAACAACCCGATAAGCGTGGCCGAAGTCGCTGCCGCCGTCGGTCTGACCCGCCGAACCTTAGAACGGCGCACGCGGGCGACCCTCGGGCGGACGGTTCTGCAGGAGATCCACCGCCGGCGCTTGGCGCGGGCTCAGGAACTTTTACGCGGCAAGCTGTCCATCGTGCACATTGCAGCAGCGGTCGGATTCTCTCCCACCAGTTTCCATACTGCTTTCGTGCGCCATCTTGGCGTCTCTCCCGGCGAATGGCGGCGGCAAATCAGCAGCACTTGGACAGCCCGTTCCGCGGCGCCGCGCCGACGTAGAGTCCAGACATGATCCTGCACCTCGACATGCCCAGCGGTATCGCTGGCGACATGTTCCTCGCGGCCCTGCTCGATGCCGGTGGCGATCTCGCCCGGCTGCAGGCGGATCTCGCGCTGCTCGGCTTCGGACCGATCACCATCTTCGCCGAGCGCACCCTCGGCGGCGGCCTGAGTGCGCTGCGTGTCGATGTCGACGCCCCCCAGGAGGCCCACTGGCAGCACCCCAGCTTGAACATCGACTGGTCGCAAGGCCAGCGCCGGGAAGTGGCGAAGGAGAGCGACGCCCAGCCCGCCGTCACCGTCGCCCAGGGCCACCATCAGCAAGGCCATCGCCCGTATCGCGACATCCGCGCCTTGCTTGCGCGCGCCACAGGCTTGCCACCGCGGGCCATCGCCCGGGCGCAGGCGGTCTTCCGCCTGCTCGCCGAGGCCGAGGCCGAGGTCCACGGCACCACCGTCGACGAGGTCGAGTTCCATGAAGTCGGTGCCGTCGATGCCATCGCCGACATCGTCGGCTGCTGCCTGCTACTCGAACAGCTGCAGGTCGAGCGCATCGTCGCCGGTCCGCTGCTGCCCGGTCACGGCACGGTGTCGTGCGCGCACGGGCGCATGCCGGTGCCGGTGCCGGCGGTGGCGCGCATGCTGCTGCGAACCCTACCGCGCAGCGGCGTGAAACCGCCGTGGAAATGCCTGTCCTTTGAAAGCGGCGAGCTGACCACGCCCACCGGCGCGGCGCTGGTCTGCGCCTTGGCCGATACCTTCCGCGAGGCCAACGCCAGCGCCGAAATCCTCCACGTCGAAGCCCTCGGCTATGGCGCCGGGCACAAAATAATTCCCGGTCTGGTCAACGTCGTCCGCGTGACGCTGTGCACGCCGCAACCCGAGCACACCGCCCTCGACGAAGTCGATGAGCTGACCTGCCAGGTCGACGACGCCACCGGCGAACACCTCGCCCATGCCGCCGAGCAGTTGCTCGCCGCCGGCGCCGTCGACGTGGTGCTGATGCCGGTGCTGATGAAGAAAGGCCGCCCCGGCCATGTGATCACCGTGCTCAGCCGCCCCGCCGACAGCCTGCGCCTGGGCGATCTGCTGCTGACCCTGACCCCGACCATCGGCCTACGCCAACGCCGCTGCCAACGCCGCACCCTTCCGCGCCGCACCGAGACGCGCGTGTGGCGCGAGCACTCCATCACCTGCAAGGTCGTGACCCTGCCCGACGGCAGCACACGCATGAAGCCCGAGGACGACGAAGTCCGCGCCGCCGCCCGCGCCACCGGCGTGGCCCCGGCGACCATCGTCAGCGAGCTCAACGCGGCGCGTCAACCATCCTGAAACACAAAGCGCCAAACGACGACATGGCAGCGCCATGTCGAGTCGCGTGAAAAAACAGTATGCTGAAAAGCGCAGCTGTGGCCCAGCTGCAAGGCGCACGAGGCGATGGCATGGCAGCGCCATGTCGAGTCTCGTGCAACGCCGCAGATGT
>JBIILZ010000133.1:0-9672 GCA_044338255.1 Planctomycetota bacterium | reverse complement strand
CGTATCGCTGAAATCCGACAGAGCATGAGCAAAACCGGCTGCTGTTACGACAATGCCGTGGCGGAAAGCTTTTTTCATTCGCTCAAAGTCGAATGGATTCACGGCCATGAACTGCGTGATCGAGCATCCATGCGCAGTGAAGTATTCCGCTATATCGAAGGCTATTACAACCATTCACGACGCCATTCTACCCTCGGATATCTGATCCCAGCAGAATTCGAACAGCGCACACAGGAGGTAGCATGACCAGGCGGCAAGCAGGCACCATGCTCCACCCCGAAGCGCAGGCGTCAGCCGAGCATCGGATCAAACACCACGGGGCTCACCGGATACATCCGATGAGCCCCGTGGTGTCCGCCTCGCGGCAATCTGGCCTCCAGTTGAGCGCTCAGTTCCAGCACCACCTGGGTGCCTCCTTCTCACTGGCACACTCGCATTATACCGACATGGTCACCGTACCTCCAAACAACCTTAAACCGGTGTCAACTTTTCGGGGGGAAGATCACAATGCCATCCCCAATCCCATCCAGGGGGCAGCAATTTATGGCCACCCAATGGCACTCCCGCAGCACCGCCTGCCATCCAGGGGGCAACTGGGTAATGGCCTTCACCAGATCGGCGCCCAAGGTCAGGTCGTAGGCGCCCAAGGGTAAAGATACGCCGCTCATACTTGGATGTCCCTCATGTGATCACCGTGGCACTTCATCCTAGGAGCCTGTCGGGAATAGATTCGGTCGGCTGACTCGGTCATCTATTTCCGACAGACTCATGGGAAATACCAGCGATAAGGGTGCTCAAATTTGATGAATCCAAGGTGGAGCGCAGTGCCCCCGGGCGGCGAGCCCCCGCTTCCCCCAACGTGTGAACCTTCTATGGTTCAAAATATCATGCCCGCCACTGCTACCGTCCGCGACCTGCGTACCCGCTTCCCGGCCATCAAAACGATGCTCCGCAAGGAAGGTCGCGTCACCATCACGGACCATGGGAAAGCCGTGGCCGTACTGACGCCCGCTCCCAGCGATGAGGAGGACCCCGAGCGCATCCGCATTCGCAAGGAGCTAAAGGCGGCCCTGAAAAACTGTGATCCGGCAGAATTCGACCGTCCCCTTCCCAAAGAATTTCAGGGGATGTGCGGATGATACTGGTGGACACCTGCGGGCTGTTGGCCTGCGCCAATGACACCCTCCCCGATGTGGCCCTCACGGCCTTACGCGAGGAAGCCCCTGAGGCTCGGGTGGCCTTATCCGTCGCCGCCTGGGAAATCGCCTGCAAGCACGCCACCGGGAAACTTCCCCTGGCTCTCCCACCACTGGAAGCCTTTGAGCGCATTTGTTTTCTCCTCCGCCTCCGCGTGGTGGACCTGGACGCCGTAACAGGCTGTAAGGCTGCTGCCCTGCCAACGCATCACCGCGACCCGTCGGATCGCCTCATGATTGCCTGGGCTTTGGCCCATGACGCCACCGTTATCACCAGTGATACCATCTGGCCGTCCTATGGTGTGCGAACCATGTGGTCCAAGCCTCCTGCCACTCGGCGTCCCAGGCGCAAAAAATAGCAGGACACAAATATACCACCACCAAATCAACACCAGATCGAAACCGAACTCCCACCTGGTTACTATGTCTGTCGAGTCGTCCAGAGGGAGGAACCCAGGTGGTGCTGGGGCCAAGCGCTGAGACGGAGGCCCGATTGCACAAGCAATCGGGCCTCCTGGTCGCGTGGCGAGCACGATTTTGGAAGTGGTTTGCCATGCGTATGCATCCGGTGCTCGCCCGATGCGGGCTGCGTTCCGGGGTGGAGCTTAGTGCCCACTTGCGGTCAGGTGAGGATCATGAGCTTCGGCGGTACGGTCGCCCGCTGATCTCGTTGAGGCTCGACCTCCAGGGACCAGCGACCAGAGACCAGAGACCAGGGACCAGGGACCAGGGACCAGGGACCAGGGACCAGGGACCAGGGACCAGGGACCAGGGACCAGGGACCAGATTTTGAAGCACCGAAGCATCCAACCCAAAATAAACGAATTCACCTCCATCCCGCCGTAGTCGCCATCCCCGTGCAAGTCGCCTTACCGTTCAACTCAAAAACAGGCGATAGGCGGGGTTTTCCGTCTCGTCTTCATAGGTATAGCCCAGCGTGCCCAGACGCTGGCTAAAGCGTTCACGCTCACGCAGCGGAACCTGGAAACCGACCAGCACCCGGCCAAAGTCGGCACCGTGGTTGCGATAGTGGAAGAGCGTGATGTTCCACTGCGTACCGACGCCATCGAGGAACTTGAGCAAGGCACCGGGGCGCTCGGGGAACTCGCAACGCAGGATGACCTCGTCACCGAGGGCCCCGGAACGACCTCCGACCATGTAGCGGATGTGGGTCTTGGCCGTCTCATCGGCACTGAGGTCGAGCACGGTGTACCCGGCCTTGGCGAGCTGCTCGAGAATCACCGGCTTTTCGTGGAGGGCATCGGCGAGCGTCAGGCCGACGAAGACATGGGCTGCGCCGGTATCCGCATAGCGGTAATTGAACTCGGTGATCACGCGGTTGCCCAGCAGCTGCACGAAACGCCGGTAACTGCCGAGCTCCTCGGGGATGGTCACGCCGAGGAGGATCTCTCTGGTCTCACCGATCTCGGCGCGCTCGGCGACATAGCGCAGGCGGTCGAAATTCATGTTCGCGCCACTGTTGATGGCAATCAACGCGCCGCTCCCCGGCGCCTGCCGCTGGGCATAGGCCTTCAAGCCGGCGAGGGCCAAGGCTCCCGCCGGCTCGGCGATCACCCGCGTGTCTTCAAAGATGTCCTTGATCGCGGCGCACATGGCATCGGTGTCGACAACGATGACCTCGTCGAGCAGCGCGCGGCACACGCGGAAGGTCTCGCTGCCCGCTTGGCGCACGGCGACGCCATCGGCGAACAGCCCGACCCGGCCAAGCACCACCCGCTCGCCAGCGGCGATGGCGGCCTTCATCGAGGCCGCGTCGACCGGCTCGACGCCGATGATCTTGGTCTCGGGCCGCAGGAATTTCACGTAGGAGGCGACCCCGGCCGCGAGACCGCCGCCACCGATGGGCACGAACACCGCTTCGATGGGTTCGGCATGCTGCTGCAGCAATTCCATGCCGATGGTCCCTTGACCTGCGATGACGTCGGGATCGTCGTAGGGATGGACGAAGGTCAGGCCGCGCTCAGCTTCGAGGGTCCGCGCATGCTGGTACGCCTCATCGAAGCTGTCGCCATGCAGCACCACCAGGCCGCCGCGATAGCGCACGGCCTCGACCTTGATCCGCGGCGTGGTCACCGGCATGACGATGGTCGCCACGATTCCCAACCGCTGGGCGGACAGGGCGACGCCCTGTGCATGGTTGCCGGCTGAAGCACAGATTACCCCGGCGGCGCGCTCCGCCGACGACAGGCGGACGATGCGATTGTAGGCGCCGCGGATCTTGAATGAGAAGACCGGCTGGAGGTCTTCGCGCTTGAGGAGCACCTTGCGCTGCAGGCGTTGCCCGAGACGGATCAGCGGATCAAGCGGAGTCTGGATGGCGACATCATAGACGCGGGCGTCGAGGATCCGCCGGACATAATCGATCATGCGCACTCCGCCCGCCAAAAGCGACCGCGGATCAGTGGCCGAGGACAGAGGACACGAATTCGGTAACCAATCTCGGAAATGGGCAGGGGAATCATGAGGCGCAGAGCATGGGGCGTGGGCCGAGCAGGGCTACCGACACCGCCTGGTTATTTTGGATTTTGAAATCCCGAGGTAGATCGTTTCGGTGCTTCGGTGCTTCCAAATCTGGTCCCTGGTCGCTGGTCCCTGGTCGCTGGTCGTATCTTCGAAACTCGAGGCGGTCATCCGCTGTGCCTGCGCATCAGGCTGTTGAGCATACGTCCGATTTCATTGGTCTGACTGAAGAATTTTTTGACCTGCTGAATCTCGAAGATGCCGGCATCGCCGGCGATGAGGGAGAGGGCCTGGGTCTCGGCATTGGAGCCATCGGCAATCTTGAGGAACCGTGCAAACCACCATGACCCGTGCGTCAGCCCAACTGAATCAACTGAACTGACGCCTCCCAAAAGGTCCTACGCAGGTGCATTCTCGGCCCGAAACACCTCGACCGGTGTCCCCTTGCGATCGACATCATGGGTCAGCACCCGGTCGACCAGGTCGCCTTTATGGCGACGCAGCCACAGGTCGTAGAGCGACACCTGCTGCTCCGCACTGAGATCACCTGGGGAATTCGTCGACAAGGCTTCGCCGCGCAGGGCGTAGACCGTCGCCGCCACCGAGACCGAGAGATTCAGGCTTTGCGGGAAGCCAGACATGGGGATCAGAAAACAGCCATCGGCCTGGGCGCTGGCGGCGGCACTGACGCCGGCGGTCTCGTTGCCGAAGACCAGGGCCAGCGGCTGTTCCGCGAGCAAGGGCTTGAGCGCGTCGGGGCCGATCACGGCATCGGCGGCGAGATCGGTGACCAGGATGCGATAGCCCTCAGCGCGCAGCTGGGCATACGCCGAGGTGATGTCGCGATGGACCACGACGTCGACGTAGTAGTGGCTCCCTTGGCTGATCTTGGGATTGATCTTGAAGCTCTCCTTGGCGGTGGTGACGAACACCCGCGACAAACCAAAGGCATCGCAGGTACGCACGATGGCGGTGGCGTTGTGCGGGTCGGTGCAGTCTTCAACGACGATCACCAGCCGCTGGCAACGCCGGGCCAGGACCTGCCGGTACTTCCGGGCTCGTTCGGGAGTCAGCAGGACATCCGCCGGATGGACGGGGACCGGGCTGGCCAGGTCGGGCAGGGAAAATGGATCGGCGGGTCCGCGCATGGCGCACGACCGTAGCGGCTTTCGCCGCCAGCGAAGCGTCGAGCCGCGTACCCGCACTGATGCCTGAGCATACCTAGCATCTCATGAATATTCCCCAGTATAGCGCCCATGCTCGAAGACCTGCGCGCGGCTCTGCACCCCTCCAAACGCGAGGATCCGCTGCTGCCGGAGCTGGTGCAATGCCTGGTGGGCCTGACCGCCTCCACCAACCTCGAGCAGCGCCTGTCGGCGTGGGTCGCCCTGCACGACTGGACCCGCGTCGGCACGCGCAACCTCACCGCCCAGGACGAAGGCGGCGGCGTCCTCTCGACCGGTGACACCGCCCGCCTGCGGCTGCTCCTGCATGCCTTGGAAATGTGTGCTCCGGTGCGCGCGCAAGTACAGCAGACGCTGGGCGAACTGTTCCGCGAGACCGACGCCACCGAGTTGCTCTCCGAGACCGGCATGCCCTCTGATCGCGGCTTCCTCGCCGAGGCCAGCCAACGGATCTGGGCGAAGGTCCTGCCTGCGCCGCATGAGCCAGGAAACCTCGATGTCTTCGTGCGCCGCTGCTTCCGCACCTCAAGCCACGTGACGCGCTTCACCTGCTGGCCACCGGAATTGTTCCAGCGCCTGACGGAAGTCATCATCCCCGAGGTTGGAAGCCCGGCCTGGGCCTCGCTCTCGCTGTCGTATGCCAACGCCCTGCGGCTGCTCTGCGTGCGCGTCGCCGCCCAGGGGCTGACCTCCAAGCTGCGCGCGCGCTCGCAACCGTTGCCGGTGGCCGAATCACCTTTCGCGCGACTGCCATCTGCCGGCGAAGCCTTGCTGCGATCCACAGATGAGGCCACGCGCCTCACCTGGGAAAAGACCATCGCCGACTGCCGTGCGGAGATGGCCGAGATCCACCGCCAGCTCGCCGATGAAGGGGTCTCGGTCGACATCGTCTATGGTCTCGACGTGCTCGATCGCTGCCTGACGCGCCTGGAACTGATGGGGCAGATCGCCACCGCGCCGCTGGGCCTGCCGCGCACGACCCTGCTCCACCGCCTGATCGCGCAGCTCGCCTATCATGCCCATGAGCAACGCAGCGTGACCGCCCATGCCGGCTCGAATCTGCAACTGCTCTATCGGCGTATCGTCGAGCGTTCGGGCGAGACCGGCGAGCACTACATCGCCCGCGACAAGAACGAGTATCGCCACCTGCTGCTGGCCGCCGCCGGTGGCGGGGTGCTGACGGTGGCGACGGCGGCGATCAAGATCTCCGTCTCCGACTGGCATACTCCGGATTTCGTACACGGCGTGCTCTACGGCCTGAACTACGCCATCTCGTTCATGATCCTCCATCATTGCCACCTAGTGCTGGCCACCAAGCAGCCGGCGATGACCGCGGCCACACTCGCCACCATCATGCGTCACAGCAGCGGCACCGATCGTCTCGATCAGATCGTCGATCGCATCGCCCGCATCACCCATTCGCAGCTCGCCGCCGCCGCCGGTAATGTCCTCGCCGTCGGCGCCGGGGCCCTGGCCCTGAGCAATATCTGGCAGCTGCTGTTCGGACATACCTTTATCAGCACCACCGCAGCGCATGCGTTGTATGACGCATTCGGACCGCTCACTAGCGGTACGGTGATTTTCGCGGCTTTCACCGGCGTGGTCCTGTGGTTCTCCTCGGTCGTCGGCGGCTGGATCGACAACTGGAGCGCCTTCAACCGTATCCCGCAGGGCCTCGCCGACAGCGGCTGGGGCGCGCGCTGGGCCGAGCCCTGGCGCAAACACATTGCCGGCTGGGGCACCAACATCTCGCTCGGCTTCATGCTCGGCATGACTCCGGCCATCGGGAACTTCTTCGGCCTGCCCCTGGACGTCCGCCATGTGACCTTGTCCACCGGTATGCTGTTCATGGCCTGCGGCAGCCTCGGTGATGGCTGGTGGTCGGGCGGCTGGTTCCTTTCGGCCTTGTCGGGCATCGCGGTGATGTTCGTGCTCAATCTCGGCGTGAGCTTCGCCTTGAGCCTGTACATGGCCCTGCGCGCCATGGAAATCCCCAAGGACGATCGCCAGGAGCTGCTGCGCCGCCTGGTGGTGCACCTGATCAGCCATCCGCTCGACTTCATCTTGCCGCCACGTACGGCGCTGAAGGGTGAATCCCTATGATTGATCCTCTCGCCGTGGCCCTCGCCCACGTTGATTTCCTGCCCGCCGGCGAGCGCGCCGGCCTGCTCACGCGCTGGGCCGAACGTCTCCATCGCGATCAAGAGGCGTTGGCCCGCACCATCACCACCGCCACCGGCAAACCCCTGCGCCTAGCGCGCCTGGAAGTAGAGCGCGGCGTCCGCCTGATCCACGCCACGGTCGAGGAATTGCCGCGCTTGGCGCCGCAGTCCGTCAATCTTGGTGACGGTGGTACGGCCGAGATCCATCACCAACCGGCGGGACCGGTGCTGGCCATCACGCCCTTCAATTTCCCGCTGAACCTGGCGCTGCACAAGATCGCCCCGGCGCTCCTGGCGGGCTGCCCGGTGCTCTGGCAGCCGAGCCCCAAGGCTGCCGGCGTGGCCGAGGCCGCACTCGCGCATCTGCTCCACGCCGGCGCCGATGCCGGCGTGGTCCAGCTGCTATCCGCCAGCCATCCGCAGATCGCCGCCCTCGCAGCCGACCCGCGCTTGGCGGTGCTCTCGTTCACCGGCTCGCAGCCGGTCGGGCGGACCTTGCAGAAGGCCGCCACGCAGGCCCGCGTGGTGCTCGAGCTCGGCGGCAATGCGGCGGTGATCATCCATCGCAACCCGCAACCGGCCGACCTCGCGCGCCGTATCGCCCACGGCGCCTGCGCCCATGCCGGGCAGGTGTGCATCAGCGTGCAGCGCATCTTCGTACCGGCTGGCGAAGGACACTGGCGCACGGCCCTGATCGAGGCCTTCGCCCAGATTCCCTGCGGTGATCCGTGGATGGATGCAACCCTCTGCGGACCGTTGATCGACGATCAGGCCGTCGAGCGCGTGCGTGCGGAAATCGCCGGCGCCATAGCGCGCGGGGGCACCATCCTCTGCGGTGGTACTTTCACCGGGCGCACCCTGGCGCCGACGCTGATCGCCGGCCTGCCGGCGGCGGACCCCGCCGTACGCGATCGCGAAGTGTTCGCCCCGATCGCCTATCTGCTGCCGTATGCGTCGATCGACGAGGCCCTGACGCTTGCCGACGATACGCCCTTCGGACTGAACGCCGGCATCTTCACCGATGACGAGCTGGTGATCGCCGCCGCCTTCGCGCGCATCCATGTCGGTACGCTGGTGATCAACGACGTGCCGACGCGGCGTGACGACCGGCTGCCCTACGGTGGGGTCAAGGCCAGCGGCATCGGCCGCGAAGGTTCGCTGGCGGCCTTGAAGACGTACGTTATCGAAAAAGTCCTGTGGCGGGCGGGCTGACAGAGCGGGCTGAGACGAGGTCTGACATCGGAAGCCAAGTGCACAACGGGCGCGGCTGGTTTCTTCGGGGCCCACCGCGACCTCAGAAACAACAAGGCCGTCTCGTGAGAGACGGCCTTGGGCGCAGTGAGCTGATGGCGGCTGGCTTGATGTCCGCTGAGCAGGAAGCCCGGCGGAGGTGGCCTGACAAAGGTGGCCTGACGAAGGTCAGGCCTTTTTCGGGACCAGCAGCGCGTTCATGCCGCGGCCTTCAGCGCGGGGCTCCTGTTCGATCTTGGCGCAGTCTTCGAGCATGCGCGCGAACTTGCGGATCATCTCGATGCCGAGCTCCTTGTGCGACATTTCGCGACCGCGAAAGCGCAACTGCAAGGAGACCTTGTGGCCCTCGAGGATGAACTCGCGGGCGTGCTTCGACTTGATGTCGAGATCGCCGTCGCCGGTACCCGGGCGCAAGCGAACCTCTTTGGTTTCGACCTTGTGCGCGTTGGCCTTGGCAGCGCGGTCCTTCTTCTGCAATTCGAAGAGGAACTTGGAATAATCCTGAATTTTACACACCGGCGGCTTGGCATCGGCAGCGACTTCGACGAGGTCGAAACCCGCTTCTTGGGCCCGGCGCAGGGCGTCTTGAATGGTCACTACGCCGACCTGGGCGCCGTCGTGATCAATCAAGCGCACGGACAGCGCGCGGATCTTGTCATTGATGCGCGCCCGGTTGGCGTGCTCAGGTGGCGGAACGGGGATGCGGCTGCGACGACGACCAATCAATCGGGATACTCCTGGAAAGTGTGGAAGCATCATGTGCAGCCGGAGGCCGGGGACAACCGGAAGTCCCCTCTGGACAAATTTCAGGATGCTACATATTCTCTCCCCTCAGAAGAGTGCGGGCGTAGCTCAGTTGGCTAGAGCGACTGCTTGCCATGCAGTAGGTCGAGAGTTCGAGTCTCTTCGCCCGCTCCAAGAGAAACGAAGAAACCTCCGAGAAATCGGGGGTTTCTTCGTTTTGTTCTACCTCACGACAGCTCGTCCAAGCCAGCATGGCCCCAGTTCTGACCTGTAAACGGCGGTCCAATATCAGGCCGCGACCCGGCAGTAGTGCCTAATAGCCTCGTTACAGCGCTTCACGCAGCGGATCTCCCCGGCCTTGATGTCCGCGATGAATATCTGCGCAGGTGGGAAATCAGCCGGATTTTCGGTCAAAGGCCGATTCCTGTCCTCCGACAATTAGCTTGGCCGATTAGCCACAATTAGGATGGCCGGTCGTGCGGTTGCCGAGTGGCCCCCCAACAACGCAGCTGCGCAGGGGGTCATACATCGCACACTCAAGAGTTCGAATTTTAATATAATTCCAATCGTGAAAGCACGGGCTTGATGCAATCTTCTGAAATACCAAGCGCCTGTAGGGCGATGCAGATCCATCCGTTTTTGTTGACCAGGTGT
>JBIILZ010000102.1:0-14324 GCA_044338255.1 Planctomycetota bacterium | reverse complement strand
GCGACCAGCGACCAGCGACCAGCGACCAGCGACCAGCGACCAGCGACCAGCGACCAGCGACCAGCGACCAGCGACCAGCGACCAGCGACCAGCGACCAGCGACCAGCGACCAGCGACAGACTCCTAGGAAATCTTTTTGTCATAGCAACCCAAGGCGGGTCTCAAGTGTTATCCAGTCTTGAATATCGCTTGCACTGATCCTATGATCTTCAGCGAGCGCACTCTGGCGCTCCGTCGCGGCCTTGGTCGCGTGTGGTTGCAGTGATGCAACTGATGTCATAGCAAGGCTTTGGAGTACGCATGAGTTTGACCCTGGATTTTACGAACTGTCTCGCAGAAGCGATCGGCGCGACGCACGGCCTGACCAAGTCCGAGGTTGATACCCTCGTTGCCAAGTTCCCCAAACACCACGAAAACGTCGACGAACTGCGCTCAACCGGTGAGAGCGGCTTCTTCGACCTCCCCTATCAGGACACCACCGACCTCAAGGCGCTGATCAAGAAGCACCAGGGCCAATGGGACAATCTGGTGATCATCGGTATGGGCGGCTCGGTGCTCTCGCCGCAGACCCTCTTCAAGGCCCTGACCCACAGTCAGCACAATGTCGTGGACGCGAAAGTCCGCGGCAAGGCCCCCCGGGTCTTCTTCCTCAGCAATCCGGATCCCAAAGCCGCGCACGAGATGTTCGAGATCCTCGACATCAAAAAGACCATGTTCCAGATCGTCAGCCGGTCGGGGGTTACCCCCGAAACCATGTGCATGACCCTGTGGCTGCTCGAGACGCTGAAAAAGAAGGTCGGTAAGACCGCGCCGGCCGAACAGGTGATCATCACCACCGAGCCGACCAAGAGCCCGTTGATGGAGATCGCCAAGCAGGAGAAGATCGCGACCCTGCCGACGGCCCTCAATCTCACCGGCCGCTATGGCATCCTCGGCAATCAGAGCCTGTTCATGGCCGGCATGTGCAATCTCAAGATCGATGAGCTGCTCAAGGGCGGCGCCGATATGGACAAGCGCTGCCGCCACGGCGATCCGCACAAGAATCCCGCGTACATGCATTCTCTGGTGCACTACCTGCTGACCCGCAAGCGGCGCAAGACCATGCATGTGACGTTCAGCTTCTCGAATCGCGTCCATGCCGTCGGCGAATGGTACAACCACCAGTGCTCGGTGAGCCTGGGCAAGATGCTCAACCGCAAGGGCAAGGCCGTGCATGTCGGCCCCTCGCCGGTGGCTGCCCTCGGCGCCTATGACGGCCAGGGCCAGCAGCAGCTCTTCTGCGAAGGCCCTTTCGACAAGGTCATCACCTTCATCACCGTCAAAGATCACGGTGCTCAGGCCCCGATCCCGCCGGGCTTCCCCAAGCTCGAAGCCGCAGCGTACCTGAAAGACACCTCGTTCACGCAGCTGCTCGACTACAGCTATTGGGGCGCCGAACAGCACGTGACCCAGGCTGGGCGCCCGAACATGACCATCCAGATGGACACCGTCGACGAAGCGCACATCGGCGGCCTAGTATATCTGCTACAGCTCTCGACCGCCATGAGCGCGGAGCTCTACGGCATCGATCCTTTCGATCAGCCGGGCGTCGAACACGGCAAGGCGGCGTCGATGGCACAGCTCGGCCGGGCCGGATTCGAAGATCTCGCCAAGCGCCTGAAAGATTACAAAGCCAAGCCTCGGCGGACCTGCTAATTCGTACATAGGTGCTGCCCTGGGGGCGCGGGCCTGGCCTGCGCCCCTTTTTTTTTGAGATTTTTGCCTGGGCTCAAATCGCCGCGAACCTTACGCAGCTGCCTGCGTTGAACGGAACAGATGCCTCACGTCGCGCCCGTCACCGATCCGGAAATACTCAAGTCGATCGATCCCGATGTGACGCTCATGGAGCGCATCAAGAACGACGACCAGGAAGCGGTGATCGTCCTCGTCGAGCGCTACCAGTCCGAGCTCACCGGCTTCTTCTTCCATCTGAGCTGGGATCAGCTGACCGCCGAAGAACTGGCGCAAGACGTCTTTGTCAACGTCTACCGCGCCCGCGCGCGCTACACCGCCAGCGCCCGCGTTCGCACCTTCCTCTATCGCATCGCCCACAACCTGTGGATCGATCACCTGCGCCGCACCCGTCGCCACCTCAGCCTTGATGCCGAGTTCGGTGAAGACGGTCCGCGCCTGTCCGACACCCTGCCGGCCCCCGAACAGGTGACCTCGCCCGGACGCGATGGGCAGATCCGCGATCGCATCCAGCAAGCCCTAGAGCTGCTGCCCGCCGGCCAGCGTGAAGTCTTCGTGCTGGCCAACAACCAGGGCATGAAATACCAGGACATCGCCGCCGTCCTGAACATCCCCGAGGGCACCGTGAAAAGTCGTATGCACAGCGCCGTGCGCGCGCTGCGTGATGAGCTCGCCGACCTCGTCGAGGAGGACGAGCGATGACCAACCCAAGTAACAAGCCGCCGTCGAAACCACGGCCAACCGTGAGCCACGACAGCGATCCGTTGCTGCGCGCCCTCGCGCACGGCGACGAGCATTGCCCGGATGGCAAGGCTCTCGCCCAGCTCGGACGTTTGCTACGCAGTCAGCAGCCCCGCGCCAGCGATCTGCGTTCACGCGTCGAGTCTCGACTCGCCGTCGCCGGCGGCCAGCTCGCCAGCGATGACGACGAGCGCGTCGATCAGCACTACGAACACGGCGGCGATGATGCCGATCTGTCGCGTCTGCGCGGCCTGTTCACCGCCATCGGCCCGGCGCCGGTCGATCTGCGCGAGCGCGTGCGCAAGCAGCTGCTGGCCTCGCAACGCCTGGCGCCCGTCAGCGACGAGGCCCCCGTCAGCAGTCGCGCGCAGGCAGTGCAGGTGCAGCAGCGGCATCACCGACTACGCCTGATCAGCACGGTGATCGTCGGGCACTTGGCGGCGATCCTGGTGATCGCGGTTCTTTTCGCCAATCGCGACCTCAGCCCGGTGAATGGGAATGGGAAAGAGAATGGGAAAGGCACGACGATCATGCCGCCGGTGCCGCGCCTCCCCGAACACGGGCCGCAGGATTGGACGCAGATTCCCGGATCGGGCTTCGATCTCTTCGTCCTGCGCCGCAGTCCGGAGCTGCGCTCCGCCGCGCGTATACGTTTCAACAGCGAGCGCTCCGCAGGAGCGGTGGCCTGCGGTCTGCGCTGGCTGGCGGCACAGCAGGGCATTGATGGCGCCTTCGCAGTAGCAAACCCGACCGACGCGAGCCCCACCGGCACCATCCGCGACGCGGCAACGAGCCGCCAGGCCATGGTGATCCTCGCGCTGTTGGGCGAGGGCGGCGGCACGACCTCGGTCGATCGTGAGCGGCTGGAGTGCGCCCAGCGCGCGCTGACGGCGCTCACCCGAGAACCTTTGCTGCTGACCACCGACAGCAGTCCCCGTGCGCGCGCACTGGTGACCTTGGCGCGGGTCGAGGGCGCCTTGTTGGGCCTCTGTCCCAACACCGTCGCTGACAGCGCCCTGCGCGATCTCGCCGAACATGCGCCAGCGACTGCGCTCGATGGCTTCGCCGTGCTGGCGATCGAGACCGCCTGCCAAGGGGGCCTGAATGTGCCGCCGACGCTGCGTGAACATTCGCGCCAGATCCTGCTCACGCCGGCGGATGCCAACGAACCGGAGCTGGCCAGACTCGGACTCGCGACCTTCGCCCGTGCGATCCTGGGCTATCGCGACAATCCCGCGACCGCCGCTCTCAGCGAGGCCCTGGCCGCACGCACGCCGACCGCGACCTCGCCGCTCGAGCCTCAGGGCTGGCTGTTTGCGACCCTGGCGCTGCGCGAGATGGGCGGGGCGGCGTGGGATACATGGATGGCCGGACTGCAGTCACGCGTACTGCCAACCTTCGTCGATGCCGGGCCAGGCCTGGCCTTCGTCGCCGGTAGCAACGTCAACGGCAACGACGATCCGCTGCAGGAAGACACCATCTGGACCACGGCCGCCACGGTGCTGGAATTGCAGACCGCATATCGGTACCTGCCGTTGGGGCGCTGAGATCTAGAATCAGCGACCAGAGACCAGGGGCCAGGGGCCAGGGGCCAGGGGCCAGGGGCCAGGGGCCAGGGGCCAGGGGCCAGGGGCCAGGGGCCAGGGGCCAGGGGCCAGGGGCCAGGGGCCAGGGACCAGGGACCAGGGACCAGGGACCAGGGACCAGGGACCAGGGACCAGAGACCAGCGACCAGAGACCAGCGACCAGCGACCAGCGACCAGAGACCAGCGACCAGAGACCAGCGACCAGCGACCAGCGACCAGCGACCAGCGACCAGCGACCAGAGACCAGCGACCAGCGACCAGCGACCAGAGACCGGGTTCCGAGACGAATCAAATCCCTTAGTCCACCCTCCCCAACGTCCGCATCCGTATCGCACTCGCCTCATCCTTCAGCTCCAGGGGCAAGTCGATGGTGAACACCGATCCCTCGCCACTGCTGTTTAGCGTCACCTCTCCATCGAGAACTTCGCAGAGGTGCTTGACGATCGCCAGACCCAATCCGGTGCCGCCGATGGCGCGATTGCGGTGGGCATCCACACGGTAGAAACGCTCGAAAATCCGCGATTGATGTTCGACGGGGATGCCGATGCCGGTGTCCTCGACGATCAGTTGCAGACGGCCCTCGGTGGCCGCGAGGCGCACGTGCACATGGCCCTCGGGGCGGTTGTAGCGCACCGCATTCGAGACCAGATTGCCGATCAGCTGGCGCACGAGCTCGGGGTCGCAGCGTCCGGGCAGGCTGTCAGGGCCATCGTAATGCATGGTCACCGGCTTCGCCGTCGCCGCCGCGCGGTGGTCATCAAGCACCGTGCGTGCGAGGTGCGCCCAATCGATCGGCTCGCTGCGCACCAGCCATGCCCCGTGTTCGAGTCGCGACAGGGTCAGCACATCACGCACCAGTTCGAGCAGCCGCGTGCCGTGGCGAACGATGCCGGAGACCATCTGCTGGGCGACTTCCGGCTGCTCCAGAGCGCCGTCGAGCAGGGTGTCGCCATAACCGATGATCGCGGTCAGCGGGGTCTTCAGCTCATGGCTCACCGCCGAAAGGAAATCGCGGCGCGCGGCCTCAGCGCGCATGAGCTCGGTGCGGTCGTGCAGCACCAGTACCGAGATGCCCTCGCCACCCTGGGCAACCACCGCCTGCAGATGTCGCCGGCGATGCTCGAAGCGCAGGGAACCGATTTCGAGATCATGATTCTCGTTGAGGGCGGTGATCGCCAGGCCGATGACATCCGCCGACAGGTAGCGATAATAAGGCTGTCCGAGGACATCCGCGCCGCCGGCCGCGAACTGCCGATACGAAGCGTTGGCATAGACCACGCGATCGAGCTGATCGATGCAGGCGACGCCTTCCGACAGCGAGCCCAGAGCGCCATCAAGCAGTTGCCGCTGCGCCACCACGCGCTCTTGGCTTTCACGCAGACGACTGCCGAGATTGTTGAGCTCATGACCAAGGCGCGCGAAGGCATCGCTGCCCACCAGCTGCGCGCGACGGGCGAAATCGCCGGCACCGAACGCGCGGCTGACCTCAACCAGATCGGCAACGCGTTCACGACTTCGCCAGGTGTACACCAGCAGCGCCAGACCGCCGCCGAGAACGACCACGGCGGTAGAGAGGATCACCGGCAGGCTGAGGCGCTTCACCAGACTGTCCTCGACCGTCAACGGCGCGGCCAGGCGCAAGATCACGCCGTTGTGCAGCAGCTTGCCGGCGTAGAGGTAGTCCTGATGGGTGGTATCGCTGAGGCGGCGTGAGATGGCGAAGCCATCGCGCCGCGCCAGGGTCACCTCCGGCCGATCGTTATGATTGACCATGGTGCGTTGTTCCGCCGAGCTGTCGTACAACACCTGGCCATCGCTGGCGATCATGGTCAGCCGGCGGTCACCGCTGAGCTTGGTCTCCGGCAGACGGCCACCGCCTTCGATGATCAGGCCCAGCAACTCGCATTCGACGCGCAACTGGGCGGTGAGAACGCGTTCGATCTCGCCCGACACCACCCGATACTGATAGGTAAGCGTGACGGCTGCGACCGCGAGCAGGAGCAGGCCCGCCACCAGCAGCCATCTGATGCCCGAGGTCAGCGTACGCATGGCGATGAGCTAAGCGCTCTGCAAGCCAATGAGAAGCGGGACCGGCTCACGCTTCGTCGCGAACGCCCAATTCGCTGAAACGATAGCCAACACCGCGCACAGTCTCGATGAAATGATCGTAGGGCTCGATCTTGCGCCTGAGATTGCGCACATGCACGTCGATGGTGCGATCGGTGACGATGCTCTCACCATCGCCGATGCGATCGAGCAGACCATAGCGCTCGTAGGCGACGCCAGCATGGGACGCGAGGTAGTGCAGGAGCTTGAACTCGGTCAGGGTCAGGGGCACCACCTGATCATCGACCAGCACGCGATGGCGCACGGGGTCGATCACCAGGGTCTGGAACTGCAGCCGCCGACGCTCGGCATCGCCGCTCTCGTCGCGCGCGCGCAGCAGCCGGACCTTGATCCGCGCCATGAGTTCCTTGATGCGGAAGGGCTTGGTCACGTAGTCGTCGGCACCGAGGCCGAGGCCGATGACCACGTCGCTCTCCTCGCCCTTGGCGGTAAGCATGATCACCGGCAGGCCGGCGAGGCCGGCATCAGCGCGGATCACCCGGCACACTTCCAGGCCATCGCGGTCCGGCAACATGAGGTCGAGCAGCACCAGATCGATGGGGCTGCGGCGGAGCTCGTGCAGACCATCATTGCCAGTCGATGCCACCAGCACCTGATGCCCTTCCTTTTCGAGGTTGTAGCGCAGCAGGGTCTGGATGTCGGGTTCGTCTTCGATGATCAGGATACGGGCCATGGGCTCACTGTAGGTCTTCGTGGTGATGGCGGATCATCTGACCTTTGTGGACATACACAGATTCCTCGGCAATCGCGACGGCGACATCGCCGATATGCTCGAGGTGCGCCACGGCGCGCAGCAGATGCGTGTACTCGCGGATCTTGGCGGGAGTCCGCACCATGCTCTCCTGGATCGCCTCGTAGCAGAGCTTGGTGAGGTCGTCGGAACGATCCTCTTGGGTGATGACGGTTTTCGCGAGTTCGGTGTTGGAGCTGACGAAGGCCTCCATGCAGCCGTGCATCATCTCCTTGACCAGGGCCCCCAGTTCTTCGAGGTGCGGGGGATTCTCGACCGGCGTGTGCTTGGCGATCCACGTCGCGCGCTTGGCGATGCTCTCGCACAGGTCACCAACCTGTTCGAGGTCGGAGCAGATGTGCAGCGCCGAAATCAGCAGACGTAGGTCGCTGATCATCGGCTGCTGCAGAGCCATGATGCGGTGAGCGCGTTCCTCGATCGCCGAATCCATGGAATCGAGACGCTCTTCGAGCAGGCGCGCCTGTTCGCGGGCCTCGACCCGAGGCGCGAGGATGGCTTCGACGCAGGCCGACAGCGACTGCTCGACGAGGTTGCCCATGCCCACCAGCGAGCGTTTGAGTTCAGCGATCTCAAGTTCGAAATGACGGAAGTTGTTCATTATGGATCCTTAGCCGAAGCGCCCGGTAATATAGTCTTCGGTCTGCTTGAGTCCGGGGTTGGTAAAAATCTTCAGCGTCGTGTCCAACTCAATCAGCTTACCCAGGTAGAAGAACGCCGTCAGATCACTGACGCGCGCCGCCTGCTGCATGTTATGGGTGACGATCACGACGGTGAAATCCTTCTTCAGTTCCAGGATCAGCTCTTCGATCTTGCCGGTGGCGATCGGATCGAGGGCCGAGCAGGGCTCGTCCATGAGCAGCACTTCTGGTTTGACGGCGATCGCCCGCGCAATGCACAGGCGCTGCTGCTGGCCGCCGGACATGCCCAGGGCGCTGGCCGACAACCGGTCTTTCACCTCATCCCACAAGGCCGCCGCACGCAGCGCATGTTCGCAGGCAGCATCGAGTTTCACACGTTCGCTGACACCCGCCACGCGCAGACCATAGACGACGTTTTCGTAGATGCTCTTCGGAAATGGATTCGACTTCTGGAAGACCATGCCCACGCGCTTGCGCAGCGAGGTCACCTCGAGGTGCGGGTGATAGATGGTATCGCCGCCGATGGTGATGTCGCCACGGTGATGCGCGCCATCGACGAGATCGTTCATGCGGTTGATGTTGCGCAGCAAGGTCGACTTGCCGCAGCCCGAAGGCCCGATGAAGGCGGTGACCTGCTTCTCGGGGATCTCCATGTTGACCTGGAACAAGGTCTGATGGGTGCCGTACCAAAAATCGAAATTGTTGACGCTGATGTAGCCCTTTTCGGGTTTCACGGCGCTGACGGTGCCGGCCGTTTGCGGAAGCGAGGTCAATGCGGGCATGGTTGCTCCCTTTTAGAAAGCCGAGGTCTTGAATTTTTTGCGCAGACGTTCGCGCAAGAGGATCGCCGAGAGATTCATCACCAGCACCAGCAGAATCAGCAGCAGAGTGGTGGCGTACACCGCCGGTCGCGCCGCTTCCGAATCAGGCGATTGGAAGGCGAGGTCGTAGATGTGGAATCCCAGATGCATGAATTTCTGATCGAGATGGATGAAGGGATAGTCGAGGTTGATGGGCAGGGTCGGTGCCAGCTTGACCACCCCGACCAGCATCAAAGGCGCGACTTCGCCCGCACCGCGCGCCATCGCCAGGATGGTGCCGGTGAGGATGCCGGGCACCGAGGCCGGCAGGACGATGTGCCGGATGGTCTGCCATTTCGAGGCCCCCAACGCCAGGCTCGCCTCTTTCATGCCGCGGGGCACGGCGGCGATCGATTCCTCGGTGGCGACGATCACCACCGGCACGGTCATCAGGGCCAGCGTCGCCGCCGCCCACATGATACCGCCGGTACCGAAGGTCGGCGTTGGCAGGCTATCGCTGAAGAGCAGGCGGTCGAGCGAACCGCCGCAGAGATAGACGAAGAATCCCAGCCCGAAGACGCCGAAGACAATCGAGGGCACGCCGGCGAGGTTGTTCACGGCGATGCGCACGCCGGTAACCAGCGGCCCCTGCTTGGCATATTCGCGGAGATAGATCGCGGCCAGGACACCGACCGGCACCACTGCCACCGACATCAGCAGGGTCATGGCGAAGGTCCCGAAGATCGCCGGGAAGATCCCGCCTTCGGTATTGGCTTCGCGGGGATTCTCGGAGACAAAGCTCCACCCGCGATGCACGAAGGTCGCCACGCGTTCGAAGAAGCCCATGCGGTTCGGCCAGGTCACGCCGACGATCTTGCCGATGCTGATGTCCTTGGTTTCACCGCTGGCCAGACGGATCGAGAGCTTGTGGGCGACCTGCTGGAGGCGCAGGGCGCCGGCCTCCTTGGCGAGTTCCTGATAGGCGGCCTTGAGGCCAGCGATCTTCGCCATCACCGCTTCCTGCTCGTTCGCCGGCAGTTTCTTGCGCTCGCTCTCGAGCGCCTGCAAGGCCCGGGAATTGTCTCCGATCTTGCCCTTTTCCAGGCGGCGGATCTCGTCCCAGCGACGATTGGCCTCGCTGACCAGGCGCTGCAGCTCGGGCTCGAAGCGCGCGTCTTCGGCGGTTATGGTCTCGATCTTCTTGTCGGCGCCGCGCAGCTTGAGGTTCTGCGGATAGCCGATGGCATCGCCGTATTCGAGGCGCTCGATCTCGATCAGCCCCGCGGGCTGGCGTTCGCCGCTGATGAGGCTCTCCTCGATGAAGCGGAAGGCGTTCTTGTAGACGTCCTTGTTGCCGGTGAAGATCTGGACCTCATGGACCTCATGGACCTCGGCGCCGCCCGGCGAGCTGGCGGCGCGCGCCAAGCGCGAGACCACGGCACCGGCGATGACAGTGGTCTTGTCGCCGTCGAGGACGGAAAATTCGCTGATGCGCTTCGGCCAGAACACCGCCAGACCGTTGCTGACGATGACCCACAGCAGCAGACCGGCCATGGTCAGGGCCACCGCTAGACCCATGCCTGTCAGCCAGACCTGGGCTTCGCCTTTGACTTTTTCCTGGGCTTTGCCTGGGACTTTTTCCTGGGCTTTTTTCACGGAGATGGTCGACGACGTCTTCATACCGTTTTGTATTTCTCGCGTAGGCGGGCGCGCATCAATTCTGCCACGGTATTGACGGCGAAGGTGAAGACGAACAACAGCATCGCGCCGAGGAACAAGGCCCGGAACAAGGTGCTACCGTGCGGCGCCTCGGGGAGTTCGACGGCGATGTTCGCCGAGAGCGTACGCATGCCGTTGAAGGCATTCATGTCGATGATGCCGGTATTGCCGGTGGCCATGACCACGATCATGGTCTCACCGATGGCCCGGCCGAGGCCGATCATCAAGGCGCTGAAGATGCCCGCCGAAGCCGTCGGCACGACCACGCGGATGGCAGTCTGCCAGCGGCTGGCGCCGAGGGCCAGCGAAGCAGAGCGCAGATTTGAGGGCACATTCGACAAGGAGTCCTCGGCGATGGTGAAGATGATCGGGATCACCGCGAAGCCCATCATCACCCCGACCACCAGGCTGTTGCGCTGTTCATAAGGCATGCCGGTGGTTGCCGTCCACCAGCGTCGGAAATCGGCGATTTGCGTGCCATCGCTCATCGAGACGGTGAAGATGCTGCGCTCGAGCGCCGGGCCGAGATCCCAGGCCACCAGCGAGACGGCGATAAGCAGCGGCACCAGGGCGATGAACTCCAGCCCTTGCGGAATCCGCGCACGCACCGCCGGCGAGAAGCGCGACCAGCCGAAACCCACCAGGCAAGCGCAGGTCGGCACGGTCAGGACCACCAGCAGGACCGAGGGGAAGCGCTGTTCGATGATCGGGGCCAGCCACAGCGCGGCGAGGAAACCGAGCACCACCGAGGGCAGCGAAGCCATGATCTCGACCGTCGGCTTGACTACCGACTTGAAGCGCGGGTGCATGAATTCAGCGGTGTAGATCGCCGCCAGCAGCGCCACCGGGACGGCGAAGAGCAAGGCGTAGAAGGTCGCCTTGAAGGTCCCGAAGATCAGCGGCACCATCGACAGCTTGGGCTCGAAGTCATCGGTGCCGCCGGTCGACTGCCATTCGAATTTAGACTCGGCGAAACCTTCGTACCAGACCTTGCCGAAAAATGCCCGCCAGCTCGCTTCCGGATGCGGATCATCGAGCAGATAGCTGCGTACCTGCAGATCATCGCCGAGCAGGGCCAGACGCGTGTACTTGGAATTGATCACCCCGAAGCTCGAGGTGAAGGGCAGGTCATCGCTCCAGCGCGTCGCGGCGCTGGTGCCATAACGCAGGCTGACGTGATTACCGGTGCCAACCAGGAAGGCCTTGTTGCGCACGCTGATTGCCGAAAAGCGCGCCCCTGCCGGCAGTGGCTCGAATTCCTTGGTCAGGCCGAAACGTCGAGCGTCATCGCCAGCATGGATGAAGAGGCTGAACTGGCGGTTGATGCCCTCGGGATTGGTCATCACCAGCGAGACGTCACCGAGCAGGAAGAACATCCCGCTGATGTGCTGATCCTTGGCGTCGGCAAAGGGCCGGAAAACCTGGCGCGCAACGAACTGATCACCGCTGCGATAAAGGTAGGTGATGTCGCCCGTGAGCGAGGCGACGACGATCGAATCGAGGTGCTCGTCAACCAGGACCTGTTCGGGGACGCCGGTCACCAGCTTGGTCAGATCCTGCGTGGCAGCGGTGGCTCCGCCGTACTGCACCAGCAGCCGGCGCTGCGACGAGGACTCTATCTTCTTCTCGACGACGGCGGCAACCAGACGCTCGTCATTAAGTTCCGCCCAACCGACGGCGCGCACGGGCTCATCGTCGGCGCCGAGTTGCAGTGCTTCGCCGACCTTGGACTGCGAGACGACCTCGCGCACGCCATCGACCATTTTTGCGGTCGAGGCGATGCTTACCGTCCGGACCACGCCGTGCGCCGTGCCGATCGCTACGCGCTGATGTTTGACATCATAGCTGGCGACCTCGATCGCGTGACCGGCACTGACGTTGCCGGCGTCGATCGGTTGCCGACCTCCGGTGAAGATCAGCTTGCCATCATTGGCGAGCACAAAGGGATTATCTCCCCATTCATCGGTACCCAACGCGACCACCGCCGAGCCCGGTGTCAGCAAGGCGCTGACATCGACCGCACGATGGTTGGCGAGAGGCTCGACCTGGGCGCTGCGAAACAGCGGCAGCACCTGCCAGAGGATGAAGATGCAAATCGCGAACACCGCGATGATGATGCCGATGCCTCCGACCTTGATGAAGCTGGTCATGAAACGATCGACCAGCAGGGTCCATCGCGGCGTGACGAAACGTGGCGGGATCAGGGTCTTCCCTGCAGGAGCGGCCGGATCAGGCGTTGAAGCTGGCACAAAGACTCTCAGTGGTCAGCGTGGTGTGGGCACCCCCTGCCGGCCATGGCCGGCAGGGGCGGGTCGGATTACTTGCTCAGATCGGCGAGCGCCTGCGCGGCGGCTTCGGCGGTCAGCGGGTAGTAGCCATCCTTGACGACGATGTCCTGGCCATCCTTCGACAACACGAACTTCAGGAATTCCAAGGTCAGGGTGTCGAGCGGACGACCGGGGACCTTGTTGACGTAGACGAACAGGAAACGCGACAGCGGATAGGTGCCATTGAGGCAGTTGGCGTACGAGCCATCAACGAGCTTGTCGGCGGACTCGCCCAACGGCAGGGCCTTCACGCCAGCAGTGAGATAGCCATGACCGCTGTAGCCGACCGAGGCGAGATCCGAGCTGACGCCCTGGACCACACCCGAGGAACCCGGCTGCTCTTTCACCGAGGACTTGTAGTCGCCCTTCTTGAGCGCCACTTCCTTGAAGTAGCCATAGGTACCCGAGGCGCTGTTGCGGCCATAGAGGCTGATCGGCTTGGTCGCCCAGGCGCCGGTGAGACCGAGGCTGCCCCAGTTCTTGATTTCCTTGCCGCCATGCTTGAAGGTCGAGGAGAACAGACCGTCGACCTGGGCCATGGTCAGGCTGGTGAGCGGGTTGTCCTTGTGCACGAACACCGCCAGGGCGTCGATGCAGACCTTGACCTGGGTCGGCTTGTAACCGTACTTCTTCTCGAAGGCGTCGATTTCGTCCTTCTTCATCTCGCGGCTCATCGGCCCCAGCTGGGCGGTGCCTTCGATGAGTGCGGGAGGTGCGGTGGTCGAGCCCTTGCCTTCAATCTGCACGTTGACGATCGGATAGGCAGTGGCGAAGCCTTCGGCCCAGAACGTCATCAGGTTGTTGAGGGTGTCCGAGCCGATCGAATTGATATTGCCGGAGACCCCTTCGACGGTGGTGTAGGCGGGGATCTTGGGGTCGAGCTCGACCTCGCTCGCCTGCAGGGCGGCGACGAGGCCGATGGCCCCCACCGTCGCACATGCGCGCATGGACCAAACACGGAAGGACGTAACAAGCGAGGGAGCAGACATGAATCGATTCCTGAGGGGTGTGACCACACAATCCTGTGTTCTATTATGAAGATTAAGTGAAACCTGGATGTGCGATGATGACATCTGCAGGCCATCGATTATGGACTGAAGAGCGAGGCCGGGAGCCACAAGCCGGCGGCGGTCATGACTGCACTCGCGGTGCATGGTCAGCGGCGTCGAGCCATTCTTGAACTCCGCCAGCTCCTGGGCGGCCAGATCGAGGACGCCGACCTGGCGTTTGAGGATGTCGTAGAAGTTGCTGGAACGAGGGAGCACCAGACGGAGGACGGCTTGCAGGATCATGAGCGGGGATGGTGGAGGCGGGATCGGAGGTCAAGCGGATCTTCATGAAATGAACATGAAAAAATAATCCGATCTTCATTTTATGATGGATTGAGGAGGACTGAGACCAACGCGACCAGCGACCAGCGACCAGCGACCAGCGACCAGCGACCAGCGACCAGCGACCAGCCTTGGAAGCACCGAAGCTCGACTTCGGTGACGCCAGCAATCATGTCCACCGGAGTCGAGCTTCGAGCTTCGAGCTTCGAGCTTCGAACACTGGTCTCTGGTCTCTGGTCTCTGGTCCCCAATGGCGTTTTGTTAAGCTCATTGGGGGCGAGAAAGCTTCGTCGGGTTCCTAAGGAATGCGATGAACCCATCTGCGCCCGCGATGATTTGACCTGAAAATTTGCGCTTTATTCACAAAAAAACCCGCAAGGCCCAGGCTGGTGCCTGGCGCTCCCAGGGGACGCCATGACCAGCTGCCTTAACTAAATGCCATTGCCCTGGTCACTGGTCACTGGTCACTGGTCACTGGTCACTGGTCACTGGTCACTGGTCACTGGTCACTGGTCACTGGTCACTGGTCACTGGTCACTGGTCACTGGTCACTGGTCACTGGTCACTGGTCAC
>JBIILZ010000085.1:0-17150 GCA_044338255.1 Planctomycetota bacterium | reverse complement strand
CACTGGTCACTGGTCACTGGTCACTGGTCACTGGTCACTGGTCACTGGTCACTGGTCACTGGTCACTGGTCACTGGTCACTGGTCACTGGTCACTGGTCACTGGTCACTGGTCACTGGTCACTGGTCGATGGTCCCTGGTCGATGGTCACTGGCCTCAGGCCAGCGACTCGACACCCCATGTGCGCGTGACCGCTGATCACATCATGCTGTTCAAGATCCCCAACAAGGCCCGTCGCTGTTTCGGCGCCAATTTCGCGATCAAAGCCATGAAGTCCGCGTCCGTGGGTTCGCCGATGGGGATCGAGGCCGTCTGCGGTGGTTTGGCCGCACCGGTGAACGATAGCACCACCGGGCTCTGACGTAGGAACGGTTCGGTGGCGGGTTGCGCGACGGTGGGCGCATGCGCATCCTCGTCATCGTCGTCAACACGGCCGGCACCGGCTGCATGCGCACGTTGCAGCAGCAGTTCGTAGTCGGCTTCGCCGAGGCCCAGCAGGCCACGGAGTTTGCCGTGCGTGGCCTGGCGGCCCGGGAGATCGCCCTTCTTCAGTAGGCGGGTGGCGGTGAGCACGCTGAGATCGGCGAGATCGGCGAAGGCCTTCACCGTCAAACCACGATCTTCAACGACCTTGAGCAACGACGCCTGCAAAGGATTCGAGGCAATCTCGTTGGAACGCGCGCGACTGGCCGGCTCGGGACGGGCGCGCGAGCAGTCGAGGGCCGCCTCGAAAGTCGCATCGTCGAGCGCGAGGGCCTTCTGCAGGATCTGCAGCATCGCCGAACGCACCGGCGGCACGCCCTCGCGGATCAGACGCATCAAGGTGATGTAGGGGATGTCGTGCTGCTTGGCGAAGTAGGCGGTGCTGACCCCGGCCTTGGTGATCGCGTCCAAGGCCAGCTGCGCGAGGCTCGAGACCATCGCATCCGTGGGCTCGGCTTCATCGGAATCTCCGCCATGGCTCTGTCGGTAGTTCTCAGCCGTGTGATCGATACTCGAGCCGGCGTGATCGCCCTGGCCACGCCGCTCTTTGGACAAGGCCACGGCCTCGTCCATGGTCTGCGTATCGATGCTCAGCGACTCGGCGATGGTGACGATGGTGTCGGCTCGCGGGATGGCGCCTTTGCGCGTCACGCCCAAGAGCGTCGGGTAGGGCAGACCGGTCTTATCAGCCAGCGACTGTTCGCTGTAGCCTTGGACGAGCATGGCCTTGATCACCAGCTGCTGGAGCGTGAGCGGACCCTCAGCGGGGATCTCGACCCCCTCACGCATGCTTGAGGCGAAGACCGCCGCCCAGGCATCGGCGCTCAGCTCGAGCTCGGTGCGCAGGGCATCGCGGTGCTCCTGGCTACGCGGAACGCTGCCTTTCTTGATTAACGCCAGTACCGTCGGGTAGCTCATACCCAAACGCTCAGCCATCGTCTTCACGCTCATATTGCGCGCTTCGAGATGGCGTTTGAGCAGATCTTGCAGGGTAGCCATGGGGGTAGGATGCTGAGGGGTTGGTTATGGATGCAACGCATGGAGCATGCCCAGCCGGTGTCCACGCTCATCAACCGTCTCCGCCAGGCCCTCTCGGCCTCCCTTGCGCCTGAAATCGGCGAAGTCCTGCTCCCGGTATTGACGCCGGTTCTCGTGGAAAACGTCGTGCATTTGCGGGTTCCCAATGCGCTGTGGGCAGCCGCGGCGCAGCAATTCGCCTTGCCGGCGATCGAACTATGGATTACGCACGAAGGCGGCGGCCTGACCGCCTTGGTCGTCGACATGGATGCCACGCCCACCGAAGCCGCGGCAGTAAGCAATCGCGCGCGGACCTTCGAAACGTTTTTGGAAGATCCCGGTAATCAGATCGCCCTCGCCAGTTGCCGACGTGTGGTCGAGCAGCCCGGTCTGGAGCACAATCCACTGTTCTTGCACGGACCCTCGGGCTGCGGCAAAACGCATCTGCTGCGGGCGGTGGTGCACGAATACCGGATCATGCTCGGCGAGGAGTCGGCGCTGTGGATCGACGGTCCGGAATTCGTCGCCAGCGGCGCCCAGGATCTCGCCCGACGGACCTTCGCGGCGGGCGAGAACGACGGCCTACGTGGTCAGCTCGAACAGGCGGCGGTCATCGTCGTCGACAATATCGAGGCCTTGAGCGGGCGTGACCTGGCCCAGGAAGAACTGTTCCACGTCATGAATGCGGCCCTCGATCGCGGCGCGCAGCTGCTCTTCGCCGGTCGTCACGCGCCGCGCAAACTCAGCGGCTTTACCGATCGCTTGACCAGCCGCCTGGCCTGGGGCCTGACCGTCGGTCTCGACCTGCCGCATCTCGAGACGCGCGTCGCCCTGGTGCGGCGGGTGGCCGGCAGCGCGCTCACCGGCAGCGATGCGACGGCCCTCACGGCCCTGGTCGATGCCCAGGCCCCGGACATGACCCAGGCCCTGAGCCTCGCCGATCGGCTCGCCCGCGGCGGCGTCGATCTGAATGTCGCGGTGCCCGCGACGCAGGCGAGTTTCGAACGCATCGTG
Source organism: Planctomycetota bacterium (assembly GCA_044338255.1). Lineage (GTDB taxonomy): Bacteria > Planctomycetota > UBA11346 > UBA11346 > UBA11346 > CAIUVD01. Next base: position 14,637 of record JBIILZ010000085.1, on the reverse strand, counting down.
CAGGCGGTCGCGGATCGTTTCGAGTTACGGCCCAGCGATCTGGCGAGTAAACGCCGCCATGCCGAGATCGTGCAGGCCCGTGGCTTGGCGCTGCTCTTGGGCCGTCGGCTGACCAATTACAGTCTCGACGCCCTCGGGGGCATGGTCGGGGGCCGCGATCATACGACGGTGATGCACGCGGTGCGCAGCACCGAGGCCCGCGTCGCCGCCGATCCGGAATTGCAGCGCGCGATCAGCGAATTGACGCGTCTGGTCCTGGCCCCCGCGAAACGCTAATTCGAGGTGTTGGCGACGTCGTTGACCACGGGTCGTGCATTCTTCAAAGCGTCGAGGCGTTGCTCGGTCTTCTTACGCGTATGCCGTTTGGTGCTTTCGCGCTGGCGGCTGGCGTAAGCCACCGCCTCACGGCCGATGAGGGCCGCTGCTTCCTGGCTGATCGATTCGCTGGGCTGTGGATCAATGGACACGGTACCTCCTTTGGGAGACACGGAGTCTCCATGGACGCATGAAGGGCGAATGAAGGTGCTACTATCATTGCCGTCGCGGTCTCGTCGCTGCTGGCCTCGGCTGCACGGGATACTAGGTTTTGCCGCCCGCTAGCGCGTCCACGGTTGCGGCTTCGTCCGCTACCCCATTACGAGATCTCCATGAGCACCGCCCCCGTCGAGCCCACCGTCCCTGCCGCTCCAGCGCTGAATGAATATCGGGCGGTGCGTGCCGCCAAGGCCGAGGCCCTGCGTAAACTGGGGATCGATCCCTTCGGCGCGCGCTTCACGCCGACCCATTCGGTAGCCGCCGCGCGGGCCCTGGCGCCGGCTGCCGTCGGTCCGGAGGTGCCTGCCGATCAGCGTCCCAAGGGCCCGCTCGTGACCCTCGCCGGGCGCATCGGTAACCTCCGTCGCAGCGGCAAGAACCTGATCTTCGCAACCCTCTTCGACCGCAGCCGTGGCGATGTCTATCGTCAGCAGCAATTGGCTGGGGTCACCGATCTCGAAGCTGCCGAGCACAAGAAGGAGCGCGGCATCCAGCTCTTCATCGAGGTCAAGATCCTTGGTGAATCCTTCGCTGCCTTCGATCAGCTCGACCTCGCCGATTGGCTCGGCGTGACCGGCCACGTCGGGCGCACCAAGACCGGCGAGATCAGCATCTTCGTCGAGAGCTTCACGGTGCTCGGCAAGGCCATGCTGCCGCCGCCGCATCAGGCCGGCGCCGGCGAGACCCTGGCCCCGGAAACCCGCGCCCGTCAGCGTTACCTCGACCTGATGATGTCGGACCAGTCGCTGAGCACCTTCATGACCCGCAGCCGTCTGGTCGCCGGCATCCGCCGCTTCTTCACCGACAAGGGCTATCTCGAGGTCGAGACGCCGATGCTGCATCCGATCCCCGGTGGCGCCACCGCCCGGCCGTTCGTGACCCATCACAACGCCCTCGACATGGAGCTCTACCTGCGCATCGCGCCGGAGCTCTACCTCAAGCGCCTGATCGTCGGCGGCGTCGAGAAGGTCTTCGAGCTGAACCGCAACTTCCGCAATGAAGGCATCAGCCCGCGCCACAATCCCGAATTCACGATGATCGAGTGGTACCAGGCTTACGCCGACCACCACGTGATGATGGACCTCAGCGAAGAGCTCTTCCGCCACCTCGCCGATCAGATCCTCGGTACGCGCATCCTCAAATTCGGCCAGTGGACCATCGACCTCGATCAGCCCTGGCGGCGCATCAGCTACCGCGACGCGCTGCCGGAATTCGGCGGCTTCGCCTACGACGACAAGGAGAAGGTCTACGCCAAGGCCCGCGAACTCGGGCTCAAGCTCGACGAGTACCCGACCTACGATCGCCTGGCCAATGAAGTCTGGGAAGAAGTCGTCGAGCCGCACCTCATCCAGCCGACCTTCATCACCGATCAGCCGACCTGGCTGACCCCGTTGTGCAAGGCCCACCCCAACGATCCGTCGCGCACCCTGCGCTTCGAGCTGTTCATGGCGCGCATGGAGGTCGGCAACGCCTATAGCGAACTCAATGACCCCGACATCCAGCGCCAGCGCCTCAGCGAGCAGGCCGCCGAAGCCAAGGCCGCCCAGGATGACGAGGCCGGGGTACTCGACGGCATGGTCGATCACGACTTCTGCACCGCCCTCGATCACGGCCTGCCGGTATGCGGCGGCCAGGGCATCGGTATCGATCGCCTGATCATGCTCTTCACCGGCCAGACCAACATCCGCGACGTGATCCTCTTCCCCACCATGCGGCCGGAGTAAGCCATGCTCGGTCTACTGCTTGTCGATCACGGTTCACGGCGTGCCGAATCCAATGCCCAGCTCGAGGACATGGCGCGGCGGGTGAAGGCCCTGCGCCCGGCGGCGGTGGTTGCGGCGGTGCACATGGAGATCGCCGCGCCGACCATCGCCGACGGTCTCGACCAGCTCATCGCCAGCGGCGCCACCGAGATCCGCGTGCTGATGTATTTTCTCTCCGATGGCCGCCACAGCCGGGAAGACGTGCCGGCGCTGGTGCGCGAGGCGCTGCTCGCCCATCCTTGGATCAGCGTCAGCTGCGGCCAAGCGCTCGGCCCGCACGATGTCCTCGCCAGCCTGCTGCTTGAGCGCGCCGGAGCCTGACGGCGATGACTTTTGCGAGTGGTCATAACTTTTTGCGAGGGGCTATGACTTTCTGCGAGGGGCCATGATCTATTGCGACTGGAATGCCACCTCCCCGTTGCGTCCGGTCGCCCGCGCCGCGTGGCTGGCAGCCCAGGATCAGGCGTGGGCCAATCCCGGATCGATCCACAGCCTCGGCCAGCAGGCGCGCCATGTGCTCGATGAGGCCAAGCGCACGCTCGCCCGGCTACTCGCGGTCAAGGCCAGCGAACTGGTGCTGACCAGCGGCGGCACCGAGGCCAATGCCCTGGCCATCGCCCAAGCCCATGGACCAGTCGCGGTCAGTGCCGTCGAACACAGCTCGATCCTGCGCGCCGCTGCCCAGGCCGACAAGCAGGCCGACAAGCTGGCGGTGGATGCGCACGGACAGATCCAGCTCGATGAGCTGGCGGCGGATACCGCGCTCGTCGCCTGCCAGTTCGCCAATAACGAGACCGGCATCCGCCAAGATCTGCCGCGCCTCTGCCAGGCGATCCGGCAGCGCGCGCCGCAGGCACGGATCCTCGTCGATGCTTGCCAGGGCACCGGCAAGTCCGAGCTCGACATCGCCAGCCTCGGCGCCGATCTGGTGAGCATCGCCGGGCATAAGTTCGGGGCACCGAAAGGCTGCGGCCTGCTCTGGGTGCGCAACGGCGTGCGCCTCGAACCGCTGCTGCGCGGTGGCCGCCAGCAGCAGGATCGCCGCAGCGGCACCGAAGACCCAGCGCTGGCTGCGGCGATGGCCGCCGCCCTCAACGAAGCCGTCGCCGATCACCCGCATCAGGACCAGCGCCAGCGTCAGCTGCTTGAAGACTGTTTCGCGCAGATCCGCCACGCCTTACCCGCCGCCGCCTGGATCGGCTACGGCGCGCCGCGCTTGGCCAATACCCTGAGCCTCGGCCATCCCGGCCTGCACAACGAGATCCTCGTGCAGCGCCTCGATCTGCGTGGCATCGCGGTGTCGGTGGGCGCCGCGTGCATGGCCGGCCGTGGCGAACCCAGCCACGTCATCGCCGCCCTCGGCGTCGCGCCCGAGCTCGCACGCAGCGTCATCCGCATCTCGATCGGCTGGCAAACTACCCCGGCCGAACTGACGACCTTGGCCGACACCTTTATCGCCGAAGCCCGCGCTCTGCTCGGTTGAATCGGACTGGACTGGACTGCCGAGTGGTGCCGCTTTCCGTCGGTAGGATGCACGCCATCCTTGCCTGCCCATGAAAGTCTCCCCATGAAAGTCGCCATCGCCCAGCTCAACCTCATCATCGCCGATCTCGACGGCGCCGCCGCCGCCATCCGCGAGTCCGCCCAGCAGGCCAAGGCCGCCGGCGCGCAGATGCTGGTGTTCCCGGAGCTGGCGATGGTCGGTGGCTATCCGCCCCGCGATCTGCTCGAACGGCCGTGGTTCGTGCAGCAGCAATGGGAGCTGCTGCAGAAGGTCGCCAAGGGCCTACCCCTGCCGTGCATCGTCGGCTGCGTCGAGCCGCTCGAACCGGGAATGGGCCCGAATCTCGCTAATGCCGTTGCCGTACTTGAGCGCGGCGAGGTCCGCGCGACCTACCACAAGCGCCTGCTACCGACCTATGACGTCTTCGACGAAGGCCGCTATTTCCGTCCCGGCAGCGATCCCTGCGTGTTGACCATCGCCGGCGTGCGCGTCGGCCTGACGGTGTGCGAGGACATCTGGAACCAGGCTTTCGTCGACGGCGAGATCGGCATCGGCCTACGCTATCACCAGGATCCCGTCGGCGATCTCGCCGAGCACTGCGATGTCATCGTCAACTGCTCGGCGTCGCCGTATCACCTCGGCAAGTCGGAGGTCCGCCGGCGCGTCGTTGGCGGCGTCGCCCGCCGCGCGCAGGTGCCGGTGATCTACGCCAACCAGGTCGGCGGTCAGGACGACCTGCTCTTCGATGGCGACAGCGGTGCCGCCCTCCCCGATGGCCGCTGGCTGGCGGCTGTACCGCGCTGGCAGACCGGCGTCGGGGTGATCGACATCCCCACCGGTTTGCAGCCGGTCTCGCCCACCGCCCACCTGCTGCGTACGCCGCCCGCCGATCACGATGGCGATAGCGCCGATCTGCACGCGGCGCTGGTCCTCGGCATCCGCGATTATTGCGCCAAGACCAAACAGAACCGCGTCGTCCTCGGTCTGTCCGGGGGCATCGATTCGGCGCTGGTGGCGGCCCTCGCCGTCGATGCCCTGGGCAAGGACGCGGTGATCGGCCTGCTCATGCCTGGGCCGTATTCGAGTCCCGGCAGCATCAGCGATGCCGAGGACCTCGCCAAGATCTTGGGCATCCGCACCCACCTCGTGCCCATTAGCGCCGTCAATGCCGCGGTCCTCGCCGAACTGCAGCCGATCTTCGCCGGCATTCCCAGCGGCGTCGCCGAAGAGAACCTGCAATCGCGGCTGCGTGGGGTGATGGTCATGGCGGTGGCCAACAAGCTCCACGCCATGGCCCTGACCACCGGCAACAAGAGCGAGCTCGCCACCGGTTACTGCACCATCTACGGCGACATGAATGGCGGCTTGGCGCCGATCGGTGATCTCTACAAGACCCAGGTCTGGGACCTCGCCCGCTGGATCAATGCCCGGGCCGGCGCCGAGCGCATCCCCACGGCGTCGATCACCAAGGTGCCCTCCGCCGAACTGCGCGAGAATCAGACCGATCAGGACAGCCTGCCGCCGTACGAGGTCCTCGACCGGATTCTAAAACGCTACCTCGATGAAGGCTGGAGCCCGGACCGTATCGTCCAATGCGGAGACGACGCGGCGCTGGTGCAGCGCATCGTGCGTTTGGTCGAGCTCAACGAATTCAAGCGCCGGCAGGCCGCCCCGAATCTGCGCGTCTCGGCGAAGGCCTTCGGTACCGGTCGGCGTTTTCCCTTGGCGCGCAAGTTCTGAGACCATGAGCACCTCACTGACCATCCGCCCCCTGACTCTCGCCGACCACGCCGCCTGGCTGCCGCTGTGGGCCGGCTACAATACGTTTTATCAAGCCGACGTACCGGCGGCCGTGACTGCCGAGACCTGGCGGCGGTTCCATGATCCGGTGATGCCGATGTTCGTGCTCGGGGCCTTTGCCGACGGTGCCGACGGCAAAGTCGAACAGCTGATCGGATTCGCCACCTATCAGTTCCATCTCTCGTCGTGGTCGATCGGCCCGGTGTGCTATCTCGAGGATCTCTTCACCAGCGCCAGTGCCCGCGGAAGGGGCGCCGGCGCGGCGATGATCGCCGCCGTCGCCGACGCGGCGCGAGCGGCGCAGGCCTCGCGTCTGTATTGGGTCACGCACGAGACCAATAAAACCGCTCAAGCATTGTATGATCGCGTGGCCAAGAATTCGGGCTTCATCCAGTATACGCGGGATCTGGGCTGATTCTCGGGGGACCTTTGTGCGCTGAGGTCTTGCGAGCCGGGCTGGTGCCCGGCGCTCCCGGGGCTCAATTCTTGAGCTCCCAGATCCGGTTCTCGGCGCGATAGAAGGTCGCGCCGAGACGTGGAAGGGTGATGGCCAATTCGGCGCCGTTGCCGATGCGCAGGATGACGCCGGGGTTGATCATCCGCCGGACCACGATGCGTGCCGCCGAGACCAGGATCTCAGCATGCGCGGCCTGATCGGGATGGGCGGAGATGATGCGCCGGCAACGCTCAACCGTGTGCTGGAGATCCGCGAGCTCGGCCAAGGCATGACGCAGGGCGTGGTCTTCGCTGGTGTGATCATCGCCGGCGGAGATCTGGGTCTGCACCCGATGCGCCAACAGGCGGCAGCGTTCGCGCATGGCCAGCATCTCGGCATCGAGATGGCCGCCACGGACCTGGGCCCAGGTCAGCAACGCTTCCGAAAAGGGATCGACGCCGACCTGGACAATGGTCGGCCGGCCATCGGGATCGCCGAGCACATCGCAGGTCAGCGAGCCCGCGGCCAGGACTTGGCCGCCGATGATCTCCTTGGCGGCGACGTCGCCAGTGGCGCGGATCTGTGCAAAATGGATGGCGAAATCAACGTATACGTTGCGCGCCTTGACCTCCCGCGATTCGATGTGACGGGCGTGGACATCGCCGTGGGCCTTGACGCGGGTGGTGCCTTGGAGGATGCCGCCCTTGACGATCAGGTCGCCGCGCGCCGAGATGCGCGCATCCTCGACGGAGCCGATGATGGTGATCTCCTTCTGACTCTTGAGCGAAAACGTCGCATGGACATCGCCGCGCACGACCACCGGATAGTGGCTGCTGATGTTGCCGATGGTCATGTCGACGTCGCCGGGAACGGTGACCTCGTGCATGATCTGCACGAAGTTCTTCCCGCCGCGCGTGAAGCGCTGATAGATGCCGCTTTCAGCGGCGCGCGCCAAGGACGGATCATGTTCGTCGATGAGATTGCCGGGGCCGAGCAGGGCGCCGAATTCCACCTCCCGTCCGGGCTTGGCGGGAAGGGCATTGCCGCGCACATCGCAGCCCGGCGTGCCCGCGCCCGGGGGCATCAGCCGCGCTACCGGCGTGCCCGCGCTGATTTCGCGGAAGTGATGCAGCTCATGGAGATCGACGGTGCCTTCGCCGTAGACCGCCAGCGGTTCATCAACGAGCAACGCGATCCAGCCGTCGGCGCCATGCTTCGGCAGCAGGCCATGCGCGACCACCAGGGCGCGTTCTTCGGGAGCCGCCCGGGTGGCGGCGAAGAGCGCCCCGGGTTCGAGCCCGACATGGACGCCGGCGGCGGTGAGCAGGGACTTCAAGGCGGCGAGCGACAGATGCACTTCGGCGGGCAGGTACAGTACCGCCGTCAGGCCATCAGCAGCGATCTGCAGGCGGGGTTCCACTCCCCAGTATACCGCATAGGCACTGGACTCGCCGGCGTTTCCTGTGCGTTGCCGAATTTAAACGTATTAGCTAGTAAAAAATCCGTTCGCAAAACGTACGTATCCGTCGGGTACAGCCTTTGACGTAAGCCAAGATGACGATTCAATGCCCAGGTCCATGGCACTCCTCGCACTTACTCGGATGACCGTCGCTGACGCCCTGCGTCAACCCGTAACCTGGTTGATGACCGGCGTTTCGCTGGGCTTGCTGGCGATGAGCTATCTGTTCGGAATGTTCAATTTCGAAACCGAGGACCGCCTGCGCATGCTGGCCACCGCCGGCGTGGCGGTGACGGTGATCAACGGCCTGTTCCTAGCGGTGGTCGGAGTCAGCCAGAGCGTGCACGACGAATTGGCCAGCCGCACCGCCCTGACCTTGTTCGCGAAACCGCTCGGGCGCGGCACCTTTCTGGTCGGCAAGGCCCTGGGCATCTGGCTGACGGTGGTGGCCTCTGGCCTGGTGGTGATGGCGGCGCATGCCGGTCTGCTATGGCTCGGCGGGCGTAGTGGTTTCGAGGACGCCTTCGCCAGCCACGACGCCAGCGACGCCGTGGCCGTGCCCTGGCAGCCGATCCTCATCGCCCACGCCTTGGGCTTCCTGCATGGCGGGGTGATGGCCTGCCTCGCCGCCGTGCTCGCCCTGCGCTTGGCGCTGGTGGCGAATATTCTCGTGTGTTTCGCGATCTTCGTGGTTGGCCACGTCCTCGCCGGCATGAAGCTGATGGGCGCGGTGGTGATTCCCGCCCTCGCCATTTACAACGTCGATGATGCGATTCAACTTACCGGGCAGTCGGTATCCTGGACCTATGTCGGCTCGACCGCCCTTTACACCCTATTGTTTACCGCAGGATGCATGCTGGTGGGACTGTCTGTGTTCCAACGGCAGGATATCCCTTAAGCGTCCCCAGGAGTTCAGACTGTGCGCTACGCCTTGCTCGGTGATATTCATGGCAACACCGAGGCCCTCACGGTTATCCTGAATTCCATTAAAGAACAGCAGATCGATAAGATCATCTGCCTCGGTGACGTGGTCGGATATGGGGCCGAGCCGGTCCAATGCCTGAACATGATCCGCGACCTCAAATGCGATGTGATCGCCGGCAATCATGATTGGGCGGCGGTCGGCAAGCTCTCGATCGACATGTTCAATGCCTACGCCAAGGCCGCCGCCCTGTGGACGCGCGAACAATTGGCTCCCGATCAGAAGGAATGGCTGGCGAATCTGCCGCTGACCATCACCTATGAACACTGCGCGGTGGCCCATGGCACCTTCCATCAGCCGGAAGCCTTCAACTACATCCAGACGGTATTCGACGCTCAGCAGAGCTTCGAAGCCCTGAAGAAGATGGGCGCGCGCCTGGGTTTCCTCGGCCATTCGCACGTGCCGGTGGGCTTCTTCGATACCGATCCCATCACCTACACGCTCGATCCGGAAATGCCCGTCGACACTGATCTGGCGATGATCGTCAATGCCGGCTCGGTGGGCCAGCCGCGCGATGAGAACAACAAAGCCTCGTTTGCGGTGTTCGATACCGCCACCGCCGCCGTGACCATCAACCGGCTCGATTACGACATCGATGCCGCCGCCAACAAGATCCGTGCCGTCGGCCTGCCCGAAATCCTCGCTGCCCGGCTCTATCAGGGCAAGTAAGCGGGCCCTGGCTCGGCGCATTTTTTAGAGGCTTTTCCAGGGGCTTTTTCACGGCAATAGCGCGGTCTGGTTTTGTGAGGCATACTCACTCCATGGAACTCCACCGCCTCGACCAATGGCAGCCCGGCTGGGTGCTGGCCCGCCCGGCGCGGTCCTATAGCGGTACTATGCTCGCTCCGGCGGGAACCCCTTTATCGCGTGAGCTGGCAATGCGCCTAACCACGCAAGGCCTCGATGGCGTGCTCTGTGTGCGCCTCGGCGAACCCTTGCCGCAGGCTCCGGAACACCTTGATCGCTTCGGACCCCAAGCGGCCGCGGAATTGACCGCGCTGTTCGGGGCCACCGCCGATGAACCGGCAATGCATCCGCTTTTTAGTGCCGCATTAGCGCATGCCGAGGCCTGTCACGTGCGCTATCGTCAAGGTCGGCGATGAATCAGGCCGCGTATCGTCCCTTTGGCGAAGCCGCCGTCATCGATTGCCTGCGCGGAGTAACCGGCTTGCCGACCCTGCCAGCCGTGGTCAGCGCGCTCGGCCGCCGCTTCAACTCCCCGGATGTCAGCGCCGCCGAGATCGCCGATCTGCTCGGACATGATCAGGCCCTGACCGCCCGCGTCCTGCGCCTGGCGAACAGTGCTTTCTATGCGCCGCGCGAGCCGGTGCGCTCGCCGCAGCAGGCGGTGGTCCTGCTCGGTTTATCGACCGTACGTGCGATCACCCTGAAAGCCTCGATCTTCACCTCGTTTCCGATCATCGAAGCCCGGCCATTCTGGCTTCATTCCCTGGGCGTCGCCTGCGCCGCCCGAGCGATTGCCCGCCTCGCCGGCCTGACGCCGGCGGATGATGCCTTCGTCATGGGTCTCTTGCACGACATCGGCAAGCTGGCCTTGGCCGAGCACCTCCCCGAGAGCTACGCCCTGGTGCGCGCGCGGGTCGCCCGCGACGGCGGGCTCATCCGGTCAGCGGAAACTCTCGAATTGGGCTGCGATCATGCGGCGGTGGGCGGTTTTCTGTGCAGCCACTGGTCCTTGCCCATCGAATTCCGCACGGCCATCAGCGCTCACCATGATCTTGAACGTGCGGACGGGCCTTATCAGGCTTGGGCCGCCTGTTTGCACCTCGCCGATATCCTGGCGAGGGCCTTATTGATCGGAAATGGGGGTGATCACGCCATGCCCAGCCTCGATCAGCGCGCTTTGCGCATCTTAGCCCTCAGTTCCGATGACCTACCGGTGTGTTTTAGCGCCGCAGAGGACGAATTGGCGAATGCCGAAGTCTTTTTCGGGATGATCCACAGCTGAGGGACGGCCCAGAGCACCTTTCAGAGGCCTTCAAGGCTAGCTTCGGTCGATTTAGTGCCTCAGAAGTGTCAGTTGGGGCCAAGGAAATTAAAAATTCAGCAAGTTAGCCTTCTATTCTACAAGTTGAACCCCGTCGATCCGCAACACCCTTTGACTTTCGGTTTTTATCTTCATGATCGCCGGCCTCTGCTGGACACCCCGGCCTCAGATGCACACTCACGCTCGACTTAGAGCGCAGACCGCATCCGAAGATAGACAATAGGAGTCGAACATGGATCAGAAGGTTCTTACTGGCGGCGAAATGGTCATGCGTTGCCTCGAACGCGAAGGCGTCGAGGTTATTTACGGCTATTCGGGCGGCGCAGCGATGCCGATCTTCGATGCTTTGGTCGACTCTAAGATCAAGTTCGTCCTCGTTCGCCATGAACAGGGCGCGACGCACATGGCCGATGGCTTCGCCCGCGCCACGGGCAAACCCGGCGTGGTCCTCGTTACCTCTGGTCCGGGCGCGACCAACTGCGTCACCGGTCTGCTGACGGCGCTGATGGACTCGGTGCCGATGATCGTCCTCACCGGCCAGACCATCACCTCGATGCTCGGCAAGGACGCCTTTCAAGAAGCCGACGTCACCGGCATCACCTATCCGGTGGTCAAGCACAGCTACCTGGTCAAGGATGCCGCCGACATTCCGCGCGTGATGAAGGAAGCCTTCCACATCGCCACCACCGGTCGTCCAGGTCCGGTGCTGATCGACTTGCCGAAGGACATCACCCAGGGTCCGTGCACCGCCGCGATGGTCGACAGCGTCAATCTGCCAGGCTATGTCATTCCCGGCCGGGCCGAGACCGACTTGCTGAAAAAAGCCGCCGCGATGCTGGCCAAGGCCAAGCGTCCGGTGCTCTACGTCGGTCAAGGCGCGGTCATCAGCAATGCCGGCAAAGCGATCATGCAGCTGGCGGAAAAGATGGGCGCGCCGATCGTCAACACCCTGCTCGGCAAGGGCGCAGTTTCCGAAGACCTGCCGCACCACTTGGGCATGCTCGGCATGCACGGTACGGCCTACGCTAACAAAGCTGTCGCCTACTGCGACGCGATCATCGCCATCGGCGCCCGCTGGGACGATCGCATCACCGGCAAGCTCAGCGAGTTCTGCAAGGATGCGATCAAGATCCACATCGACATCGACGTCGCCGAGTTCGGCAAGATCATCCGTCCAGATGTCAGTCTCGCGGGTGACGCGCGCTTGGTGGTCGAAGACCTGGTGCCCTTGGTCAGCAAGTGCGACAGCGCCGACTGGCTCAAGGAATGTACCGCCTGGCGCAAGCAGTACCCGCTGAAATACGCGAAAAAAGGCGGCCTGCGCGCGCAATACGTACTCGATCGCCTGGACAAGCTCGGGGGGCGTGACTGCATCATCACTACCGACGTTGGCCAGCATCAGATGTGGGCGGCGCAGTTCTGCCTGACCACCAAGAATCGCTATTGGCTGTCGTCAGGTGGCGCCGGCACCATGGGCTTCGGCTTTCCCGCTGCGATCGGGGCGGCGATGGCCACCGGCAAACCGACCTGGTGCATCGTCGGTGACGGCGGCTTCCAGATGACGTTGTGCGAGCTCGCCACCGCCGCCCTGCAGAAGGTCCCGGTGAAGATCCTCATCATCAACAACAGCTACCTGGGCATGATCCGCCAATGGCAGGAGCTGTTCTTCGACAATCGCAGCTCAGGCGCCGATCTCGAAGGCAATCCTGATTTCATCAAGCTCGGCGAAGCCTATGGCATCCCCGGCAAGCGCGTGAAGCGGGCTGGCGACATGGACAAGGCCATCAAGTGGGCGATGGCCTACAACAAGGGGCCGTGCATCCTCGAAGCGGAAGTGGTCAAGGAAGACAACGTCTTCCCGATGATTCCTCCCGGCGCCCCCTTGACCGGTATGATCATCGAGAAGCCGAGAGCGAAGATGGAGAAGCCCACCGGCTCGACCTGATGGTTGCCACCGGTCCTTTTCCCACCCCCTTTCATCCGATATCCACATGCTCCTTGCACCTCCTGCTCTCCACACCATTTCGCTCCTCGTCCGCAACAAGCCCGGCGTGCTCTGCCGCGTCTCGCTGGTCTTCGCACGTCGCGCCTACAACATCGAATCGCTGGTGGTCTCACCAGCCTTGTCGGTCCCCGAATTCGGCGGTCAGCCCGGCGAATTTTCGCGCATGACCATCACCTGCTCAGGTGATCCGGAAAATCTCGAGCAGATCGTCAAGCAGCTCGAAAAGCTGATCGACGTCGTGCACGCCCTCGACCACACCGGTCAGAGCGTGATCGAAAGCGAACTCGCCCTGGTCAAGCTCAAGGCGAGCCTCAAGGAGCGCACCGAGATCCTCCAGATCGCCGAGCACTACAAGGCCAAGATCGTCGATTATGGCGCCGAATCACTGATCATCCGCGTCGAAGGCGAGAGCGACAAACTCGATGCCTTCATCGGCCTGCTCAAGCCATTCACCATCGTCGAACTGGTGCGCTCCGGCAAGATCCTCATGGCACGCGGCATGGAAACGACTTAACAGGCGAGAGCCTGTTAAGTCTCTTGCAGCTTTTGCGGGGCGCTTGCGCGCCATTTTCCGCAAAATCCGCAAGTTCCTGCTCTTCAATCGGGGGCTTCGCAGCCCCCAAACCCCTGCTGACCACTTACATCCGTCCCACTCCGGGATCGAGGCTTGCCATCGAAGCCCTGTTGTTAGCATCCGCCTCCCCACTTGAAGGACGATCACTGCATGATCCGCGTCGAAGCCCGTAATGGCGAGCCCTTAGAAAAGACCCTCCGCCGCTTCAAGAAGCGTTGCGAAAAAGAAGGTCTCACCAAAGACATCAAGAAGAACATGTTCTACGATAAGCCGAGCGAGAAGAAGCGCCGCGAATATCGTAAGCTTGAGAAGCGCATCCAAGGCGAACGCGCCGAAGCTGAGCGCGCTCTCAAAGTCCGTCACTGATCTCCCGCCGCCTGCTTCGGCAGGCAGCGACGAGCCCAACGTTGGACTTTCGACCGACGTACCATCACGGTACGTCGGTTCAATTTTTTGGCCGAATAAGAATCTTCGCTCAGGGCGGCGGGGCACAGGTCCCGGCGTCGCGCAGCTCATAGGGCACACCAATCGAAGGCAGCGCCACCCCCGGCTCGATCATGCGGGCGATGAGCTGGGTCACGCCCAGGCAGCCAACCTGACGAAATGGCAGAGCCATACGCGTCGGACCAGCGCTGGCATGGACATCGACTACAACCGAGTCGATGGCGATCAGCGACAACGCCTGCGGCACGGCAATCCCGAGTTCCGCCGCGATCCGCAACAAGCTCAGAGCATCCACCGTGGAGCCGCAGACAACCGCGGTCGGACGATCAAGGTTGGTCAGCAGGACCCGTGCCCAGACGTGATGATCGTCGCTCTCAGGCGTGATGAGGTGTGGCAGGCCACCGGCGAGACCTTCGCGGTAGCCGCGTTCGCGGGCAACCTCGCCAACCCGACTGACGACATAGGCGATGTTCCGATGTCCGAGGTGACGCAGGAAGGTCGTGGCCTGCCGACCGGCCGCGACATCATCGGGGAAGACGCTCGCTTGCGCCTGGACGACTCCCAGGGTCACGTGCGGCAGCGCCGACAAACCCAGGACCAGCCTGGTGGCGCCGATGACCAGCACTCCGTCGACGGATCGTTCGCGCCACAGTCGCGCCGGCACCCCGCCCGGCAGCGGCTCACGGGCGATCGCGAGATGCAGCTCACGGGCCTCGGTTTCGGCGAGGATCCCATCAAGAAGGTCGACCGGCAGATGTCGCCCCTCGATTGCTCCAGGGACGATCAAGGCGATCACCCCGAAGCGCCCGGTCCGGACGGCTTTCGCGGCCTGGTTGGGGCGGTAATCGAGCCGTTCGGCAATGGCCATGATGCGCGCGGCACGCTGCGCAGCACTGGGCCGTGCGTAAACCCGATCGCCCTTGAGAACCCGGGCCACCGTCATCGCCGAAACGCCGGCCTCTATCGCAATTTGATCAAGAATACTCACACGTGGGTGAGATTTAAAGCAGCGCCGGGCTTTGCCCAGGACTGTTGGACATAGCCGGCCGCCCCGGCCATACGGGCGCCCTGTACGCTCCACGTCTCTCGTACTGCCGACGCTGTCGAACAGCCAATGCTGCCGTGGCC